>CAZXVR010000089.1:5226-6892 GCA_964644485.1 uncultured Candidatus Poseidoniales archaeon | reverse complement strand
GGTCGAGCGATGTGGTGTGGGCATTTGGAGGCGGAAGCCTTCGGTGACATTGAAGGATTCCCAGGAGGTGAACACTGATGGCAAAAGAGTGGCCCAAACCAAGTCCAAAATTATTGGAAAAAACGCACCATTTGATGCACGATGGATTCCATCAGCGTGCGTTCCCTGATACAGCATATGATTTGCCAGAAGCCCTTGGCGATGCGCGATGGACGGATGAGTTGATCGCCAGCGCTTGGTATATGGCAGAAACAGGCGAATGCCCAGACCATCTCAACTACAAAACCGGCCGCAGCGGCGGCGGCTTTGACAAGTTGGCTTTCAAAGAACTCCCCACTGATCAGCAGTTGCCTGCAGACGCCGAAGTTGACATTACGCTCGAATTGAATCGGCGTGGTGATGACCGGCACAAGCGAACCATCGATGTGCCATGGTATGGTGGCGGTATGTCTTACGGTTCGGTATCGGTCAATGTCATGATGTCGCGTGCTCTGAACGCCAAGAAGTGGAATACACTGATGTCCACTGGTGAAGGTGGTTATCCACCTGAACTCTACGAATGTGCAGAACATGTCATCACACAAGTAGCGACGGGATACTTCGGTGTCGAAGAGAAATCAATCCAAGCTGCACCGATTGTCGAATTCAAGTATGCCCAAGGCGCAAAGCCTGGACTGGGTGGCCATTTGTTGGCGACCAAGGCCGGTGAAGAGGTGGCAAAGATGCGTGGCAGTGTGCCATTTGTCAGCCTATTCAGCCCATTCCCCTTCCACTCGACCTATTCTGTGGAAGATCACATGAAACACCTGGATTGGATCAAGACCGTCAACCCAACGGCGATGATGTCGGTCAAGGTCAGTACACCACACGACGTGGACATGGTGGCCGTTGGCTCGTACTATGCTGGTGCCCACATCGTCCACCTAGACGGTGGCTTTGGAGGCACTGGAGCGGCGCCAGAAATCGCGAAGAAAAATATTGCAATGCCGATTGAATTGGCAATTCCGAAAGTCCACAAATTCATGCAAACAGAAGGCATTCGAGACAATGTGACCATCATCGCGAGTGGTGGTGTTCGAACTGCGGATGATATTGCCAAGGCGATTGCTCTAGGAGCGGATGGTTGTGTTCTCGGAACCAGCGATTTGGTCGCCATGGGTTGTACCCGATGCTCAAACTGTGAAGGTGGCCCCAGCGGCCGAGGATGCCCATGGGGTTTGACCACAACTGATGCAGAATTGCAAGAGTGGGTTCAGCAGGCATGGGGTGCGGATCGCCTCGACAAATATTACACAGCTTTGGCCAGTAGATTGAAAGAAATTTTGCGCGGATTGGGATTGTCCAATGTTGGAGAACTTCGCGGTCGAACAGATTTACTTCGCTACATTGCAGGAGGTGAGTAAGATGCATGCCAACAAACCCGGAACCGAGACCCAATATCGTGACGTCATCGGACGCCCGCGAGGTGACGTTCCGAAAAATCCCGAAGCGGTTGTCAAGGCGCGCAAAATGCTGACCGAATCTTTGCCAAAAATTGAGATGAATGATGCAGATGCTGCTGAAGGTGGCTGTGGTGTGGTTGGACTCGCAAGTGAAGTCCCAATTGCCGGTCGACATCTATTCCGTTCATTGGAGCAGATGAGAAATCGTGGCAATGGAAAGGGTG
>CAZXVR010000089.1:0-5126 GCA_964644485.1 uncultured Candidatus Poseidoniales archaeon | reverse complement strand
CGACATCTATTCCGTTCATTGGAGCAGATGAGAAATCGTGGCAATGGAAAGGGTGGTGGTGTTGCGATGGTAGGGCTCGATCCTGCACAGTTTGCGACCACACAAGATGTTCTTGAGAACGCCTACCTTGTCGCCATCGCTTGGGTCAACGATGGGTTCCGTGAGGAAGTGGAATCAAAATACATCCACCCTGCCTTTGATGTCCTACACACCTTCGACATGCCAGTTCTTGAAGACTGGACTAGTTTGCCTGCGCTCGAAGTGTGCCCACCTGCAGTGACCTGCTATTGGGTTCAGCCGACCGAAGCCGGAATCGCTGAAATGTTTGAAGAGAGTGGTATGAGTCCTGGTGACTTTGAGGATGAAGAAGCGATTCATTCCGAATATGTCTACAGAAATACACACAAACTCAACGTTGAATTCTACGCTCAAGATGGTCGTGCGGATGCTTTCGTTCTGAGTCATGGAAGAGACATGCTCATTCTGAAGATTGTAGGTTATGCTGAAGACGTCATCAAGTACTATTGTTTGGACGATTTCACTTCTCACGTTTGGATCGGTCATCACCGATACCCAACTCGTGGCCGAGTCACACACCCGGGTGGTGCTCACCCATTCGGTCAAGGAATCGATGTTGCACTGGTCCACAATGGTGACTTCAGCAATTATGTCTCGGTCAAGGATTATCTGGGTCAAAGAGGAATGGAGCCATTGTTCTTCACAGATACAGAAGTGGCCGCACTGGGTTTTGACCTGCATCACCGTGTCTATGGATATCCAATGGAATACCTGATTGAATCATTGGCACCGACCAGCGAACTCGATTTTGTCATGCTACCGGAAGAGAAGCAGAAAATCTACGAGGCAATTCAGAAGACACACATCCACGGCTCACCCGATGGGCCTTGGTTCTTCATCATCGCTCAAGGTGCAGGGAAGGGTCATCACCGCTTGATTGGAATCACCGACACCAGTATGCTTCGACCTCAAGTCTTCGCCTACCAGCGAGGAGAGGTTGCAATCGCATTCTGTGCAAGTGAAAAACAAGTAATTGATGCTGTTATGGAAAGTCTGTCAGCCGAAGACAGTCGCTTCTGGCGACGATGCGATCGATATTGGAATGCTCGTGGTGGGTCATATACGGACGGAGGAGCCTTCCTTTTCGATGTCAACAAGCAAGAGGATGGGAGTTTTGAGTTGGTGATGACCGACAAGTTCGGCGGGTTGGTGGATACTCACCCTGCCGGTGATTTTACCGTCATGGATTCAGCGATGACCTGTGAGGTGAATTGGCCCGAAGAAGGAGATTCAGTCGGACGGTTCGAAGCCTGTGTAGAAGCACTCCAAACGATGGATTGGGCCGCTGCGAAAACCATGCTTTCCGAAATCAACACCTATTCTCAACAGGTCAGTCGGAGTGAGGCCATTCATTGCCTACAACTTCTCCTCGACAGGTGCTATTCAACTGGTAAATTGCGTCGAAGTCGGTGGTTGGATCACGTCGAAGATGCCTTGGTAGAGATTCTGATGGGTAGTGCATCCACACCTTGCTCGCAATTCGTCGGCCAGAAGGTCCCAGGACACAGACCCGAACCTGAAAGCGTTGAGCAAGCGATTGTTGTCGATGCTCGCCCTTACCCCATCGAAGGTCAAGATAGTCTAGCTCGAGAGCTCATCGGTCTTCACGAGTGTGGTTGGCGAAATTTCCATGTGATTCTATGTCAAGGTCACCGCTTCATCGGCAATGGATTCGGAATGGATACCGACGATGTGAGAATCGATGTCTACGGAAGTGTCGGCGATTATCTCGGCAGTGGCAATGATGGAATGACCATTCACATGCATGGAAATGGGCAGGACCAAATCGGTCAAATCCACAAGCGCGGAACAACCGTCGTCCATGGTGATGTTGGCCAATGCTATGGCTATGGTGCCAAAGGTGGCAAGTTATTCATCAGAGGCAATGCAGCGGGCCGCCCAATGATCAATAGTGTCGGCACCCCAAAGTTGGTCGTCAATGGTACAGCCCTAGATTATCTGGCTGAATCGTTCATGGCAGGGGACCCCCTCGAAGGTGGAGGATTCGTCATCATCAATGGTATTGAATACGACGAAAAGGGTGAGATTCACGCGATGGAAACACCGTATCCTGGTGGCAACCTGTTCAGTTTGTCAAGTGGGGGCGCAATCTATGTTCGCGACCCACATGATCGGCTCAGTGCAAGCCAACTCAATGGTGGGGACTTCACTGAACTCACGCCAGCGGACTGGGCCATTCTGGAACCACTCTTGGTAGAGAATGAAGGACACTTCGGCATCTCTTTGGCAGCCTTGCTGACCGTGGAAGGAGAGGTCAGGGCACCCGACGAGGTCTATCGAAAGATCATCCCACTCAAGAACAAGGCACTCTCGGTTGAGGATGCTTGGGCGGCCAAACACGATTGAGTAGCGTAAACCGTAAAGATGGCGCGCGAAACGGAGGCGTATGCCCAAGGTTCGCAAGCCGAAACGAGGTTGGCCTCGAATTCCGATCATTCGCAGATGGCGGCGGAAAAATCGCGAACCCAATTCAGGACATGGTTTGCCTCCTTGTCCTCATTGTGGACGCTTTGCGATGAAACGTGATGATTCTCGGAGCGAAATCTATTGCACGGAATGCGGCGGTTTGCTGGGCAGATGAGCAGAGAACTCTTGAATGGGAATCACTTCGTTTATTTTCCCGCAGTGATGATGTGCTTATGCTAGCGGCCTTGCCGCCTGATTGATGGGCGAGCTGAGCGGGACCCTCAAATGCTACCGTGTTCAGCGTAGATTATGCAACCGAGCACCCCACAAGGACCCAATCCCACTCAGGTACCGGTTGCTGTGGCACAAACACCGATGATGATGGAAATCCCTCAAGGGATGACTTTGGTGACGCCTGAACCGGTCCCTTTGTCGCCTCCACCATCCAATTTGCAGATGGCCAGACCTTCCCGTCCATGGCGTATGTATGGTCGAATCGTGTTGCTTGTTATACTCTTATTTTTGTTTGAAAGTTTCCTTTTTTATGGCTGGGGTTCGTCAATTTATGGTGATTCACTGTCCGGTGCAGTATCCTTGATTTGCTCCATACCCTGTATGCTTGGAGTCATCGCTATGCGTCGCCCTAGGGCTGTTTTGCTGGAAAGGGCTGTTCCAGATTCAACTGGGCAACAATTGCATGTCATCACATCACATGCAGGTTCGCTGCAAACGCCGATGACCACTCGTTTGGATCGTCACTTGATGCGAGATGATTCTGTCTTGGATGTGCCTTCTAGTTCCGCAGCATGGATTGTGTTCACAGTCACAGTACTATGCTCTGTAGGATTGTGGTATATGCTCTATGTTGGAGATTTCATAGCACAGGGTGTTGCGTTATTACTCCTAATTCCGACAATCATCATTGGATTTAGTATCCCAGTCATGGGTTGGTGGTCTCATTCGACCAAGAGGATTGGATTGCCAACTCGCAGACGTGATGCAGAGGCGTGGCTGATTGCAGGGGTGTTGTCTGCAATCCCCGCATTATTCATCAACAGTATAATCTTCGTAGAAATTGTCTTATTGTTCGCACCCGATATATCGGTGGTGAGTTTAGAAAGGTTAGGTGCTTGCATTTCCGCCCCTGTAGGTGAGGAATTGTGCAAAGCCGGAGCCATCTGGTTTTTTGCATCCAAAATCAAATCTCCAAAACATGGATTCCAGATTGGGTTTACCGTTGGATTGGGATTTGCCATTCTCGAGAATTTGATGTACATCGGGCCCCTCACATTTGGAAATCCGTTGACAATGCTTATTCGCGGCATAGGTTCTATTCCAGGACATGCCGTATGGACTGGAATGACCGGCGCTGCGATGGGTTGGTTTCTCATGCGGAATCGGGCAATTGAATTGCAACGAGCGGCAGAAATCGGATTGAATATTAGACCGCCTGAGGTCAAAGATGCACAGTGGAAATTGATTGACAAGAAGACCGGTGAACTCATTGAAACGCCCGGTCAAATTTCAGAAAGTGGCGTATCTGTGGGACCTTCGGGTGTTGAGATTTGGATGCCTTCTGCACCAATTATCCAAAAAGAGCCGTGGATAAAGATACCACTTCCTCAGGGAATTGGCCTTGGTTTGTGTTTGGCAATGATCGGTCACGCATCGTGGAATGGAATATTGACAATCTTTGAAATCTTCGCGGAGAATTCAGGAATGTCTGATTTGACGTTTGTCGTGCTATATTTGATTCTAATAATAATGATGATTGCTGCGATTTGGATTATTGGAACAGGCCTTCTCCACAGTGTCCGGGATGCTCCCGACGGTAGCGAAGTAGACGAATATCAGGCCCAATTGGCACAGTTGACGCAACAGAGACTCTGAAAGAGTCTGTATGTTCAGGCATCGATGGTGAAAACATTCAACCGCCATAGGCGTTTCAAGGTGCTGGAGGGACATCATGGAGTTTGAGATGGTCGGTGGAATTGACCAGATAAATCTGGTGATTTCATTTGCCCTAATTCTGATATTGATGATTGTCAGTCGCGTTCGCCATATCCTCAATGAAACCGGGACTTGGGCCGCTGCTGCACTCGGTTTGGGGGTTGCGATCGGTGGCCACTGGACTTGGTTGGTGATTCTGCTCTCATTCCTTTGTGCTGGATTTGCAGCGACGCGATGGAGATACGAAGAAAAACGTGGACTCGGATTCCATGAGGGTGACGAGGGTGAGCGAGATTGGACCAATGTTGTTGCAAACGGTGGTGTGCCACTCATCGTTTCGATTCTGGCCTTGATAACTGAGGATTGGCAAACCCTGTTCCCCGTCTATGTCGCGGCCGTCGCTGTGGCCGCCTCGGATACATTTGCGAGTGAGTTTGGGGCCTTGGATGAGCGTGTCTACATGATTACAACCATGAAAAAGTGTGAGCGAGGTGTCAATGGTGGTTTCAGCCCGAATGGGCAATTGGCCGCGCTTTCTGGAGCATTGTTGATCGCATTGATTGGAGCTGGGCTTGGGCTTCTGGTCGGAGCAGATGCATTGACCAAACCGGTTGAGTTCATTCTAAGTGTGACACTGATTGGTTTCATCGGTTGCCAAATCGATTCACTGT
>CAZXVR010000088.1:0-6907 GCA_964644485.1 uncultured Candidatus Poseidoniales archaeon | reverse complement strand
AACAAGGAGGAATCCATACCTTGGGATTCAGATGGTGATGGTTGCATCGATGATAGCGATGGAGATGGTGTCAAAGACAATGTAGACATTTGTCGTGGATTCGATGATTCCATCGATGTTGATTCGGATTCAATCCCTGATGGTTGTGACGAACTTGTCGATTCGGATGGCGATGGTGTAGAAGATGCTCAAGACCTCTGTCCAGGCTTTGATGATACCATTGATGCCGATGCAGATGGCATCCCCGATGATTGCGACGACCTACTGGATTCAGATGGCGATGGTGTGGGGGATGACCAAGACGCTTGTCCGGGATCAGATGACAATATCGACGTAGATGCTGATGGAATCGCGGATGGCTGTGATGACCTCATCGATACCGATGGAGATGGGGTTTCCGACTCTAGCGATGCTTGCAATGGCCACAATGATTCAGTCGACGTAGATGGTGATGGGGTCGTGGATGGCTGTGATTTGCTGATTGACTCGGATGGTGATGAGATTGCAGATGACGAAGACATCTGTCCAGGATTCGATGACACAATCGACGTCGATGCCGATGGAGTGCCCGATGGCTGTGATTCATTGATTGATTCCGATGCCGATGGTGTATCCGATGAAGAGGACCTTTGTGCAGGATTCAACGATACGATGGATCAAGATGCCGATGGTGTGCCAGATGATTGTGATCAAACCCCACTTCCCATTGAAGAAAATGCGACTGAGAATGCATCGGTTGATGATGGTTCAGAAAGCACGGCAGCTCAAGATTCAGAATCCTCCGACTCCAAGATGCTCTATACCGCAATCATCGCGGCCACGGGTCTTCTCATCGTCTTCATTTCCGCCATCGCTTTGTTCATGCGCTCACCAAAAGGAGATTCTGAATGGGACGCAATGCCACAGATGGCCGATGTGATTCAAGGTCCACCCCTGCCAGAAACAGGTCTACCTGAAGGGTGGACCATGGAACAATGGGAGTACTACGGCCAACAGTATCTCGATGATTTATCCGGTCACAACAATGGTTGATTGCGTAGCCATTCAAGGTCAGAGATATACAACTGGCGAATATCGTCCAATCCGAGCACCAGCATGGCCAATCGCTCTAGGCCCATGCCCCAAGCACAAACAGGCCATTGGCAACCCAGAGGCTCAGTCACTTCAGGGCGGAAGATCCCAGCGCCACCCAATTCGAGCCACTGTCCACGCCACTTGACTTCAACCTCAAGCGAAGGTTCCGTGTAAGGGAAATAGGCTGGTCGAACACGGACTTCTGGGTATCCCATTTTCTCGTAGAATGTCTTGAGTGTGGTCACCAGCATTGGTAGGCTTGCCCCCGGTTCCATGATGATCCCCTCAATTTGGTGGAACTCAGGCAGATGGGTTCGATCGATGGTCTCCTTTCGGAAGACACGACCGATCCCGAACACACGGCAAGGGACATCCGGTGAATTGGCCAGGTATTGGATTGTATTCACAGTGGTATGGGTTCTCAGAAGCCCCTTTTGGCTCTCTTCGGTAGAGAATGTTCCACCCCATCCTGTACTCCCTGTCCCTCCTCCATTTTCGTGAATGGATGTCCAATCCTCAAGGTGATTCTTGTCGATTGGGATTTTTTCTGGATTGGTCAGATAGAATGTATCCTGCATTTCTCTGGCAGGATGGTCTTGTGGGATGAACAACGCATCCATGTTCCATCCCGCGGTCTGGACGAAGTCACCCCCAATTTCGTCGAAGCCCATCTCGAGGAAGATACTACGGATTCGCTCAATCAGTGCCATCATTGGATGGGGTCTACCCCCTGCTGGAACCGGTGCATCCAAACCCACATCATAGGATTTGAAATCCGCTTCACGCCATTCCTCACCTTGCAGGAGTTCAGGTGTAATTTGGACCACTTGCAACCGTTCATCAAGGTTGGAATCAGATAATTTTCGACCTGCATCCGTCAGCGTCCAAGTCCGGGTGGTCCCTTCTGTTGATTCAATCAACCCTTTCCGTTTTCGGAAATGAGAGAGAAGGTCAGCATCAAGATCGGATTCATCGGCACCGCTTTCGCATTGCTCCAAGAAGGATTTTCGTGCCACCAAAGTGACGATTGCAGCATCGGTGGATTCAGGGAGAACAAAGGTGCCATTCTCAAGTGCACATCCTAGACCCTTCAACAATCCAATTCCAACCCCTGTCTCCTGCTTGGAGGTCACTCCACTGGATTGGAGATCCTTCATACCTCTAGCATCCCCGGATTGCCCATCCAACCAATCCCAGATTCGTTGTTCAAGAAGCCCATTTTCGAGGGCTGCGGCCCCTTCGGGACCAAGTGACCAAATCGTCGTCTTGGTGGATTCAATATGGACGAGTCCATTTTCAGCCAAGGACAATCCTGCACCGGCAGCATGAGCTTGGTCATCCCAATTACAGGCAGCCAAGACCTCATCCAAACCCCAAACGTCAGTGGGTCGAGAGCGCAATGCTTTCAGCATCCGTTTCTCGTTGTTGGACAGTTCCACACACAGGCCTCCATAGGAGGCCTCTCCACCTCTTGCTCTTGACCGTTCCGCGAGAAAGAGGCATTCATTCCTCTTCTTCCCAGAGTTCTAGGCCACAGCCGACACAAGCGTATGACGCCGGTTTTGCGCCATCATTCCACTCCAAATGACCGCAAGATCCACACAGTATACTGGTGCGGATCGGGTCGTCTAGGGTGGTGTCCACTCTGAACATCACAGAACCACCAGCGCCCGGTGGGAGTGGGTCTGCATCAGGAGTCCATTTGGAAATCTCCTTCTCGGACATCCCCTTGGGTTCTTCCTTCATCGAAATAGCCCACACTAACATGAGACTGCCAGCGATACCTGCGGGTGCTGCAACCGCCAACCCCCCCGCTCCAGGCATTCCAGCAGAAATGCCAGCGGCAAGTAAAATCAGAGTCCACGATGCGATGAACAAATTGGTTCGCAGATGCTGCACTACCCCACCTCAGTATTTGATTGCAGTTCCATAGGCGAGAATCTCAACACCTGATGTTTTGTCTTTCCCACCCCTTGTGGTGGTCAACATGGTGGTTTCAATTCTCATGTTAATAACCTCATCAAATCCTTCCTCAGCAACTTTCTCACGTAGCCGTTGTTGGGCTTCTCGACGTGCCCAATCAACCACCTTCGTAAAGACGTTGATTTGGCCTCCAAAAAGACTCATGATGCCACCAATCCACATTTGTACCCAACTGGGTGACATAACGACGTTCGCCATCAGCATTTTCGTTTGCTTGATTTCCCGGTTGCCAAATGGTTTGCTTAGGGTTGTCAGCGCATCTCCCTTGAGGGCTGCTTGTGCTTCTCGCTCGAGCAACACCTTCCTCTTCCGGGGTTGGTACAAGAAGGTTGCAATAAGACTCAACAGCCATGGGACGACGGTACATGCGCACGTCACGGCAAAAATCATCAGCCCAATCATCGGTTCTCCATCTGCAGCCATGAGAAACCCTCACTGTGCGACAACTGCAGTTCCATAGGCCAACAATTCGGCCGCTCCTCCGGCGACGGAAGAGGTTGCAAAGCGGACGTTTACCACGGCATTGGCTCCGCGCGCAGCCGCATCATTCAGCATTCTAAACAGAGCTTCATTGCGCGACTCTTGGAGCAACTCGGTGTAGGCTTTGATTTCGCCTCCAGCTATGTTCTTGAACGCCGCGCCAATGTCCTTGAAGACGTTCTTGGCGCGCACGGTCGAACCGGTGACCACACCCAGTGATTGGGTGATGGTCATGCCCGGAATCGTTTCGGTGTTTGAAAATATCATGTTCTGTGCAGCAGTGGGTTGCATAGCAATCTGTCCATTGAGCCGGACCTTCAAGGTTGGGTCTCAGTGGAGGTTGTTTCCGCAGGGCGATGGAATCCACTGACCTCGACTCCCCCTTTGTCTTGACTTTTGATCGAACACATGATGATAATCAATAGGAGGAAGATGTTGCAGACCAGTGTGCCACCGATTTGCATTCCGGCTTGGACGTCCATCCAGATTGAATCCTGGAACTCAGGAAAAGTTGCGTAATATTCGTTCATGATTGGTTGTATTTTCCATGCATACCACAACTGAGAGACGGTTGTGATTCCTAGCCAGCCATAGGCGACTTTGTACCCATTCGGGTCCAATTGGAACAACATGAAGATGGCCACGATTGCGATTACGCTGGAGATTAACCCGCCCCAGATTTGGATTGGACTGAGTTCATCGATGCCCTCCATCATTTTTTTTGTCGCAACATAATTGTCCCATTCTTCCTTACTGGAATTCCACTCATCTTGTTCCTCTGAGGTTCCATTCGTCGGATAGACACCCGGTTCTTCCATTTTCCAATCATTCATGAGTTGATCATAGGGAATGAGGGCAGAGAAGATGATGCCGATGATGGAGAAGAAGACCATGATGGACAGAAAGATGGCCAGTCCCCAGGACCACCATTTCGAAGGTCCAGTATTCACATGGCCAGTGTGGGCTTGCCACGGTACTGCCTGCATCCCCTGTCCTCAGGCACTCATGCGCCACGCTTCCGCCAAAATACCTGCGGCGCGGTCGGCGTTGTAGGTCGGGATTGAGCAGAGTCCAATTCGAATCCCGCCGTTGAGTGGAACGACATACAATCCTCTGGCCGCCGCCGCCTGTGCAATCGGCACGGGTGTTTCATGCGGTAGGAATGCGAAGTAACCGTCATGGCTGGGTAGCAAAGGAACGCCTTCTTTCTCGCAGCGGGAATTGAACAGTTCACGTCGCTTGTTGAGCATCTGCTGGAGACGATCTCTTTCCTGAAGCCAACCGAAGTATTTGTCGATGTCAGAGTGAATCGAATGCAAGGTGGCCTGTGGCAATCGTGCCGCTCCGGACCAAGTTCCTCGACCGGTATGTAGCATGACTTCGACCAACTTGTCGACGAACGCTCGATTGGGGTGCAGCATCACAAGAGCACCGCACCTCTGTCCGTATAGTGTGTGACTCTTCGAAGCTGAGAAACCGAAGCAGACCAACATGTTGCCTGGCCAAATACATTCTTTGGCAAATTCTGCCAACGTATTGCCCCAGCCGTGGTGCTCCTTCGAATAGGCTGCATACGCTCCATCGATAAACAGGGTGACCCCCTTGTCGGGATTGTCTTCTGCCGCTTTGGCGAATATGGACAATACACGCGCGCGATTGGCATCCGTCAGCGACATTCCCGTTGGATTGTGAGCCGGGTCGTTCAACCAAGACAGGACATTGTCCTGATCGTTCATGAGTTGGTCAATCATTGAAATCAGGGCTTCTTCGTCAACTTGAGATTCCTCTCCGTGCAATGGCCAAGTCGCTGTGGTGATCCCACACTCTTTGGCAATCGTGTTGTATGGACCCCAATGCAAACCACGCAATAGGATGGCGTCCCCTGGTGCGAGTAGGTTTCGCGCGGACATGTAGAGCGCTCCGGTCCCACCTGGCGTGATAATCGCATCTGTGTGAATACCGTGCTGCTGGATGATTGAAAGCCCGTCACCCATGGCCAACTCTTGCACCATGGTGCGGAAGTGAGGCAGACCGGGTAGAGGTGCGTAGGCACTCATCTCAAGGTCGGCTTGTTCGCGAAGGGTCTTGGAGACCACCGGGTTGACGGCGAGTTCTCCACTGTCTTCCAACAGGCTACCGACGGTGCCGTTGATGGCGTTCTGTCCGCTCGCTATCGCTTCTTGGTATTTGGCGAGCCACGAGAAAATAACGTCGCGCCCTTCCTTGGAACCAGCGTGGCTTGGAAGCATGGTCGCTTCGAGTTCCTCAAGGCCCCAGGACTTCTCGTCTCCGGACATGGCTGCAATCTCCTCCGGCTTCATATCTGTGTTCAAGATGAAAGCAGACGATAATCCCACCGCAGGATTTTCACTTGGAATATCTGCGTTCCTTGAGATCGTTGTGGTATTTTCGGCCGATGGTATCTCCCTTGCCCTCGATCCATTCGCTGAACTTGATGACACCCAGTGGTTCCTCATCGGAAGCCACGAGTCCCTGCATCAATCCCTTAATCTCCGCGCGCGTGATGACCATATCCTTGAGGAACAGACCCATGACTTGGCCAGCCATCCAACCCATGAGGGGTGGGACGGGCATGACGATTCGACGAACCCCCATACTCTTACGAATGAGTTTGACGAAGTCCTTGTAGCGGAATGTTTCCGGGCCAGTCGCATCTCGGGTGATGTTCTCATTGCCGGCACCCAATTCGATGGCGATTCGAGCTACGTCACGAACATGAACCGGTTGAATGGGGTACTTGCCCAAACCAAAGTAACCGAAAACGGGTAGGTAACGCAGCATCCATGCGATATTGTTGACCAGCACATTGCGGCCACCGCCGAACAGTACGGTTGGGCGGACAATGGCGTAAGAGATGCCGACTTTCTTCAGGTTCTCCTCACTGTCAACCTTGCCGGCGAAATAAGACCAGCCAGGTGCCTGATGAGGGTGTGCGACGCTGAAGTGGACGATGCGCCTCACCCCTGCTTCCTTGGCAGCCTCGAACATGATGTTGCAATTGCGGGTGGCAACCCCATGGTCGAATCTCTTGCTTTGATGATTGTAACGAACCCAGTAGGTGTTGTAGAGAACATCGGCACCACGTAGCGATTCAACCAATGCTGCCCGATCCTCAAAATTGAGTGGGTGAACCTCGACCTGGCCATCAAAGGGGTCATCTCGGCCCACAGCATTGGTCAAAGTCCGAACTTTTTCACCCTGTTCAAGCAGTTGATGCGCAATCCATCTACCCGTGTAACCAAAGGCCCCTGTCACCACATGCATGTGCTCACTGATTGATGCCGAGCACAACACCTCAATAATGTTGATTGGAGCCAACAGAGAGATTTGAACTCCCGGCCTGCTGATT
>CAZXVR010000087.1:0-6959 GCA_964644485.1 uncultured Candidatus Poseidoniales archaeon | reverse complement strand
GATGCTGAGAAAGTTCGCCCACTCCAACCCGGCGAGATGCTCATGCTGAATTCAGCAACAGCGACCAGTGTCGGCGTCGTATCTGCAGTCAAAGGAAAGGATGCGACTCTGAATCTACGACTTCCAATCTGTGCACTCACAGGGAGTAGAATCACACTATCACGCCGCATTGGCAGTCGCTGGCGCTTGATTGGGCACGGCGTCATTGCGGGGTGAGCTCGTGACGGGTGTCCTCGTCGATGCTTGTGGCTGGGTGGCCGTAGTCGATGCTCGAATCAATATCGATCTTGCACTTGAATCTCAAGTTGGCCCTGTTGAACTCAAAGTCACAGAGTCCGTGTTGATAGAATTAGAACAATTGGCCGAACGAGAATCTCGTGCCTTACTACTCGAGTTACTATTGGAACGTTCAGAGGTTGTTTCTGGAGAGGGAATACATACTGATGATGAACTACTTCATTTGGCGACGACTGAAGATTGGCCAGTGTTGACTGTGGACAAAACGCTCAAAGTTCGGCTTCACGAAGCGAATGCGTCTGTTATTGAAGTTCATGGGTCCAAGGCTTTGCGTTTGATTGAGTAGGTGCCTGAATATGCCAAGATTCAGCGACGATGGACGCTGGGCGTGGGATTATGCATCGAACAGATGGATTCCTGCAAATAAAATCGGTGATACCGAGGGACTCAAGAAATTGGGGATTGAGAGCACCATTGTTGAACCAGGAAATTTATCTTCTTCCGAAATGGGAAAGAGTGATGGAAATATGTCACAGCTCAAACTATTGGCGATAATTACGTCAATTTTGCTCCCTGGAATCGATTATGTCATACTCGGTTCTATTCGCCCGAGAGACACCCGACAAATTTGGCTGGGGATTGGAATTCTTCACCTTTGGGCAATCTTACTTGCAACTGCCATATGTGCACCATTTTCGTTAGCCATTTGGCTCCATGGAATTGCCACAGTTTCACGCCGAGCAAATATACGAATAGCGGAACTCGGGGGCTTTGCCAATGACATTTCTGGAAAGCGAATCTCCATTTAGTCCAGCGGATGAGGGATGGGGATCCCATTCTTGTCAGCCATATTCAATGTCCAGCGTAGTGTTTTGATTACACCCCGGAGTGCTGTGATATTTCGAATCGCTTCCGCATTGGATTTACGATCCATCTTGGCACTATTGAAATGACGTTCCCACAGTGCTTTGCGTTCCTCGGCCTCGTGTAGCATATCGCGTAACTCTTCGACGCTGCGCGGCTCTCCAATTGGGGTGTCCATGTTCGGCGGCGGCGGAGACCGCCCCTTTTGAAACTGGCGTCGACATGCAGAACGCCAGATTATGGTAGCGTGAACATTTCATCATCACCATGGCCATCCATCAAACCGATTTTAACTGCACAATCAATCCAAGCATGTGCGTAATTAATCGCCCCGAAAGCTCGTACAAAATCTCCTTTTTCAACAAACCATTTTGCATCGGATGTGTATGAGTCAGCCATTTCCATCATGGTTGCCAAACGTTGACCTTCGTCGGTATCTGATGCATATAGGGGTGTGGCTTTCTCTCGGGCTTCGGCGGTGAGAGCGAGGTATCGTTCCATCAATTCGGATGTGACTTCAACATGAGGCTCAGACATCGGCACCCTCCCGTTGAGAAATTAAACGACGGACATCTTCTGCGCGGCCTAAGGACTCATACAATTCAATGGCACGACTTAGCATGCCCGAGTCTTCAGCATCCCGGGCAGCTTCGAAGATGACTTGACGTTGTTCCCAATCGAGGCGGCGCATTTCTCCTGAAGCAATTTCCTCAAACAGCAACCGCCTTCGGCTGACAAGATGTGGGCCAATCCACATCCGAATCAAACCTTCTCTGGTTGCAGTTAGCATCCGATCAGCGAGGTTTGAAGAGACCAGGTCGCCTGCAGGCCTACGTTCAAAATCGTCCTCAGGAGGCAGCCGTATCAAATCGCCAGCGACGTCTAAAGCCCACCACCCTTCACCGGTCCAAGCGGCATCGATGGGCACGAGTCCATCGCCTGGAATTCTGTCGATTCGGTCCCATCCAAACGGATTCGGTACACCTTCTTGCAAACTACCATCCGCTTGCTGAACCAAGACTCTACCGCTGTGTAATTTGGAAACCCAAGACCACCGAGTTGTTTCGATTCGGCGCTGAGCGTCATCTCCACCCAATCGTAATGCACGCAGACAACCATCTTCATCCTGTGCGAGCAAGATCTCACGATCTAGCCAACCAACCATTTTCTTGAGAGGTCCAGGGCGAAGCCGACGGATGCCCCGTCCCCGTCGATTGAATAGGTGGATGTGGTCACCTCGATCCGAAAGCAACCAGCCACCACCTGGACGACGGACAACATCGCGGAAACCTCCAGCGACTGCGCGACCTTCACCAATTGGTTCACCCGTCGCCAAATCGAGCAAGAAGAAGCCTGTGCCTGCCAATACAGCCACATTCGTACCGTCTTGCTCCAATCTGTAAACGTCAAACGAAAACTCTCGACGCCAGAGGAAGTCCCCATCTGCATTTAGACGGCGGACGACACTCCCTGATGCAATCAAAGAATCCTCGCCCAAGCATGCGAGTGCCCCCACGCGCCCTTCCACTTGGTGGCTCCAAGCAATTTCCCAGCGTTCTTCCGTCAAGATTAGCCCTCCATATGGCCATCTGAGAAATGGGCCTTTGCTTGATCAGAAATTCGGAATAATCGGGTTCGACCTTTTTTCCGCACGGAAAGGATGCCTGCCTTGTGTAGACCATTGAAGATTTGTGATAGGCGGGGGCGACCCACTGCAAGGTAGGCTTGCAATGCAGAATCAGAGGGAGATACCTCTCTTGCGATTGAGGCTTCGACAATGGAAATCTCTGAATCGTTGAGCGAAGCAACCTTCTCAAAATTCAATGGGAGGGTTGAGGCAGCTGGTTTCGGCTTATTCTTGCGTAAACTTTCACCGATAGATTTGGCTGCGACGGGATCCATCACAGGAGCAGGTTCCGGTTCAGGCAGAGAGTCGGCGACCCAGTAGGTCGCTTCCTCAGATTCGATTGTAGGCTCTTCAGCAGAGAGGCGCATACTCGTGTCTGGTTTTGCCGTCATCGGGCCACTGGCCTTTGGGCGTAGAGCGTTGTCTAGGCCGATTTCAACTTTGGCCGTTCTTTGCCGATTGGCAAGTCCTCCAAATGCATGCATTGTGGGCGGTGGTTCAGTGCCGGGCTCCATCTGTAAGACTGCCCCCCCGAGTGCTTGAGACATATCGGGTTCTTCGACCTCGTCAACCTCTAATGATGGCAGTTCGAACTCTGAAGATTCATCGGATACATCCTCAAATGATTCTTCGATAGGCTCCTCGGGGAACTCTTCTTCCATCTCGGGTTGTATTTCATGGAGGTCCCAGTTGAAATCATCGAGTGCAGTTTCCGTATCGGATTCGACCTCCACCTCATCTTCAACTACAACTTCTGGTTCGATTTCTTCGTCCAGTGATTCGAGGGGTTCCACTTGAGGTGCCATGCGATTTTTCGCATCATTGGGTTCCAATTCCATCGATTCAATCATTCCTTGTTTGCGTGAGAATGCCGTAGATGCTCCGCGCTCGGTGTCGATTAGATCTCGGAAATGCCGTACAACTTGATCTGCTCTCCCCCCTGTATGGGCCATCGCATCATCAATCAATGATTGAGGGGCGTTCCAGCCCTCATTGCTGACTTGACCGATTCGTTTGTCAATGAGAGCGCGAATTGTGGAAGAATCGAAATCGCCCAACGGTTCTGTGATGTCATACTCATGTTGCAAATCATCTGACCATGCGGCCAACTGTGCAGGTGTTAGAGCCACGATGACCAAAGCTCGCAAACGACACAATACAGGCGTCAGGCGTTCGAAAACTTGTGCTAAATCAGCACCACCAACACCTGGGAAGTCGAATGTTAGGAGAGGCAAATCACCACTTTTCCCTTCCAAAGCAGCCACCATCTCTTCGACCAATGTGTTTGTAGATGCAGGGACATCATATCCCGCAATGAGACAATACATCTCATGCAGTAGTGATTTGCTTGGATTTTCATCAGGATAGTAGGAAAATGGGTATGATGTTGGTGATAGGTTGCTGAGTGATTGTAATATCGATGTCCGGCCTGAACCGCGCTCTCCTAGCAACACCACAAGACGGGGACTCCCAAATCGCAAATGGTGGCGTAAATTGGCCATGAGATCGTTTCGGCCAACCAACAATGTGTAATCGCTAGCCTCAATCGGCCGGGATGAGAATGGGTTTGCACGCATATGTGGTAGGTGCAAAGCATTCGTCACGCTTTTCGTCATCTAGCGGCTCGAACTTTACTTGGGTTTAACAAGTTAACGCGAGTGTAACACATTCAGAATATGGTTTGGAAGCGTTGAAGGGAACACCGAATCGTATTGTTATGTCAAAATGTTCTTTTTGCAACTACGAAATGTATCTGATTAACGTATTGTTAACGTATTGTTAACGCATCTAAAGCGTTAGTAACGCGTTGTTAACGCTTCACACCTACCCTTGAATGTCATATTTTGTCCCGAATCTATAGGTTTGGAACCAATACACTCGCAACCCTTTAGGACATCGAACTGAAGGAATATAACGAGGATTGCCCATGCCTGTTGAGAACAGTCGCCTGAAAGGATTTTACAAATTGAGTGTCAAAGAGCGAAGAGAAAAGGTTGCTGAATTAGCAGGATTGGACCAAGAGGCCGTGGATGCACTCGCCGCTACGGGTGAACTTTCAGAATCTGCGGCCGATCGAATCATTGAGAATGTCATTGGCACTCTAGCCCTTCCCGTGGGAATCGCGACGAATTTCATTATCGATGGAGAACATTACATTGTGCCATTCGCCCTTGAAGAGCCGTCTGTTGTGGCTGCTGCAAGCAACATGGCCAAGCGTTGTCACGCCAAAGGTGGGTTTGTTTCAAACAATACAGACCCAATAATGATCGGTCAGATACAAGTAGTCGGGTGTGGCGATGCTTTTGCAGCAAAAGCAGCAGTTCTTGAGGCGAAAGATGGTTTGATTGAGGCTTGCAACGAAGTTGATCCGATTCTGGTCAAATTTGGAGGGGGTTGTCGAGACCTTGAAGCCAGGGTGATTGACACCGAATCCGGTCCGATGGTTATCGCCCATATCCTGGTGGATTGCCGAGATGCAATGGGTGCAAACGCAGTCAACACGATGGCGGAAACAATCGCACCTCGTATCGAAGCGATTACAGGAGGTACCGTCATTCTTCGAATCATCAGTAACCTAGCAATTCACCGATTGGCCCGAGTGAGTGCTGTTTTCACCCCTGAAGAAATGTCAGATGCTGGAGACCCTGCTCAAGGTGGCGAAGTGATTGACGGGATTCTGCAGGCCTACCATTTTGCAGCTGCAGACCCCTTCCGTGCAACAACACACAACAAGGGCATCATGAATGCGATTTCGCCCATTGGAGTCGCCTGTGGCCAAGATTGGCGGGCAATCGAATCGGGAGCCCATTCGTTTGCATCTCATGAACGAACATACGGTTCACTGACACACTGGGAAAAAGATGAGGCAGGGAATTTGGTGGGTTCAATCGAACTTCCCATGCCTGTGGGGCTTGTAGGAGGCGCTGTACGTGTCCACCCCGTTGCAAAGGCCAATGTCGCAATTATGGGGGCTCGAAACGCGGATGATTTGGCGAAAGTGATGGCCGCAGCAGGTTTGGCGCAAAATCTAGGAGCACTTCGCGCGCTTGCAACAGTAGGGATTCAAGCAGGTCACATGAAACTGCACGCTAGGAATATGGCCGTAACCGCTGGAGCCGAAGATCACGAAGTTGATGTCGTGGTCGAAATGATTCAATCCAGTGGAGAAAGAATCACAGCTGCAGCAATCGAAAATGCATTGAAAGAACTCAGAGAAGGGTAGTCACTCTTCTTCACTATCTTCAATGATTTCTGCGCTGGTCTCGTCCCAGTCATCGCTTACAGGTACCTCTGGGGCATCCTGTATTTCCTCTTCCCCGTCACCAAGGCTTGCAGCCAATTCAGCGCCATCCATACCCATCTTCGCCGCATGTTCTCGAAACCACTTGCGAACTTTCTTTGATTCTGCAAAGGGGCAACCAAACATCTCAGCGAAACGACGAGTTGTTGTCAACCGTCTAGACAAGCCATCTCTTCGTCGATCGATGAGGCCAAGGTGAGCCAAATCACGTACGTGGTCATAGGCCCTCTGACCAATCATTTCGACGAGTTGGCTCTGAGCCATTGGTTGATGGTAGGCGATTAGAGCTGCTGAGGCCAGCAAGCGCTGAGGAATCTCAGTTCTGAACGAAGATGGTATGTGATTGGCCAATTTCGGTTTCACCTCCATAACCCAGCGTCCACTAACACTGGTCAATTGCAGGGCACCACCTGGTCGGCGTTTCATGGTGTGTTGGAGAGATTCTAGATTGGCGACGATTTCACCGGGGCTTTGTTGCATCGATTCAGCCAGTTCTTCAATCGAAAGGGAGCGACCTGCTCCGAAAAGTGTAGCTTCTAACAAAGTGCGAAGATCGACATCACTCAACGCCCTCACCTCCATCGGCTTGCTTTGGACCAATGCCAATCTCAGTGGAGATGGCTGTAAAATCATCAAATTTTGGCCACTTGTCCTGTAGGAAAATATCGCCATTTGGATATTCCATTTGCCACAAATCGGTATAACCACGATGCGTGAGGAAAAGAGCGGACACAAAGCCGGTTACCTGGCCTTCCTCCTCGGCCTCTGACAAGGTCCAACCTTCTGCGGCTGAGTGTTCAGCGAGTTTTTCTGCAACTTGCTCCAGAGTGACTGGAGCGCCATCGGGACTGACTGCCCTCATCGCTTCCCAACATCGTCTGATGTCATCCTCAAGGTCTTCCTTGTGCATTCTTGTGGTTACGTTTGACA
>CAZXVR010000086.1:0-6969 GCA_964644485.1 uncultured Candidatus Poseidoniales archaeon | reverse complement strand
GAGGGTGGCAACCCCAAGTCCACATTGTCAACATCCGAACCTTCGTCTCCACCCTGCATACCTAAGCAGCCTGAAGAAAGCATCAGGAGCGTGAGAATCAGCGCGTGCGAACTCCGCCTCATGCACTGGCGAGGATGACACAGAACATCAACTGTCCGCCATCTCGCTACGCCCTGATTGAGTCGGCATTTGCGCAATGTTGCAATCCCTGCCATCGTGCTTCATGATGAGGGGGTAAACGAATAACAAGGGGCCGTTTTGTTTTCTTTCAATTCGGATGATCAGTTCCCAATGAACTGCAAATAGGGGGTGGTACTCCGTCCCCGGCCAACCACCTTCGGGAAGTGGGAGTGAAACTGTGCCACCCTCAAGTGAAATCGGCGAGGATGCACCACTACACTGCACCGGTAAAGGTGAGAGGAAAAGGCGCTTCGTGTCTGGGCCTTCAAGCGGTGTCGACTCTCCAAACCCCGTACCCAATTCTGAGATTGCGTATTGGCGAATCGACAAGGGCGTTGAAATGCCAGGTGGATTTTGTTGACCTTCCTTACGCCCAAGGGAATGAAGGAGCATGGGTCTTCGTGGATTCAACAAACCCACATCAATTCGAGCTTTTGCATCAATCCAATCATCCCTGACTTCTGAAAAGTCGATTTTGACTGTAATATCGCTGGATGTGCAATCATCGCCCTCCACATTGATCACTGGGTTTAATGGCAAATCTGTGCGGAATTTTCTCGTGCGTCTGAAGTCCCAAACACTGGCCAATAGTCGCATCATGATTGGGATAAAGAAAATGGGGAGGAAAATTAGCAACAAAATGGGATAGTCGAGTAGTCCGACGCGGACGCTACCTGCAAAGGAGCCGTCGACCCAACCCCAATTTACCAATGCAGGTTCAAATGCGTGAACGATCAATGAGGCGATAATTCCAATCACTGCGAAAGGAATCAATTTGCGCGAATTTCGATGCGTGTTGCTCGGCATGAGGAACCAGCCCTTGCGTTCGCGCTCTACCCTTCTTGGAATTCGCTCGGAGAGAGTCGCCCAATCGCGACATTCGGAAAGTCCCGATGACAAGCGAATGATGTTGCGATGAACATGGAATCCAGATTCATCGCCAATTTTTACGGATGACGGAGTCTCAGTATTCTCTGATAATCGAAAATATTCACAAGCGATGGGTAATTCTGATGCAATTACTGTATCTGGGTCAAAGGGGGGAAACCGCAGCTTAATCTCGACAGCATGACCTGAATTTGCGTCTCCCATGCCAACTACCTAACCTGTTAGCAAAGCCCATGTTGCACGCACAGCCATACGGCGGAATTCAGGGATGTCTTTGAGCAAACGGATACCTAACGGTACCGGCTTTTCGATATCACCAACTTCGTTAATGAGAGAGACAACATCATCTCGTGCAAATATCTCAAAAGTGGCTTCGAGCTCCTCATCATTGCAGGATGAAACAAACAAATCACGCAATATTCGAGCACGTTCGTGTTCCTTTCTCACCTTCTCCATCGGCTTGCAAATTCGTTTCAAGTTAGATTGACTTAGTCGGTTTGCCAATACCGCCTTGACCAGTTGCGGGGCCAAATAATGAATTTGATCGAAGCCGGGGCCGATGCCTCCACCCGTGGTTGGCTTGCATAGGCCTGCAGCATCTCCAAACAAGAGGACGCGTTCTTTGAAAATTCGCTTTAACATACCACTGGCCAGCGGTCCGCAAAAGCGAGCAGTTTCATGAATATTGGAAAACTTCTCCTTCCACAATGGATGGGCTAGCAGCGCATCATAGAGCATCTCACATGAGCGACCATTGAGGCGATCGGGGTGGACCCAAACTCCTATTCTGTGGGTTTCCCCATTGGGAATGGCCCAAGCAAAAAGGCCCGGTGCAATGTCTTCTCCTGAGAACATTTCAAGGCGCCCCGGGATGCCTTCGTATCCTGAAACCTCAGCCTGAAATCCAATCATGAATTCTTTGGGTCTGCCAAACCGGAAATGACGTCTTGTCCACGAGTGCACGCCATCGGCACCACAGAGGAGTTTGCTCCGTATCGGAATCGTTTGGCCGCCTCGATTGATTGTGATTGTAACACCATCTGATTCAACAACCGCATCAACGGGTGTAGAATCGACCCAAAGTGTGGCACCCGATTCAATGGCTTGGCGCACACACCCTTCATCGAACAACTTCCTGCAGACAACATGTGTGCGCAAAATATCGGGCTCGCCAATTTCGACTGGAACCCCCATCGGACTGTGGATTCGGGCACCCCAGACATCTGTAAGGATGGTATGGTGAAGATTGACACGATTCATAGCGGAAGGTGTGACCAGGCCAGCGCACTGGAATGGTTTGCCAATTTCGCGGTGCTCTTCAAGAATCAATACCTGCAGACCATTTTTCGATAACACATGACCCAAGTGGCCCCCGATGGGGCCAGCGCCTACGATGACGACATCGAAATCGTGGGAGGTCATGTTGTTAGGCCACCATAGGTCACCTATCAGGATTCGCCCATTAAAATCAAGACTTCTTCGATTTGCCCTTTTTCTTGGAACTACCAGAGCGTTTCTTGAGAATGGTAATCAGTTTGCTAGCTGAACCCCCTGAACCACCTTGCAGATCTGCAAAACCTTTGGCTTCGACCAAGGCACAAGCCTCGGATTCGGACAATTCTGCTCGGGTAGCGAGAGTCTTAATCCAGTTCAATTGCTTCTCACTCGCTTCACGTGGAACATCCTTTACCAATTTTTGAAGTTCCCCAATCAATTTGCTTGCGCTTCCATTGCGACCGCCCGTCAATTCGCTGAAATTGCCAACCTCAACTAGTGCACAAGCATCTGATTCTGACAGTTGGGCGCTTTCGGCCAGTGCTGCAATCCAATTGGTTTGTTTTTCTGAGGCCGGTTGCTCTTCTGCAGGGTGGGCCTTTGTAATGACATCCAAAATCTCTCGGATCTCGGATCCAGTCATGTCTTCTGGTGCCTTTCCACCAGAATAGGACTCAATTTGTTCTGCTGACAATGAATGAGTGATTCTCTCGTAATAGGCGAGTTGTTTTGGTGTTGGAGATTGCTTCTTTTTGTCCAAGGCGGCCAGATGTAGGGCTTGGAAATGTTCCACGAACGTGTGCCATTGTTGGGGCGCAGAAGCAGTTCCACCCTCAATCGCGTCGAGGTTTGATTCCATTTCTGCTGTGAAACTGGTACCGAATAGGTGTCCATCGATCCCATGACTGCTCCGATCATAATACGGCGCTACCTCTAACCAAACGGTTCTACCATGTTCGGAGGGTTGTAGTGAGCCACCTTCCTCAACCACATACTTACTCTTGGAAATCAAATTGCCAATGATATTTGCATATGTCGAGGGGCGACCAATTCCCTCTTTCTTCATTTGTTGAACCAATGAATGTTGCTTGTAGCGAGGTGGCGGTTTTGTTTCATCCTCACGAAGATTTGGATTTTCATTATCCTCATCGGTTTCGTCAAGAGAGAGTGCTGTGCCAGCACTCGCGTCAAATGAAGGAGGGGTGGTTGCGGGTTCCTTACGGATGCCCTCAAATGCGGCTTCCCACCCACGGTGCACGCGCCATGACGCACTCGCAGAAAATGGACGGCCGAATCCATCAGCTTGAGCCGTCATCGATAGGCGCTCATATTGACTCGAGTTCATTTGGCTTCCAGCAAAACGTGCCCATATCAGGTTGTAGAGGCGTGCTTGTTCTGCACCCAGGCCCTCTGGAGTTTTGACCTTTGGACGGGTTGGACGAATTGCTTCGTGAGCATCCTGCACATTGGAGGCATCAGATTTTGCATCAGGCCCCAGTACACCTTTGCCAAGATGATCTTCGCCCCATGTTTCTCGAATGTGATCTTTGACGTCATCTCGTGCGCCCTTGTTTGTGCGGGTCGAGTCTGTGCGCATGTATGTGATGTGACCTGCATTGTACAATTCACCTGCGACTTTCATCGTTCGACGTGGGTTCCAACTCATCTCGGAACCCGCTTTCATCAGTAGGGTATCCGTTGTGAATGGTGGGTCGGGTTTGCGCTGATATTGGCCAGGTTCAACCGTTGTAATGGTCAACCCATTGGCAGCCGCAACGAAAGCAGAATTGGCCAATTCGGAATCGTTTGTTCTCTCGGCGTTGAATTTACCCTTGTCATCCACCCAAGCATCCGCATCATCCTTGTCATGGAATTTAGCATTCCATCTTAGATTACCTGCATCCGCGTGAACCGAGAAAAACGGCTGAGGGACGAAAGCCTCGCGCTCAAGCTCCTTGTCGACGACAAATCCCAATGTCGGTGTTTGCACACGCCCCATTGAAGGCAGTGACCAAGAACGGCTGAATTTCGATGACCGGAATCCGACAAGTCGGTCCACGAAACGGCGCACCATGGCAGCTGAGACCAAATCAGGATTGACATCACCACGAGCACCGATTGCGGATTCAACCGCAGATTTCGTAATTTCATTGAATGTGATTCTCCAAATATCGTTGAAACCGTTTTCCGAAAATATATTCTGAAGTTGCCAAGCGATAAATTCCCCTTCACGATCTGGGTCCGTCGCGATGTAGATATTCTCGACATTCGAATCCTTGGCCTTTTGCACCAATTTACCGATGGTGCGCTCGGAATTATCGGTCCATTCCCAAGGCGGTGATGGCAATTGATCGACGGTGGAAGCCCACATTGCCTTCTTTCCATCCTTGGTTTCTCGACTGGTAGGTAGATCTCTTACATGTCCATTGCAAGCAGCCACCATCCACCCCTTGCCAAGGTATTTCTGAATCGTCTTTGATTTCGCCCCTGATTCGACAATTAGCAGATCCATCTTTTTTCCCATCCGGACGGCCCCCGCCCCGGCGCCCCCAATAAACGCTGCGCTAAATTGCAAAGTGCGTCTTTCTAAGGGGGTTACTACGTAACCCCTCAGTTCACGCGTGTGCGCGCGCGCGAGGCCGCCTCGTCCCATTTCCCTTCAGAGCCGGGTCCGCCACAGCCCACACAACCGGGGTAACCTGCGGCTATCAAATCGCGTATTTGTTGAATCCAACGAACCCATATCGATTCAAGACCAAAAGAGTCGGTTGGAATCCAGCATATCGACAGGGGCGGTTCATCCCCGCCAAGTTGCGAAAGCCCCTCGACCAAAATCTGATTTTCAGGCCCTATCAATACAGTCGGTTCGCGAATTAATTTGGGAATACCATCACTGATGGATAAGCTCAACTCGAGAGCCTCATTCATCAGTGTCTCGGGCACGATTAGTGATGTGCCTTCGGTTCGAAGAAGACGCCTTGCCGCTTCAGCAATACACGGTGTCATCGCGTCCATTGACCCTGCGAAGGGACGGAACCCTTGAAGGATGCCGGCCGAGCCGGTTGGTCTGAATGGGGCTATTGTGGCGGGTTTTCGCTAGGCCAGTGATGGCTATTTTGCCATTGAGTTCTGAGACGATGCATTCGATTGTAATGAAGAAAACTCGCTTTCGTTGCAACTACATTCCCGGATATCGAAGACTGCTGAGGATGATGTTTGGTTCACCGTCAGTGCCCACCGACGCCTTTGGAGTTCATTTTGACAACCCTGTTGGGCTCGCAGCTGGAATGGATAAGAAAGGTGAGAATGTTCCAAATTGGGAGAACTTCGGATTTGGTTGGATTGAGATCGGTGGCGTTACCTTGCATCCCCAAGATGGGAATCCCAAGCCCCGGATGTTCCGCAGCACAAAGCACAATGCACTCATCAATCGAATGGGATTCAACAATCCTGGTTCGGAAGCAATGGCGGGGAATTTGGCGAAACAAATGTCCAATAAATGGGCATCTGTTCCTGTTGGAATCAATCTGGGGAAGAGTAAAATCACGCCAAACGAAGAAGCAGAGCAAGACTATGCTGGAACCATGCAACGACTGTGGGGGTACGCAGATTTGTTTGTCGTCAATGTCTCAAGTCCCAACACACCCAATCTACGTGAATTGCAAGCGGGTTCGGAATTGGATCGTATCCTCACCGCCTGCAATGCAACCAACGCGAGCGCTGCGCAAGCATCGGGAGTAGACCCGAAACCAATCCTCGTGAAGGTATCCCCTGATTTGTCCAATGATCAATTGAAGGCGGTCGCAGATGCGGCAATAGCACAAGGATGTGCAGGCATTGTTGCAACCAATACGACAACAACACGGCCGACCAATGACAAGGTCATGGATCAAACAGGTGGATTGTCAGGGAAGCCCCTACAGGCTCGTTCTACTGAAGTCATTCACTTGCTATATGCGCACACCAATGGCGCATTGCCAATTGTAGGCGTAGGTGGCATCTCAGATGCCGAAAGCGCGTGGGAAAAGATTGCAGCGGGTGCCAGTCTGTTGCAGCTCTACAGTGCACTTGTCTTTGATGGACCTGGTGTAAACAGAGCCATCAACAAAGGTCTAAATCGAAAACTGAAGGCGCATGGATACCAGAGTTTGGCTGAAGCAGTGGGCCATGCACACCGGAGTTGATTGATTGGAACGTAGGGTGCGAATTTTGGTCACACTCGGCCTCATTGTTGCTCTGTCTGGTTTGATGCTGATTAGCGTTGAACCAGAAATCGATTTGTCCGTTGATCAATTGATGGAGGCGCCAAGCGAATACGAAGGGGAAACGTTTCGGCTTCACGGCACAGTGCAAAGCATGGATATGGAAAACCAATCCATCACCCTAGAAGGTGAAAATGCGACAGTTCGCATAGACTACAGTGGCACTGTATTGCCCTCGGGCGTTGAAGATGGGAAAACCATCTCTGTGCGCGGAGAACTAGCAGCAGATAGCGATGATTGGACCATGCACGCCTACGAAATCAAGACTGGATGTCCCTCAAAATATGAGGCTGAGGCCTGACCGTTGGTTTGATATGGGCCCGCATTGGCCCTAATGTTGGGCTAGGAGGGGGGTTGGCGTCCC
>CAZXVR010000085.1:0-7019 GCA_964644485.1 uncultured Candidatus Poseidoniales archaeon | reverse complement strand
AGGAAGCCACGCATATCGAGCGTTGTCTTCGTAGTTTCATGGAACAGACTTACCCTACACATTTGCACCGAATATTGGTTCTCGATGGTGGTTCTACCGATGGGACGATTGACATCGTTAAACGTCTTATTGATGAGAGCGAAAGCAGCGGTGGGCCACAAATTTCGTTGATCCATAACCCCTCCAAATTTGTCCCTCATGCCCGCAACCTAGCTTTGGATTACATCGGGCAAGACACTGATTTCATTCTAGAAATGATTGGGCATGCCTGGGTGGCTCCCGATCATATCGCCGTAAGAGTTGCACGTTTCCATGCGATTGAAACTCAATTGGGTTCACGCCTTGGCGGATTGGGCGCCAAAGTCATTGAATCCGATTTACCCCAGGGCCAGATCGAATCTTGGATTGAAGCAAGTCTCGCCTCCCCTCTCGGGGGCTCGGGTCAATTTGCACGATTTTCAAAGGAGGGTCCAACAAAAATTCCTCCATTCACATTGTATCGCCGAGAGGCCGTCGTGGATGTTGGGGGTTGGAATGAAGAATTTATCACGACACAAGACAGTGAAATCAATCTCCGCTTAATCGCCAATGGTTGGCCATTGTGGAGGACTCCTGAAACGCATGTCCGGATGGCGAAACGGACGACTGTAAAGCAGTGGTGGAGGATGGGTTATCGCTATGGTTTCTGGCGAATGAAACACGTAATCGATGCGAAATCACGGATGCGTATTGGGGAATTTCTACCTTGGATTGGACTTCTGACCGTTCTTGGATTTGCAATCGATGGTCAATCTTCGTTCTACATACCGAACTTTTTGTGGCCGGTAATCGCATATTTGGGTACGTTATTCCTCGTGGGTGGCAATGAATTCCGAATTTCAAAGGAAAAATCGATGCTTTGGGGAGTCCCATATTTGCTCATTCTATTGCACACTTCTTTCAGTATCGGGTTATTGGCCGGTATTTTCCGTCCGGGTAAGCCCCCAAATGATCGAGTTGGTTAGCGGGTCGTCCGATAGATTCCTTGAAATCCGAACCTGAAATGGTTCAATCATGGCGGATGAAAAGAACACACTTAACGCTTGGATTCTTTTCACAGCTCCAAGCTTTGTATTCATAGCCATTTACCAGTTAATCCCTGCGGTTTCACAGCGCTTGATTACCGACTGGATTGGCTTGGTAATCTACATCTCAGTCGCCATATTGATTGGATTTTTCTTGTTCCGAAACTCTCGTACAGTTCGCGATCATGAATGGCATCGTCGCAAGCATATCAAGCGCTTACAGAAGGATTACGCGGCTGAAGATCGCGGCATTTGGTCCAAGGCGGATTTGGCGATGTCAGAATTGGAAGCGGATGCTCAGGGAATCGAGCAGGGCCAGATGTCAAAGCAAGCATTGCAGAAACTCGATGGCTCGATTGCCGAGTTGACCGGCGAGCGCTTGACCGCGGAAATAGAAAGCCAGGACACCAATCAAGATGATGTCGAGTTGTTCACAGAATCCGAACACGTCCGCCGATCAACCGCACGAGTGACTGGAGAAAGTGGGCCGGTTGAATCAGTACAAGGTGTCACCCACGCACGTGCCGAGCCTGACAAAGGCCTGATCGGTGGCGTCCTAGACAAACTCAAAGAAACCGCTGCACAACCGGAAACTGCACCCGTAAATTCACCTATACAAGCCGCTGAACCGCCTGCGGACGACTGGTATTCACAGGAGATGCGGGGTGTATCAACGACTGGCCTCAATACGGTATCACCTGCATCTGTAGGGAACAGGTGCGGAAGTTGTGGGCATGGCAACTCCGAATCCGAATCGTATTGCGAAAATTGCGGAATCAAACTCTAATTTTGGAACGTCGGGTTGAAGAACAGGCGGCAGGACGCGAGAACACCGGGGTATCGTAGATGGCGGAGAAGCGCGATTACTACGAGGTTCTCGGAGTTGGCAAAGACGCGAGCGATGCGGATTTGAAGAAGGCCTTCCGCAGCCTCGCAAGAAAATACCACCCTGACAAGAACCCTGATGATTCCGAAGCCGAACATTTGTTCAAAGAAGTTCAAGAAGCCTATGCTGTATTATCCAATCCAGATCAGCGTAGGCACTACGATATGTTTGGGCACGATTCACCCGGTGGCTCACCGTTTGGACCCGGTGGTTTCGAGGGTGTCAACATCAATCTGGACGACTTGTTCAGTGGTGGATTTGAATCGATATTTTCGGGGATTTTCGGTGGGGGTCGCAGTCCTCGAGGTCGTAGAGGAAGCGATGTGTTGTTGCGACACAGAATTTCTCTTGAGGAGATTTTTAATGAAGCCGAGATGGAGATTTCAGCAAATCTCTCAGTGGCTTGTGAACCCTGTGATGGGACGGGTGCGAAATCAAAAGATGACATTCAACCCTGTTCTACCTGTGGTGGCGAAGGTCGTATCGTTCAACAAGCCAGAGTAGGGCCTTTCGTTCAACAGATGGTTTCCGATTGTCCCGATTGCCATGGTCAAGGCAAAACGGTTCGAAATCCCTGCCCTGATTGCAGAGGAACTGGTTCGACCAAGCGTGAGCAGAAGATGCGCATGAATATCCCACGTGGTGCGGAAGAAGGTCTTCGCCTTCGCCAACGAGGCAAGGGTGAGCATATTTCCAACGGGCAACCGGGGGATCTCTACATTCAGATCGAAGTCGAGCCCCATGCATGGTTTGAGCGCGATGGTCCAGATCTTATCATGGCCCTCCCACTCGGCTATCCCGAGATGATGTTGGGGACCCGTGTGGAATTGCCTCATATCGATGGTGAATCACTGATTATCGATGTCCCTCCAGGTGCCAAACCAAGTGAAACTCTGCTGATTAGGGGAAGAGGTATGCCCAATCGTCGCGGTCGAGGAAGAGGCGATGTAACCATATTGCTGAAACTACATGTGCCCGAGAAATTCAACAAATCGATGCGCTCCACACTTGAGGACATGCTCCCTAGATTCGGTCTGCCCTCAGAGGAGATTGAAGATGCGGTCAGGCGTGAGGCCGAAGATCGAAGGAATTGATTATTCATCCATCAGAAGCGCTCGAGCAGGAATGGCTGCCAATGGTTTGCCTTCGACGAGTCCAGAGAGGTGTAGGTCGAGTCTAGCCGCAGTTCCTTCTAGTTCCAAAGTTAGGAATCTGGTCGTTCCAACATCCAGGGTATCGAGGAAAATTTCGTCACCATCGAAAAGCGATGTCGGTGACACTTTGGTAATTTTCCAAGAGGGTCCCTCAGCAGCTTCAAATCGGAGAGCAGCCAATTCCCAAGGCGCGATTTCTACATGAATCCCAACCAGCAAACTACCTTGTTCCATGCGCCATGCTTTCAGAGTTACAGATTCGGTGTGGTGAGACAATGTGGCCTCCCCCATCTCAGCGATTGTAGCCCTCCATTGGACTTCCTCGAGCATCTGTAATGCACTGTTTATTTCATGTTCTTCGGCGTTAGTAGTGATGAGTTTCGACAACCGTTCATGAAGGCGTTTCAATCGTCCTCGCTCATGCGCCTGAACCTCATCTGAAAGTTTGGAGCCTCGTAAACTCCAGAGCACATATCCCATGGGTGCCAGCATCAGCAGGCCAATGCCGATGTAGAATGGGATGAATTCCTTCCATCGATCCACAATTGGGCCCGCTTCAACGGGTTTGTCATCCTCGTTGCTGACATTGATGGTTTGCAAAACAAGATAGTAGGGTGTGGTGTCGATTGCCGAATCAGCTCTTGTCACCTTTACCGCATGATAGCCGGGTGTCATGTTCAGGCCAACAGCACCAACTCCCTCAGCAACATCTAGCGGAGAAATGAATTCCCCGGTGTTGTTCCACGATTGGATTTGTAAAATTTCATCACCACCCTCAATTGTTGCAATTAGACGATGTGTTTCCCAAGCCTCACCGGGTATGAAAATCGAATACACATCAACAATGTCTCGCTCGCTCAAATTCCCGGCCGTTTCCCAGCGAGCATCCTCGATAATCACCGCATCATTTTGGATGAGTTCTTCATCGACACTATTTGGGCAATCATGGTGGCATAGTTCATCTCCACCTGATAGGATTGTTTTGTTCAACTGCCACGGGGCAGCAGCTGCAATTGTCTTCGCCGAGATTGAGAATTCAAAGCTCTCGTGGCGCGAATCTACAGCCGGAGTCTGGATGGTCATATTTCCATAAAAATTGTCAAACTCCAGTGCGGTCACATGTCCGCTAGGTAGATGCGTCATGTGGCCGACAAATTCAGTCATCTCACCTCCAAACCATTGAATCTGAATGTCTGCATCCCCACCGGTCGTGAAGTAAGACCGATCGCCGATCGAATCAAATTCATGGATATATCCTGCTGCGGTCTGGTCATGCAATTCGACATCCTCATCGGCGGCGTTTGAATGGATGAGAATTCGGTATGAATTTGGAGAGGTGAAATTGGCATTCGAGATTTCAATCCACATCGGGTTCCCCCTTCCACTACTGAGGAACGTAGTCATGTTTGTCTCGGCTTCGCCGTGAAGCAATCCATCTTCGCGAACTTCGATTTTCAGCGGCTCGTCAGCATGCACCAAGTGTATGAAGTGAACAACCCCAAATTCGTCACCCAATGTGATGTTGTCTACATCCTGAGGGTCACTCAATTCCCCTTCGTAGACGTATGTTGGTGTGTCTTCTCCTTCCCAGTCCAATGATGGGTTGTCAATTGAATCTACACTGGTGAGTTGTTCTGCGGGAATTGATGATGCTGAGAGCAGAATGAGTAACAACGCGAGAACCACGGCTCGTGCGCGCATGTGCCGGGCCTCCGGCCCGCCACCTTTAGAATCATTCAAGTCAAGTGCATAGACAGCCCCGTTTCATGGAACACAAGCCCTTGGCACGAACCGTGATGGCGCGATGGCGTCATGCACGTATTTTCGGCCTCGGAGATCGTTCCTCCCCGGGCTCCTTTACACCAGGGTTGTGCTTGACCCCTCAAGATCCAGAAATGGGGGTCGAACTGGCCCCTTTTTTCGTTGAACATAATTCTGAGAGTTTGCCTGCTTCCTTATCGATGACCGCTCGAGGAAACTGGTCTTTCCCCTTCGGTGAAAACGATATGCCCGAATACACAGCCAACGAAGGCCACACCCTCCCCCCAAGTCTGCAAGATGCCGATTCAGGACAGGGCCAAAGTACAGGTCCTATGTTGCCTGTTTCTTGGCAACGTTTGGTGCATGATGCCACACTGCTTGAGGCCGATTTAGAGCCTGAAATTATCGTTCTACAGGACGCCCTGCAGTTGGCTGGACACCCTGGCCGTTTGGTGCAGACAATCCGTCTCCTCCGTGAGCGCTTTCCCGCCGCCCTGCTATGGGCGCCTGGACTTGGCGGGCCTGACAATTGTGCAATTCTCTCATGGTTCGGTTTGGATTTGTTTGATTTGCGTCGTTCACAACAAGCGGCTGCACATGGGATTCTGTTGACTCGAGATGGTCCACGACAGATTGATTCAACCAGTGGAGAATCTGCGGAGATGAGCGCCCAACTTTCGGAATGGAGGGCCTCTTTGTCTGCGACTCGATCTGCGATTCAAACCGGGACATTGCGCGAACTTGTGGAAAAACAATCCCTCAACAGTCCACGCTTGGTCGAACACCTTCGACGGCATGATGCACTATTGTCTGAATCTGCTCCTTTGAGTATGCATGTTGAGAAAACCCAACGCTTCCGATGTCACAGTTCGGTTAGCCGAGAAGATCCGATTGTCCAAGATTGGATTCATCGGATTGAGAATGACTACATGCCACCTGAAATTCAGCGTGAAACTCTGGTCCTCCTCCCCTGTTCTGCCCGAAAGCCGTATTCATCTAGCCAAAGTCATCGATTCTTTCGCTCAGCCATTCGCAATCGCAGAGTCCACCAAGTGATGGTCACGAGTCCTCTCGGTTTGGTCCCTCGAGAATTGGAGGAACAATGGCCAGCGGCACACTACGATGTGCCGGTGACAGGAGATTGGGACGATGATGAATTGGCCACGATTCGAAGGTTGGTCCATACACTGGTTCAACGAGTCGGATACAAGACGGTCATCAACCACTCGGGAATCGAATTTGACCTAGACACGATCGACACCCGCCCCGAGGGTGTAGGTGCCTCATCGAAAGCTGCGTGTGACGTATTACGGCAAGCGGTTGAATCGCTTGAGGGTGGACACATGCGAGAAAAACAGTTCCTCATGCATTCATTCGCATCACTGAGTCGCTGGCAATACGGCACGGATGTGTGGATGGATGGCCTACGTGTAGGTGGTAAACCACCCCGTTGGATGCTGATGAAGGACAAGCAGCAGATGGCACAGTGGCATCCCGACACTGGGCGCTTCTCATTCACCAAGTCAATTCTCCCAATTTTGCGAGAAACAGGGACTTTACGAGAGGTGGAAATCGGTGGCGATGCTCCTTGGAAAGGAGATATTTTCCCAGCGATGGTAGTCAAAGCTCCGAACGATCTCAAAATTGGTGAAGAAATCCTCATTATTCGAGATGACATTCTCCTCGGTTCGGCTCGCTGTATGGCTGCCGGATGGGAATGGACCGGCAGTGCAGGACGGCTTGCAAAATCCCAACATCGCCTTTAGAGCCCACGATGCAAACTTGGGGGGTGTTAAATACCGCCCAGAGGGCGGTAGTGACTATGGCCACCGCCAATCGAACGAACCACCTTAGCACCGCCCTTGTGTTGTTGATGTTCCTCTCGGTCCTTGCACCGATGATGGCACCACACATGGGAATTGAAGTTGCATCGGAAGATAATACTCCTCCAAATGCCCTCAAACAGGCTGATAGGACCATGGATACCGGAGCTCGTGCCCCCTGTCCTGCCGTACAACAGGATGCCGGAACCGCAGGAGATGCCGGGAACACCACCGCCACTGCGAAATCACAAGGTTCCGATCCCACTGTAACGAACTTGGACGGTTGTGTTGACACGACAGATGATCAGGATTGGTATTCAATGCAGGTTTC
>CAZXVR010000084.1:0-7126 GCA_964644485.1 uncultured Candidatus Poseidoniales archaeon | reverse complement strand
ATCTCGGGCTGCACTGAGCAACTCTGCAGATTGTCTTGGAACACCATCAGATAGTGGATGTACGAAGTAGGGGTATCCTTCCTTCCACACAACAGGGGCTTTCACGACACTGTCTTTCAGCAATTCGACACGCATGTCGATGGCTGTCGTCTGTTCGCCCATGGACGGCGAGCAGCCGTCTCTTTTTTGAAGAATGTGATACAAAAAAAAATGCCCCCCAGGGGCGCCGAAGCGCCCCTGAAGGACATGTGTGTTATCTTGTGATGTGCGTTCAGAGTGGTTTTACTTACTCTTCTTCGCCGATTAGGCCGTCAACAGTGTTGCCTACCAAGGCACCAACACCGACTACTGCGCTCATGAGAACCCAGTCTGCTGCAACGGTCACTGTTGTGGAGCCGCCATCGAGCAGGGAACTTGCCATAGCATCAGCCATACCAAGACCGCCCATTGCGCCACCGAGTGCAAGGAGTGCGAATGCACTTACCCATGCAGTGTCACAGCGAGTGTGGATCTGCCAAAAGACAGCACCTGCTGCAACCATAGCCAGGAGACCCCAAATGTCGTCACCAACACCTGCGATCCACATATCTTCGCTGTATGCCCAATCTGGACCAACTTCGCCCATTTCAGTCATCAGGATGATTGCTAGTAGTGCGCCGACCACTTGCCAAACCAAACGTAGACCGTTTGCCATCCAATTTCCTTCAACATCTCCCAAATCGCCAGTCATGATGTTACACCATGTGACAACTGGTAGTAGATGTGCGCCCGTAAACGCCATCCATGTCACTGCTAGAGCAATTGCCCATGCTACGCTGTCGCCTGCTAATGCTGCAACACCGAAAACAAGCATGAACGCACCGCCCATCTCAGCTTTCATTGCTTTCATATCTATATCCATTTCATTCACCTTTTCATTTATCGCATCCCAGCGATTAGCCTTGTTCGTGCTTGAAGTGCTTATGAAAGGTTCTACGTCCATTCTCCTCAAAACGCGCGTTTAGACGGTTTTTCCAAAAAGCCGATGTGTGTATCGACATTAGGTGTAATTTGCTACACCGGTAGCCAATTCAACAAGTAGGGGCTCACAAATGAGCGGAATTCAGACGAGTCCCTTGAGGTGCTCGTGTCCCTTTGCGACCACGGTTGTGCATGGGCTTGGAATCTTCATGCTGGCCTTGCGAAGCGCATCTTTTGCTTTCAAGAAATTCTTTGCATCTGTAGAGATTGAGATGATTGTAGTTCCACGTTTGCAGCGGGCAGCGGTCCCGACATTCTTTCCGAATGCGCAACGCATGCCCTGCGATACACGATCTGCACCTGCTCCGGTCGCTTGTTTGTTTTCACGAAGAATGTGGTGTGGGTAGACATGGACTCGAAGCGCATACCCTTCTTGCCCTGCAGCATCTCGAATGGTTGCATTGGAAATCATACGGGCGGCCTCTAGCGCAGTGTGGCGAACTTGGCAACTCTCATCCACGTTCAGATTGATGATGACTGGGAATTCATCCGCCTCAGCAGCCTTCCGGTTGCCCATGTGGAATCGCATAATACGGTTGTTTGGAACACCACCTGTATACTTGCGACGAGTATACGCCTGACCCTTTAGTCGGCGATACATCGAAGCAGGTTTGCGTGCCATTGTTGACTCCCTCGGGCGTCGGCCACCGACAGCCCGTATATGAATGCATCCGGCCACCTACGGTGGCTATACACACCGTCCGGCGGACAGGTTCTTCAACTCTCTCGGCCACAGACGCGTTATGGCCAACGTCATCGAGCGCCTTTTCACCTTCGTTGATTCGCCCCGCGAAAGGCCTTGGGTCTCCATGGGTGCGTTGGCAATTTTCATCCTATTGGGGGCTGGTTGGGTCAATCAAGCACAGGTCCTCCCTGGTGTTTCGGTTTCCGACACGGGATTGTCAGACCCCATTGTCGACATCATCTGGGATGCAGATGGAGATCAAGCCTTGGCACTGATTCAAGCAGATTCTGGCATGGAATTGATGACTCGCGCCAGTGATGGCACATGGTCATCTGTGGATTGCGTGTGCAATGTTACGGCGATTGGTGGTTCAGAAAATCAATGGGTCGCTGGAGGCGAAGATGGCTGGTTTGGAGTCATGGGGGCGGGTTCTAGCAATATTGCGACCCGATCTCTGATATGGCCGGGAAGTCCACCGGACATTATCTCCCTAGATGGGGACATCGACAGTGGGTGGCTCATCGTCCAGAGTGGTGCCACTCGAACGGTTCACACATGGTCTGGTCTGGATGTTAGTGTAGGTGCCTCATATCCGATTTCAGAAATTGTCCTCGATGAAATCGAGGTTGTCTCGGGAGGAGCCTTGATTTTCGGGCACGATGCCTCTAGCAATCCAGCATTGGGTCGATCTTCAGAAGTTCTATTGGATGCCGCAGGAAATTCAAGTGGTTCCCCGCAATTGGTATTGCTACATAGGGGTGCAGGAGCACCGTTCCACACAATCATCCCGATGACTCAATCACCCTTCATTGCAATCGTCGGTGGAGGGGATGCCCTCTACGGTGTTACGATGGACCGAAACATCCACCGAATAACCGGCTCTATAGGGATTCAAACCATCGCAATAGATGGTGATGGAATACTATGGTTTAATGGAGAGAATGGGCTTTACAATATGGAAATCGGCGAGCTTGAACCAACATTGGTCACACCACCATCTGGAACACCTTCGGATTTGATTGGGGCAGCCAATTCGGGAGACAATATTGTCATGTTTAGCGAGGATGGTTCAACCCGAGTTACAATCGATCCCTCTGCTCAACATTCCCTTCTTCGGAGCTTATCGCTTCTAGGTGATTTGATTCTCTTGCTGACCTTTGTTGCATTTGTCGGATTCGGCGGCCACGCACTGTTGCGAAAACACGACGTATTGTAATCGAACTGCAAGTTCCTTGACAATGATTCGTTCACGTAGTGAACGGCCGTTTGGTTCATAGGCCGCGACGGAGGCTGGCTCAACTCATGGCGAAGGGTCCGAGCATGCTAGACCAGTATGCTGAGATTAAGGCGGAGCATCCTGACACCGTACTATTTTTCCGAATGGGCGATTTTTACGAGATGTTCTACGAGGACGCCGTGACCGCTGCAGAGGTCCTTGGCATCACCCTAACGAGCCGAGATAAAAACAGTGACAACCCCGTTCCAATGGCAGGGGTTCCTTGGCATTCTGTTGAGGGATACCTACAGCGGATGTTGCGTGCAGGATACAAGGTCACACTCTGCGAACAAGCCGAAGAATTGCAACCCGGGGAGAAGATTCTGAGACGTGTTGTTGCACGAGTTTACACCCCTGGTTCGCTGTATGAAGAGGAATTGATTGGCGAGGATGGAAGCGCCCTACTGGCTGCAGTGGTTCTCAAGGCAGACAACCTTGGAATCGCAGTGATGGATCCTTCGAGTGGTCGCGCATCGTCAACCGAATTTGAGGGCGCGGGTCGATTTGAACGATTGCGAGATGAATTGCTTCGTTGGGGTCCTAGAGAATTGGTCATGCACGGTCGGGATGCCAAGCATGAGACCATCCTGAACATCCTTCGAGACATTGATGGAATGGTTCTCAGCGTACATGATTTACCCAGCAAGGGAAGGCTTGAGGCACTTCGAAACGTACTCGAGATGAGCGATTTAGGCAGTCTCGATCTCGACAGCCGTCCTTTGGCTATGGAGGCTGCTGGATTGGCTACCTCTTATCTTTCCAAACTCCATTTGGTCGATGCGGTTCCATTGCGCGAGATCCATTTGGGTGCGGATACAACACACATGCTTCTTGATCAGACCACACTTCGAAACCTCGAATTGGTACAGACACTTTCAGGGGAGAAGAGTGGGAGTTTGCTGCAAGCGATTGATGCAACACAGACATGGATGGGTCGACGATTGCTCAAAGAATGGCTTCTGCGCCCCTTGATGGACATTGAGCAGATAACTCAACGGCATGCTGCAGTCGCTAGTTTGGTGAATGCAAACAGGCGCCTAAGAGAAATTCGAACGACCCTCAAAGCGATGCGTGATTTGGAACGATTGTCAACAAGATTGGCTTACAACCGAGCCAATGGAAGAGACCTTCTGGCGATCTGTGATTGCCTTTCCAGGATGCCGACCCTGCAGTCCTTGCTACAGGAATCAGATGACCCATTGCTGAATGTCTGCGCCGATGGCTTGGTCGATCTGGAGTCCTTGAAGGAGAGAATCGAAGATGCACTGTTGCCCGAACAACCGGCCCTAATCAGGGAAGGTGGTTTGTTCAGAGAGGGCTACGATGAGAAATTGGATGACCTTAGAATCAAGGCAAGTAAGGGTACAGATTGGCTTTCTGAGTTGGAGTCCACCCAACGAGAACAATTGGATATCCCGAGTTTGAAAGTGCGATACAACAGACAGTTTGGCTATTTCATTGAAGTCACAAAAACCCATCTCGACAAAGTCCCTGAGAACTGGATTCGCCGTCAGACGATGACCAATGCAGAGCGCTACATCACAACCGAACTCAAAGAATGGGAAGAGGTCATTTTGTCCGCCGATAGTCGGGCGAATGCAATCGAGTTCAAGCTGTTCTGCAATCTTCGAGACGAGGTCAAAGCGGTCACAACATCACTGTCTTCAATCGCTAGGAAAATCTCTACCGTCGATGTTCTCGCATCCTTCGCACACCATGCTCGCCAGCGTTCATGGTGCCGTCCAGAAATCACAGAAAACGACCGACTTGACATTTCTGGGGCCCGCCACCCCGTACTCGAGGCAGATGGAAGATTCGTGCCAAACGACATCAAATTCGATGCCAAACGAAGGTTCCTATTGCTTACCGGCCCCAACATGGGTGGGAAGTCAACCTATCTCCGGACCAGTGCCCTAATCACCATCCTCGCCCAAGCGGGGTCCTACGTTCCAGCGAACAAAGCACGCATCGGTTTGGTCGACCGCGTCTTCACCCGAGTCGGAGCACACGATGACCTTCGTCGAGGTCGCTCCACATTCATGATGGAAATGATCGAGGTCGCTCACATTCTTCGCCGTGCGACACCAAACAGTCTTGTTTTGCTGGATGAAATCGGCCGGGGCACATCGACGTTCGATGGCTTGGCTATCGCTTGGTCTGTGACTGAAGACATCGCCCGGAGAATTGGTTGCCGAACACTCTTTGCGACTCACTATCATCAATTGGTTGGTCTCGCTGAAGAGGTCAAAGGTCTGCACAACATCCATGTTCAAGTGGCAGATTCAGGTGGAGAGATTGCTTTCTTGCACACGATTGCAGAGGGGCCCTGCGACGATTCGTATGGTGTTCAGGTCGCCGGACTTGCCGGCTTACCCTCGGCGGTCGTTGAAAGGGCTAGAGATTTGTTACTGTTCCTCGAATCTCAGGCTCAAGGTGCCCGTGCTGGCGAGGGTGGCGTGCCTCTATCAAGGGAAGTAGGTCAATCCTCACTTTTCGGTTGGAGTCGGCCAACAGCCCCTGCACGAGTCGTCGAGAAAGATTCGGAAGTCGAGAAACGATTGACTGAAGTCGACCCCGACATGTTGAGTCCTCGTGACGCGATGGATCTCATCTACGAGTTGCGTGGAATGCTGCAGGGTACGCACGAATGGCTGGAGGAATGACATGACAGTGACCACTGAGAAGCGCCGTCCCATTCAACAATTGGACGATGACACGATTGGGCATATTGCAGCAGGAGAGGTTGTCGAACGTCCAGCACAGGTCGTCAAAGAACTGGTTGAGAATAGCATCGATGCAGGGTCGAATCGAATCCGTGTAGAGATAGAGAGGGGTGGATTCGATCGTATTTCAGTTATCGATGACGGGGGCGGGATTCCGGCAGAAGAATTGGAATTGGCTGTAACACGCCACGCCACCAGCAAACTCGCAACAGCGACCGACCTCAGCGCAATTCACACGCTTGGATTCAGGGGCGAGGCGCTCGCCAGTATCGGGATGGTGAGCGAACTCCGAGTATCGAGTCGAACCAGTGACTCAGAAGGGATGCGAATTTCAGTAGACGATGGGGCGAAGAAACCATTGGAACCCGCAGGAATAGCCCCTGGGAGCGTCATCGAAGTTCGCAATCTATTCGCAAATCTTCCTGCACGACTTTCATTTCAAAAGCGTCCATCTACCGAATCCGCCGCCATTGTAGAGATCGTCGTCTCTCAAGCACTCTGCAACCCAACAATTGGATTCACAGTCAATATCGATGGTCGAAACGTCCTAGAAACTCCACCTAGCGTAGAGATGAGCGATCGTTTATTCGATCTCATCGGTGCACCAGCGGAACGCCTCGTGCCCTTGCACTGCTCAGATGCTGATGCTGAAGCGCCGGGCGATGAACAGTGGTCCGGCTGGATTTCGCCTCCAGATCTTACGCGTTCAAAGGGTGATGAAATACATGTAATCATCAATGGTCGACCGGTTGCATCCTCGCCATTCAATCAGGCCATTCGTCGAGGCTACCACACACGTTTGATGGTAGGCCGTCATCCAATCTGTGTGCTTCAACTCAATCTCCCGCCCGATGAGGTAGATGTCAATGTCCATCCCACAAAGCGAGAGGTTCGCCTCAAACATTCGTGGCGCGTTTTGGAACGACTTGAGAGGGCGATTAAACACACGTTGTTACGACTACCAACCGGATCTATGACACCTGATCAAAGCCCGATAGAGGCGGTTTCAACCGATATTGAATCACCGGTGAAATCAGAATCTCAACTTCCTGTGTGGGCTGAATCAGCACAAACACGAATCACCTATGTAGGTCCGATAGAAAAACCGATTTCCAAACCTGAAATCAAGGTGAGTGAATCGCCGCTTACTCAGGCCACTCTGCCCAATTTAGGGATTGAAAAAATCTCGCCAGCCCTGTCGAGTGCCGAGAGAGATTTACATCGTTGGTGTTCTGGTGAGGAGAGTGTTTCTCCACTCGATGAACCTGAACCCAGTCCACTAGACATCGAATTGACCGACGTTCCCGAAATGGTGCCTTTGTCACAGTTTGCAGATTCCTATATTCTTGCACAGGGAGAAGATGAATTGTTCATCATCGATCAACACGCCCTTCACGAGCGTGTTCGCTACGAGCGCCTTCG
>CAZXVR010000083.1:0-7136 GCA_964644485.1 uncultured Candidatus Poseidoniales archaeon | reverse complement strand
GTCACTGTTCGTTCATAGGGAACCCGGTGTTCCCTCTAACCTACCGCTTGAACTGACCCTATATCAACAATATGACCGATTGCCTCAATGGCCCCCATACAAAAAACGGCCTATTTTGGTGTCAATTGTCGAAGTTGGGCTCGGAACTTGGCAGTCCGTAAGAAGAAAAGAACTGGGACTGACAAGGTCGAGATGATCAAAGCAACAAGAGTCAAGTTGCCCCATAATTCGATGCCTCGGAAGAAAATACCCCATAGAATCCAGCCACCCATGAGCCAGAAAATAGACCCATAGCGGCGGGCGAACAATGACATTCGGGCCATCGCTGTTCGCTCATCATAGAGTCCAGGAACTTCTTCGGCTGGCAAGTATCCCTCCTCCACCGCACAGCGAACACACACCAAGTACCGAGGGCCGTTGCCATCGATGAATTGGTCTGCGGGGTATTGCCCTTTGCAGAGGCGACAAGTTGCCATCAAACCATTCGAGCCGAAGGCATATCTTGAACGCTTCGCAGTTCTACTGACCGAGGAAGTCAGCAAAGATTGTCAATCCATTTGCCGAACCTGCAGACTCTGGATGGTACTGAACCCCATACACGGGTAGGTCTGGGTGTGATACGGCCATGACAATTTGATTGGTGGCCGCATCGGTTGATGTCACCTCAAGAACACTGTTGGTCGGTGTAAGCGCAAGACTGTGGTAACGTGTCATCACCTGATGTTGATCTCCTGAAAGAATCCCATCTGGCACACCATGAACCGCACCAAATTCAGCCGGACCGAGAATCCAACCGGCCGCAAGGCCGAGGGCTTGATGGCCGAGACAAATACCGAGTAGTGGAGGAGTTTCTCCAACCAATGCAGCACGCGCGAAAGCCATTGTGAGTTTCGATTGTTCGGGCCTGCCGGGACCTGGACCCAACACAATGTGTGTGGGTTTCAGAGATTCGAGCAGGGAGGATGGATTGTCTGCATCCACCCGACCTGGTACGATGATTACCTCTGCACCAATTGTAGCAAACGAATGAACAATGTTCCAAGAAAAGGAATCGAGATTGTCTACAAAAAGAACCCGTTTGGTGCTTGTGGATTCAAGTGACAAACCATCATGCCAAACGATGGGTTTTGGGACTTCAGGTGGTGTTGAGCGCAGGAAACTGTCATCTCGACTTTGGAGGAGATGTTGTACAGCCGTTGTGATCGGCGGAATAGGATGGATGTTCAGCGAAGTTGTTCCTTTCGGCGAGTGATTTGTCAATCCCGCTGGAGAATAATCCCATGCTGCTCGGCAGATGGCTTGTGCCTTCCACTTCGCTTCTTCGACTTCCTGCCAAGGGTCGGACCCTATGACCAATCCTCCGCCAGCTTGTACTGTCGCGTGCCAAGTATTGCCCTCAAAATTGGCTTCAAGAGTGCGAATTAGGATATTCCATTGAGATTGTCCTGTCCGTGGATCAATATGGCCAATGGATCCCGTCCATGCGTGGCGGGGGGTTGCTTCCAATTCATCGATTGCAGCGATGGTTGCACTTTTCGGGCAACCTGTAATGCTCCCTCCTGGGAAAATAGATTGCAAAGCATCGAAGCCATCCTTTTCTTCACTTAGTGTGCCTTCAACTTCACTGACCATGTGTTGGACGTGTGGATATGATTCGATTCTCCATCGTTTCCAATGAACACTGCCCGGGATACAAATCCGACCCAAATCATTGCGCTCTAGATCGACAAGCATCAGATGTTCCGCAATTTCCTTTCGACTCCCGACCAATTCACCGCGTAGGTTGGCGTCATGTTCTGAATCGTCGCCGCGTGGTCGCGTGCCCTTAATCGGGCGTGTAGAGATGGTTTTCCCATCCTGCTTAAGCAATAATTCAGGGCTGCTGCTGGAAATTGCAAGTTGTAAATCGGGTGAGTGAAGCCATGCTGAAAGAGGTGCGGGGTTGTCTCTTTCAAGTCGATCAAAAACATCCCAAGGGGAGTCGATTTCTGCAGACCATATTCGCCCGTAATTCAACTGATACAGGACTCCCTCACGAATCGCTGCCTGGGTTTGGCGAACTTTGTCTGCGTGTTCAACATCCTGTTCCGTTTTTGGTACACGCGCGCGTGGGGGCCCGGGTATGCTGCGAACAGGGATTCCTTCATTCAGCATCGTTTCAATTTCAGTTACCCAATGATCTTCGTTGAATGAAGAATGTACTTCTATCGCAGATTCGACCCGGTCATGAATGACCCATCGATCTGCGCGATAGAGGACCATCAGAATTGATTCGTCTTGAGGAGTGTGCTGTAGCCGCAATGGCTCTGTGTGCTGGACCATGTCATAGGTGAGTAAGCCAGCCAAACCTCCAGCTTGGAAACCTGTACCGCAAGAGGGGAGCAGTGTGTCTGACAACTGGCGAAGACCGTCGGCAAGGTCGACACCCTTGACGACTTCACTACAAGTCCAACCATCATCCCAATCCTCTACGTGTATTTGTAGAGGAACGGGACCGTCCCGGATATTGATTTCACCACGAAGAGGCGATCCTGTTACGGGAAGTGACTCAACCGGTTGTTGTCGCACGAGGTAGCGCCGAATTGCTGGACCCATGAGTAGACTTCGTTGCGCAAGATCACTTTGAGGGCCCCCCGATTGAAGGAGTAGTTCGTCGGGAGCACCATATCTGCAACCAAACTGTTCCAGTCGAAGTTTGACCTGAAGATCGAGGAGGATGTCCTCGCGATTTTCAATCTCACAAATCGTCTTCATCAAATCACTCCAAAGGTGTCCACGCATCTTCAAGTGCCGATTCAAATGCGACATTGCAGGTGTTGAATAAGGGACCAGGGGCACCTTTCCCTACATTTTGTCCATCGATTTCATTGAGCCAAGCAACCCCAACCCCGGTGCCAACAACGATGATTTCGGCAGCCCTTCCAAGCAGTGTTTCGGTCAAGCGGGCATAGCGAAATGGGATACCTGCGTTTTCAATCGCGGGTTTCAAGATGCTGAGTGTGATTGAATCGATGCCCCCTCCTTCAGGAGCAGGTGCAAAAGCAACACCATCAACATCCAATAAAATCGGTGTGCATCGATCACCATCTACCACCGCACCGTCGTGGACCAATAAGGCGATGTCAGCTCCACCTTGATTCGAATTTTTCCGAGCGTTTTGATATCCGCTCCATGCGGCGTGCTTGGTCCCTTGTGTTCTCTGATCAAATCTTGGAGCCGCTTGAGATAATGCGGTAAATGGCGAAGGTGGATATTCGGATGTGCTGAGAAATACTTCAACTCGGCCATTTCGGCTCAATCGAATCCTGCAGAGATTTCCATCGCCTGTCACAGGAGTCGATGTTAGTTGTTCGTTGAAATCAGAAGGCCACTCTATCCCCAAACGCTCCGCGTGTGAACGCAAACGGGTTAGATGGCGTTCAAGCCATGCTACGCGCCCATCCTCCCAGCGCAATGTTGTGAAAACCGAAGAATCGGCCTGGGTATCCTCTCCCATATGCTCACTCCGGGATGGGGTAATGCGCTTCAAATGACGCTTGGTGGTCACAGGATGTCATCGAGGTCAAATGGGTCATCTGATTTCTTGACACCCGAGTCGCCAAGCAAGTCACCAGCAAGAGATTCCAAATCATCGATTGGGGGCAGGTTCGATGCGGTTGGAGTTGTTGTATCTCGAATTGTAGTGGCTGCCGGTATGAGCGTGTCTTCGAAGTTGACTTCTGGCTCCATTGTGGTCGCATAATTGTCACCGCCCCAATCATCAACTTGGAGTTCCCAATTGGGTGTTGCATGGTTCAATGGATCAAAGGCGGGCTTTCGCAATCTGCCGACAATAATCATTGAGAGGAGGATGATCATCAATGTGAGTACTGCCATCAATGCCATTTCCATCGGGCTGAGTTGATTCCACCACTCACCTGAACCTTCTTCGTCAAGTTCAGTACCTGAATTGTCAGTTCCGGGGACCCAATCTTCAACGGCCACTGGTGTGACACCAAATCGGGTCACTTCACCATCATAGGCGACGACTGAAGCATACCATGTGTTGTTGATTGTTTGAAGGTCACCAATCTCTGGAGTTACTGTTGTACGAGTCCCTTGTGTGATGTTCGACTCAAATTGTGCGGCGCGCACATCTTCGTAGACATCTGAACTTAGATGCACGATGTATCCAACCACTTGTGGATCTCTAGTTTCATCCCATGTGACTGTGACCGATTTACGATCTTCATCCCATATCGCTTGAATTCCAGATATTTCAGGCAAGTGCAAACCGGGATCGGTTAGGCTATCATCAATCGGTATAGCAGTGCCGACATTGAGCTCGGTAAGCCAAGCATTGTCGGATGAATCAACTGGTACCACGGCAACCCAAACCATCGAGCCTGGATCGATATCACGTCCATCCGACAGAGAGGTCAGTTCAATGGTAATCAATTCCGTTGCCTGTCTGCCGCCACCCTGTCCACCGGGGCCAAAGCTATCTCCTGGTGAATTACTGAACCCATCTCGATTCGTGACCATCGCTGGTTCTCTACTACCAACATCTGTGAATGGAATTACATCCGCATAAATCTCGTAGTGATCCAAATCGCTTGCATCGCTCTTCGTGAAGGCGACCATTAGTCCGTCGCCATTGTCATCCGGGCGATCTGCAACATCTGGTTCGGGCAATCGATCAGGTGCGATGACGTCGCCAGAATTGTCGATTGGAGTCACCATGGTCATGTGGCCTCCAAGATTGGTCAGGAAGGCATTTCCTTTGATGTCGTGGATGGTTACTGTAACCCAAATCGGTTGGTTTGGAATGATGTCGGAATGGGTAGATTGCTCAAGCGAATTGCCTCCATACAATGCTTTTTCGAGAACGATGTTGATCGGACCATTCCAAGATTGTCGCTGCTGTTGAATGACCAACAGTCCGCAATCGGCTGGATTTTCTTCGCACTCCATCCACTTGATTGCAACATTCTCGAGGGGGTGCTCGCTCGCCCACACAACGTAGAAAGCGAAGTCGTTGACCGTCGTTGGAGCCCATTGGACATCGATTGCTGAACCGTCGTCATCTGGATGATCCCACGCTTGCAAATCCTCTACGCGCGGGGGTGGGTCTACACCAATGGTATTCTGGACGCTGAAGGCCTGTACCCATGTAACGTTCCAGTGATCCACGTTGCCCCAGTTGTCTGAAGCAACCACTGTAATCCAATATGGCATCAAATCGATGAGATATGCTCCTGCAATCTCGTCCATGATGACTTCAACAGTGAATGTGTCTGAGTTTCGTTGCAGGCATGGGACCACAATACGAGCAACATCAGCATCATCTGCCCATTCGGGTGGTGTGTCGGACACGACTGGTGTTGCGTAGATTGTATACCATGAACAGTCATCTTCCAAATTGGCGGTCCAACTGACGTTGATTCGGCCACCCTCGTCATCTGGTGTATCCCATGCAGCAATATCTTCAATCGGTAGAGGCGCGGTTCCATCATCGATTCCTCCTGTCGGCACAATGGGTCCGATGATGGTCGCATTCTCAGGGTCATGTTGGCCACTTTCATCTACACAGGTGAAGGCAACCCAGAATGGGTGCCCGGCTCCATTGGGTGGGCTAATGGTCGTATTATTACCAGCATCGTGCGCTAGTTCAAAGCTACGTGGAAGTCCGATTGGATTGCCGTTAATGGGTTGGTGGGATGGCCAGAAACGAGTCACTGATGCATCCAATTCCGTGCATGGTGCCCACTCTAGGAACAGATCTCCATCTTGGCCCCCTTCTTCGTATGGAACCGGACCACCTGATGCCCAAGCCGGTGGGGCGGGGACTTCGTTGGTGGGGGTAGCGGGACCGATGGGTGGGCTGGGTTCTCCAATGCTGCCATCTGGATATTCAATGACGATCACCGCCCAGTATGGCGTGCCGTCGACCAATGGTTGCCCATTGTGTGAGTTGAGATCTGCGGTAACACGTGTCCAGTCGGGTATGCGCGCATCCCATGTCACTGTGAGTAAATCGGCGGAGGTTGGTGGTGATGTCCAATTGCTACCCGGATTGAGATAGATCCTGTAGGCGGCGAAGGAATGGTCCTGTGTTACAGTCCATTGCGCTGTGAGGATGCCGCCTCCGTCATTTGGTCGATCAAACAAATCAATCATTTCCGAAGGGGATTCGATGCGGACCCAATCATAGGTTAGGCGGACCTCTAGTGAGCCGTTGCTGGGGCTCTGGAGTTGCAAGTGCAAACTGCGACCTGTCGTTGTCAATACACTGTTGGATATTGCAGATTGGACCATGGTTTGCAGGTTCACATCCAGTTCAGCAAGATTCCATGTGCCCGAATAATTCAGGCGTGTGCTCGAGGCCCAAGTTGCCGCCCCTTCAATTGGGCTAGAGATGGTCAACATGTCTTGAGTCATCGGAATGTTTGCTGGACCGGCTGTCCCAAACATTGGGAGTGAGATTGTATTACTCATATCCACCAAGACGATTTCGTTGCCCGGGCGAGCGTCTGCTGTGACATCGAACGCCGTGCCTCCGAAATTGATCATCAATGGTTCAGCTCGACGAATCTCAGAGCGTTCATTTTCAACAAATGCAGGTGATTGACCCCATATGTGGAGGCCATCAACACCAACCACGTAAATGCCGCTTTGAGTGATGACTGAACTCTGTAGATTCCCGTAAGTTGTCAAACGAGTCGATTGATGTAGAGAACTGGATGGATTGATTCGATCGACACCGAAATTGGATACGGCCAAAATGTTCTGACCATCGCTGGACATCTGAGTGATGGGCCAATCGGCGAAAGCCGACGCGCGCGAACCCTGTTCCATCTCTCCGGTCGCACCGTTCCAGTGCATCATCGGACCTTCGTCGGTAGCGACGTGAACACCCCACCAGTCATCGGTAAGCGCTGTAATCACATTGCTTGGAAGAACATCGATGAGTGTCGTATCGAGAACCATGTAAGCAAGACCGGGTTGTTGCATTACGGTTGTTGTAACCTCACTAAATCCAGGTCTTGTTGGACCTTCTCCGTTGTGACTTACAAACAGAGTGGTTTGACCTGTTGTTGGATCTGTAATCTTGGCAATACCATCGACTGAGTCACCAACCAATCCCTGATTTCGAC
>CAZXVR010000082.1:0-7195 GCA_964644485.1 uncultured Candidatus Poseidoniales archaeon | reverse complement strand
GGGGTGCAAGTCACAGTGATGTCCTCCCGCAAGATGGTGGATTGGCTGATGTGCTAACAACTGGCACCACAGAGTCTGGTCTTGAGTTTGAATTCATGCGGCAGATGCCGCTACCCGGCACTGCCGGTTGCGCTCGTTCGGAGGGCAGTGGTGGTGGCGATTATGCCAGCATCGGATGGCGCTATGAGCAATTCCGCATGTGGGATGACGAAAACGATGAAGAGATTCGATACGACAAACCCGATCTTGACTCACTCACAATCAATTGGGGCGATGGAAGCGAAGAATACGAGTATCGATATGGGCAAGATGATGACTATCGTGAAGATGGTTGGGAAGGACACTCTTATGCCGAAAATGGCGATTACTGGATTCAAGTTACATACACACCAATCGATGGATATTCGCCTGTTACTCACTATCTCAACTATTTGGTTGGAGATGAAGAATCTGGATTCGTAGAATATAATGATGAATCTGAAGAATCCTACACAACGGGCTGGATTGAGATGGGATGGTGCGACTTGGATGGTGGCCAATCGGCCACGCCAAGCCCAGAAATCATCGATGCCTTCCTCACTGATGGGCCATTTGAAGTGATGGATGAACAGATTTTCACCTCCAACGCTGATGGTATGGTCACCATGACCGCAACACCGAGTTTGCCTGGTGCCTACATCAGTATCGTTCAGACCAAGTATATGCGAGATGGTGTCGAAATGACCGGTCTTGGCATGAACCTCGGAGCCGCGACTGAGGCTTCGATTTCCCTAGGCGGAGATCTGGTCGAAGAGACCACCTTTGCGGGCATCCCCGTATATTCGGCTACACCCGATGGTGCCAACCCGGTCAACATCCAAGTGACGACAACCGGCATGGGAGATGAAGAATACAATGCCATGCTATTGTTGATGCCGATGCCACTCAACGTTCCGTTCCCTGACATCGATGATGATGCGTGGGGCGAACCTCAGTCGGAGGAACTTGAATTCCAACAGGGAGTGACTGTTCGTAACCAAGAGATGTTCATTGAAGCACCGATCTCACTGGTTGCCAGCGTCATTATGGAGGAAGGGCAACTATGGCCTACCGCCATTACATTCGGACTTGTCCTAAATGACCCTGGAACACTCACATTTGATGGTACACTCGGACCGGGACAGACAACCAATATCGCTCTGGATGAGGAATATGGTGTCGCATCACGAATTCTTGCAGTCGCAACCCCAGAGGTTGGACTGGATCCCGCTTCGATTGACCTCTCAGCATTCACTGAGGTACTGTATGGTGATGTGATTCGCGAGGAGATACTAGGGTGGGTCAACATGGAAGAAAACCTAGAAGCGACCTGTGAAGAATTCAGAGCTTGGCGTGAAGATCGCTGGGATGAGGGCGTTCAGAGTAATATTCGCATGAGTTTGGGAGATGATTCCAATGAATTCGTTCACACATCGGCATACACCCCCAATGCAATCTTGACAGATGAAAATGGAATCACGATTGAGCCCACCAGCGATTGGAACAAAGAGGACTGGGAGGAAGATTACCACGCCAACTTCAACTTGGATCCCGGAACATACACCTTGACTGTGGATTCAGGTTCAATCGAATTCGAAGTTACCGTTGAGGAAAATGAGGATGGATGGGAAGACATGAATATTGATCCTGAGGAAGCCGGTGTTTGCTCTAATGAGGAGGAGGAAACTGAAGAGCAAATCTACGACTTGTTCGATGAGATCTTTGGTAGCCTTGATTCAATCGCATGGGGTCAAGGCTCCAGTGCAGATTTGCACTTGTCTGACCTATCGGCACCACAGGATGATTACACCGTGATTGCAGTTGTTCAGATTGGCGAAGGTGAAGATGCAACCATCATGGCTGCACTCGATTCCAAGGTAGCTGAGCCGAACCCTGAGCCACCTGAGATGATGAACATGACACTGAGCTTCAGTCCAGCCAATCCACTGCCCGGTGACGTCGTGCAAATTACGGCCACAGACAGCACGACTGGGCAACCGATCAGCGACCTCTCTGCGGTTCTGATTCGCAACAATGTAACCCTGTTCGGACTGATTACCAACGAAGATGGGCAAGTGTCCTTCGGTGTAACAGAAGGTACGATTCTGATCCGGTTCTCCGGCGAGATGTACAATACTGAGGAATTGACCATTATCGTCACCCCTGAAGGCACGGATACTGAGGATGGAGAGAACCTACCTGTCGATACAGATGGGGATGGAATTACCGATTCGGAGGATGCATTCCCCAGTGACCCAAATGAGTGGGCTGATTGTGATGGTGACGGCATTGGAAATAACGCGGACGATGATGATTCAGTTTGTGACCCGAACGATGCCATTAATCCAAACCCTGACCCTGATCCCAATCCCGACCCGGACCCGGACCCCAATCCAAACCCTGGTCAAGATAACGAGACAAACACGACAACGGGACCCACTCAAGATGAAGGAGATGAAGCCAGTTCAAGTTCGGGCACTGATCTCGGAACAATCGGATTGATTGCAGGTATCGCCATTGCGACAATGCTTGCAATTACAGGCGTTGTTTTGTTCCTGCGTGGACGCTCCGATGAGGATGATTGGGCTGACGAACCGACAAACATGATTGCAGCAGAGGATCGTATGTTCGATAGTGGCCCAAGTGGCCCAACACCAACAATGCGCGGCGAGATGCGGGATGGATATGAGACCCTAGAATATCCAGCAGGAAGTGGATCATGGTGGTACCGTGATACTGTAACCGGCAAGTGGGTCGAGTGGGTCTAAGCCAGAATATGACAAAACCCCGGGTGTCCCTATAGGACACCCGTTGTGCTGATATGGCCGAAGTGCCCCCCAGCACATGCCATGCGACCTGAGCAACTCCGCCTCGCCCTTGTCGTGGGCATGCTAATGTCTGCAGGATTGCTGATTACAAATCCGCTTGATCCAAAGATGAATACTGAAGTCATCTTTGATGATGAAGCCGTCATTCGAATCAAGGAAGAATCGGTTGTTGGAAATTCGTATCAATTGGTCCTCCGCTTTCGCCATGATGACGGTGCAATGATCACCAACAACTTGAGTCGTGTGCAAGATTTGATGCAACTGGAGCGGGAATTCTCCGATGGGACAAATCCTGATACTGCATGGACCTACGACGATCTTGACATAAAGCGAATTGTAACTCCATTTTCCGCTTGGTCAGACGCCTTCGAATCGCGAAATCGGTCCCTAGAAAATGCGACACAATGGGCGAATTTACTGTTGCCAGAAATTGAGGATGGTTGGTGTGGCAGCGAATCAAATACAGAGGAAGCGACGGCTTTTGAGGCAACTTTGCTGATGTTGCCTGAGGGGGCGAACTTCGGAATCGCATGTCCAGCATTTGCTGGAGCCTCGGCAACCCAGCCACCCGCAGCGAACGAAATTCTCTGGCTAATCGACGTGAATTCGACTGACGAGGAGGAAGGCGACTGGGATGAGCTCCGAATATGGGCCGATAGAGTCAGTGAAAATTCCGATTACGAAATTTCAGCCGTCGGTGTCAACATGATGTATGGCAAAGCGAAAGCGATTGCAGAGGACGATTTGCAATTCGTCGTTGTGGCTTCCTTCTTGGTCCTGGGGACGATGCTGACAATTGGATTGAGGGATTGGCAATCCGCACTTGCGACATTAGGTGGAGTTGGCTTGGTGATTGGAGCCGAATTTGGTCTCCTTTCCGCACTCGGATTTGAATTGTCCATAATCGATGGAATCGCATTACCGATTATCATGGGCGTTGCCGTGGATGGGGCGTTCTGGTATTCGCGATCTTCACGCACCAGGGATGAAGTCCGCAGTATGCTGTTTATTGCGATGGTGACCACGGTTGCTGCGGTCTCTTTAGCGATTTTCTCACCCATCCGCGCTCAGCGTTCGTTGGGCTTGGTGATGGCCATTGGAATCTTCCTAGATTGGGTCGTCACAAGATATGTCCTCGAAGATTTCTTCCTGGCCCGCAGGAAGATTCGAGACGATTCAGGATTCATTGATGGGGAAATTTCAGGATTGAATGTTGGTTGGTCATGGCCTGTAGCACTTCTTGTCCTTGCGTCGATTGCTGTCATGTCACCTCCTGGGGTGAATGTGCTTGAAGTGGAACAATTCCTACCCGTAGATGATCCTGCACTTGATGAGATGGAAGATTTGCAATCGAAATATGTCCTCGCATCGAGTACAATTGCATGGGTTGTGGTAGATGTTGATGGGGGGAGTGATGCTGATTACATCGCTCTGCAGAACCTGCAACAACAATTGGGCCAGCACCCCAGTGTCATCTCACTTGAAACCGGTTTACTGCAAACACCGATGGTCAACGGGGTCCCACAAGTGGAAAATGCATCGACGATCGATGCTGCGGCTGATCTGAGTCGAGATTCCGTGATCTTCCAAGACATGAGACTTGCCACAGGTGGGGAGACCAGTGGGGTTTCAATCGCAGTACTCATCGATGGTGAAAACTCGATGGCTGCAATGCAGTTTGCCGAAGATGCTGAATGGCTGATTGAAGAAAATGGACTCACAGGCATCACGGGTGGTGATCTACCAACCGGGGCAAGAGCCGCAGAAACCTTCGAAGAATCACGTGTAACTCAAATTCTATTTGCGGGAATTGCAATTTTCATCGTCGCTTTATTTGTGGTTAGAACACCCCTTCAGGCAGCGAGGATTGCTGTGGGTGCGATTGCAATCGGAGCCGCAGTCGATGGGTTGGCGAGCAGTTTTGGTGGCCGGGGCGTCAATACAGCACTCGCAGTTCTGCTGGGCATGGGCTTCGCTGCGGATTATCTGGCACACTCAAGTGCGGAACACGCGCCGACCAAACTGGATATGTCTGCCAGATGGTGGGCGGCTCTTTCCTCGGCATCCGTATTCATACTCCTAGCGACGACGACGTTCCCGCCAGCAAAGAATTCAGGCCAACTACTCAGCCTGAGCATTGCACTCTCTGTGATTTTGGCAACATGCCTTGCCTTTACACATCTCCCAGCCAATCGCGAATGATTTCCTCGGTATGTTCACCAAGTTTGGGTGGAGGTGTACTCGATGTTGCAGGAGTTCTTGACATGAAGCGCAGCGCGTTGGCCACCGATTCCTGATCACCCCATTTCCACAGCGCATTTCTCGATTCAGCTTGGGTGTCGGTAAAGGCTTGTGAAATCGTTTGGATTGGGACGCTCGGGACCCCGAATTTATTGAATTCTGCAATCCAATGTTCTGCTGTATTTTTCACGAATATCTGAGATAGTGTTTCAACGATTTCTGCCCTCGCTTCAAGTCTTCCAGAATTGTCAGATAACTCGTCGCGCTGGAGAGAAGTTGCTCCTGTGACTGCACACACATTGGCAAATTGTGCATCATTTCCACAAGCGAGAATAAACCACTCATCGGATGCCATGAAGGCTTGGTATGGCACAATATTCGGATGGGCGTGCCCCATTCTACCCGGGTTTTGGCCAGACGCAATCCAATTTTGCGCCTGATTGACCATCGCCATCAAAGCCACATCATACAAACTCAAATCGATCGTTTGTCCTTCACCCGTACGCTCACGATGGAAAAGAGCCAGCAGGATCCCATTGCTGGCCATCATCCCAGTCAACACATCGATCCAAGCCACACCCACTTTGGCAGGTTCTCCATCCGCTTGGCCTGTAACGGACATGATGCCAGTCATCGCTTGCAATGCGAGGTCGTATCCGGGTTCATCGGCACGAGGGCCCGTTTGCCCATATCCTGTGATTCGGCAGAGGATTTTGTCTTCTGAAATCGCTGAAACGAAATCCATCCTTTCCAATGTGCCTGCTTTGAAATTCTCAACAATCACATCTGCTTGGGCGATCAATCGCCGCAATGTGTTGCGCCCAGATTCGGATTTGATGTCAAGGAGAATCGATCGCTTACCACGATTACATGCGTGATAGTATGCTGCATCACCATCGATGAATGGAGGGCCCCATTTTCTCGTGTCGTCACCCCATGGTGCCTCAACCTTCACAACATCTGCACCGAGGTCCGCGAGCATTTGTGTTGCCAGTGGACCGGCCAACACTCGACTAAGATCTAGAACTCGGATACCCTTGAGTGCACTCATCAGCGATCACTGACCTGCATCTGCCAGGCTCGTTCGTCGAGCGAATCTGATAGGGTCCGGAGGTTGAGGACCTGTTCGCCCTCTTCGGCTCGTAGAATTGTTTCACAAGCCGCGTGAGCCAGAGTCGCTGCATCGTGAAGGGTTGCACCCTGTGACAATGCGGCTGCCATTGCAACTGCAGCGGCATCATGTAGTCCGATGATTTGCCGGGCCTCGCCCAACAAACATGGTATGTGGTGTTCCTCTTCTGCCGTGTATAACCACAAACCGTGTGCTCCACCCAATACGATGAGAGCCTCCCATTGATATTTCGCAATCAATTCTCGAGCTGTGTCCAATGAGGATTCTAGGCCGAGTCTGCGCCGAGTCAATTCAAGCCCCCGGATTTCGAAAAGAACACATGTTGCCCCCTCAGTTCGATTCAGTCCTGTCAGTTTGGGATCGCAAATCGTTGGAATCCCGTTTCCGTTGGCCGCAGAAATCAGTTGTTTCGCACCGGAATCCGTGACAGCACCCTTGTTGTAATCCGATAGCACAAGCACATCGGCATCTGATAATGAGGCGAGGGCGGAGACAACCAGGCGCTGAGAGACGACTGAGGGCATCTCATCTTGTGGCTCATCATCGATTTGTAACAGCAATTGATTCTGATCAATCAGTGATTCTCGGGCTCCATAAATTCTGGTCTTAACGATGGTTTGCCGATTGGGGACTACACGTAAACCACTGGTTTCAATGCCTCTCTCTTTCAAATTTGATGCAAGAGTCTGTCCTGCTTCATCACCCCCTACGATACTGAACAACTTTGGATTCAGCCCTAGAGATGCAAGGCCTCGAGCAACGTGAGCGGCGGCTCCTGCAAATTCATCTGTCGATGTGACCTTGACTGCGGGAACGGGTGCTGTTGCATTCAACCGGTTGGCCCATCCATGCACGTAGCGATCCAAGACGACATCGCCGACCAGTGTGACGTTTGTTGGTGGCATGTTGTCCACCATGGCTCGCAAGCGCTTGAGGCGATCAACCTCGGCTTGGATGATTTCATCGAGTACCCACG
>CAZXVR010000081.1:0-7248 GCA_964644485.1 uncultured Candidatus Poseidoniales archaeon | reverse complement strand
GTCAAAGTTCCCGAAAGTATCCGATTCGAACTCACGGGCACACTAAATCCGGGATGTACTGCAAAAGATGTAATTCTCCACATTTTGTGGCATTACGCGAAACATTCCGATACACTCGATCGTTCGATGGAATTTGGTGGTCCCGGTCTGGCATCGATATCGATGGATGAACGCGCGACACTTTGTAACATGGCAACCGAATGCAGTGCAAAAACTGGGATTTGTGATCCCGATCAGTTGACCATCGATTGGTTGCTCTCTCGCCGAGAGAATTTGACCGAGGATGAGATTCGTTCCGCTTTCGTGTTTGCTGATCCTGATGCGCATTACGATGGTGGGATCCACACGATTAATCTCGATGAGATTCGGCCGATGGTCGCTCATCCCGGAAATCCTGACGAAGGGGTTCCGTCTGATCCAACCAACGGTGCTTACATCGATGAAATTGGAGATGTCAAAATCGATATTGCCTATGCAGGCTCTTGCACTGCGGGCAAAGATGATGACTTCGCCTACTATGCAATGGTGACAAAGGCAGCATTGGATGCTGGATTGACAGTGGCTGATGGGGTTGATTGTTACATTCAATTTGGTTCAAAAACTGTGAAGGAACTCTCGGAACGTAATGGTTGGACTGCCATGTTCGCTGAAGCGGGTGTCAAATTGATCGATCCCGGTTGTGGTGCTTGTATCGGTGCTGGACCGGGTGTCAGTGATGACTCTGAACAAGTCACGGTGTCCGCCATCAACCGTAATTTCCAGGGGCGTTCTGGCCCCGGTAAGTTGTATTTGGCCAGCCCACTCACTGTTATGGCGTCTGCATTTACTGGAAAAATTACGGCATGGCGTAAAGATTTGTTTGCATAGGTGATAAAATGGATATCGCGCTGCTTCTATCATTCCTATTCTTCATGTGCATATTCGCAGGTGTCGGTTTAGCCTCGATGTTTGTGAAAAAAGATACTACCGATGATTATCTGGTTGCAGGGCGAGGGATGCATCCTGCACTCGCTGCACTCTCTGCGGTTAGTACTTGGAATTCAGGATACATGTTCATTGGAGCGATTGGATTTACGTTCATGATGGGTTACAATGTCTTTTGGATGGCAATTCTATCCACACTTGGACAAGTCTTGGCGTGGGCATGGTTGTACAAATTCATCCAAAAGGAAGGACATGACAGGGGGGTTCGTTCATTGTCCTCACTGGTCGCAGAAAAAGCTGGAGCGCCCGAAGCGAAATTGGCAGCGGTTCTCTCTGTTCTTTTCCTCAGCATCTATGCTGCTGCACAATTAACAGCGGGTGGCAAGGCGTTACTGGTCATGTTGGGTTGGCCAGAAATGGTTGGAATCTTGATCGGTTTTGTTCTCGTCGTCGCTTACTGTTACGCGGGTGGGATTCGTGCATCCATTTGGACGGATGCAGTTCAATCGTGTGTCATGATCGTCGGGTCTGGAATTCTGTGCTGGATTGCCATCGGTGAAGTTGGTGGATTTAGTGGCCTGCACTCCGGTTTGGAAGCACAGAGTCCGGCGTTGACCAATTTGATGCCGCCAGATCTGAGATTTGGAGTCTCGATGTGGGCTCTAGCGTTCTTCCTTGGTGGGTTGGCTGTTGCCGGGCAACCACAAGTTGTTTCCAGAGTCATGACTTTGGGTTCTGATAAGGATCGCAAACAAGCGATGATCTGGTTCTTCGTTTGGCAAACGCCGTTCGTTATTCTGATGACTATCATTGGTTTGGCCAGTCGTGTATTGTTCAGTGCAGCTGATTTTGATGCTGAATTGAGTCTGCCCATGATGGCAATGGAAACGATGCCAGCCATTGGGGTCGGTATGATTCTCGCTTCGATTTTCGCAGCGACTATGTCTACAGCGGATAGTCAGGTTCTCGCTTGCACGGCTGCGATTACGGACGATATCAAGCCTGAATGGAGAGAGGACCACAAGACGACGAAGAAAGTAACACTCGTGGTTGCAGCCTTTGCCACAATGATTTCGATTGGGGGCCTTTACATCCCTGGTGGAGATTCTGTATTCACACTCGTTGTGCTTGCTGTGTATGGGCTTGGCGGTATTTTCGTTCCACTACTCATCATCCGGTGGATGGGGTACAAACCCGACACGAACCATTCGCTTGCCATGATGGTGGCGGCATTCGTCGGTGTCATAGGTTGGAGTGTTCTTGGATTAAGTGGGGCAGATGGAATATTCCCTTCAGTACCGGGGATGGGTGCTGCCTTCATTACCCACTTCATCATGAATCAAACTCGCTCCCCTGAATTGTCTCCACTTGGAAGATTCGATTTACCGGATCAAAAGAAAATGGGGGCAATCGCAGCCGCAATTATTGTTCCATTCTGTGCATTTGAAGTGACATATCTCGTTACTGCGCCTGATTCTTCAGATTCAATGGGTGGCGTTGGAGATTATACCATTGATTCTACACTATTCGTCGATGATTTTGTTGATGGTTCAGAATATGTCATGGATGGGGAGACGCTCATCCTTGATTTCAATACGAACTCAATCGATTCGTGGGAAAATGGTGACAATGTCGTAGGTTTTCGAGTCATGATGCCCTTTGGGGAAGATGAGTCTAGTAGTAACGGTCCAACGTGTGCCGCATCTAACAATGCTCCAGATACGGTCACTGGTACCGTCAGCCATGACGAACACAACCAAACCTTCCAGGGTGACAACCAAGGGGGCAATGGAATGTTGGCATTCGAAATCATTTGGTACAATTCTTCATTGGCTGAAGCAGGGAATGTTTCAGATATGTCTGAATCTGAAATCCATGAACAACTAGATGCGGATGGTGCAGGCCTTGGAGTATACTCTCTGGAGATTTCTGTAGAAGCTGATGCTGGTGGGGCCCCTCTTTGCACACATAGTGATGATGGAGAAGAAATCGGTTATACCGTGCAACTGCTGATTCTGGATTATTCGATCGAAGTCGCTTCTTGACCGATGGTCGATTTTGAGCGATAATCACGTATTCTATCCTTGAGGCTTTTAGGGTGCCCCGTTACCCGAGCGGTTTGCGGCCTGCTGGCCCCTCCGCATTGGGCGTAGGGAGGACCTGGAGCCGTGGAGCGCGAGGCACATGGCAAGAAAGTCATCCGGAATGCAGCAGGCAAGCATAAGTGAATTCTTTGAAAAGAACAAACACTTTCTGGGCTTCGATACGCTACCACGGTCCATCATCACAGCAGTCAAAGAATCTGTAGACAACTCATTGGATGCTGCTGAAGAGCACCGCATTCTTCCAGAGATATCCATTGAAGTTCACAAGGTCAAGGGCAAGAAGGATCTGCTGCGATTGGTGACCCGGGACAATGGTCCAGGAATTGCGCAAAAATCAATCTCCAAGGTTTTTGGTTCTCTTCTATTCGGTTCTCGATTTCACACGATCCGACAAACTCGTGGGCAACAGGGGATTGGAATTACCGGTGTGGTCATGTACAGTCAACTAACGACTGGTAAGCCGACCGCTGTGATTTCAAAAGTCGCAAGGGAAGCGGGTGCGGTTCGTGTCAATATTGGATTGGACACCAAGAAAAACAAAGCCATCCTCAGCAACGAAAAGAGATTCTCAGAAGATGAAGTGAATGAAGCGAAGGGGCTTCACTGGATTGGAGACCATGGTATTCGAATCGAGACACTCATGAAAGCAAAGTACCAGCGTGGTAAGCAATCTGTTCATCAGTATCTCAAAATGACCAGTATTGTCAATCCACATGCGAGCATTGATTTTGTCGCTTATGACGAAGAAGGGAATATTCTCGATGAGGCGTCTTGGCCCCGCGTCACAGATGAATTACCGCGACCTGTGAAGGACATCAAACCACACCCACATGGCTTGGAAATTGGGACGCTGCAACGCTTGCTCCGCGACACGAAAGTGCCCAGTGAAGGTGAAGGCGCGAATACCCCACTCAGATATTTCCTTAGACACACATTTTCTTCTGTCACAAATCCCCGGGCTCAAGATATCATCAGTAAAGCTGGATTGGCACCCAAGGATAAGCCCCACTTGCTGAAACCCGATCAGGTGAGCGACCTGCTCGCAGCTTTCGGAAAGGTCAAGCTGACCGCCCCTCCAACCGATTGTCTTTCGCCAATCGAAGATTTACTCATCAAAAAGGGACTCTCAAAGGCCATCGATTCTCGATTCGTCTCTACGGTCACCCGAGAGCCCAAAGTCACCAATGGCAACCCATTCCAAGTCGAGGTTGGACTCATTTTTGGTGGGGATTTACCCGGGGATCAGCCCATCCAAGTATTGCGTTTTGCAAACCGTGTCCCATTGATGTACCAACAAGGTGGATGTCTCCTAACGAAGGCACTGGAATCCGTTGATTGGAAACGTTACGGCCTAGATCATCCAGGAGGTAGGGGCATCCCCAAGGGCCCTGCTGCTGTATTGATTCATCTTGCAAGCACAAACGTGCAATTTACCAGCGAGGCAAAGGAAGCGCTCTCTGACAACGTCGATGTTCATGATGAAATTCGACTTGCGATGCTTGAAGTCGGTCGTGGATTGCGAAATCACCTCAAGAAACAGAAACAAAAAGCAAAGGCGCAAGAAAAATTCGAGCTTGTCAACATCATATTGCCTGAAATTCACGATAAGGCAATCGGAATTCTCGATGCTGAGCCCGTGCCGTTGGCTCCGGTGATTACCAAGATTATGAATGCCGTATTCCTTGAAGAAAAAGTCGAATGGGAAAAGGAAGAGAAGATTACTAGAGCGACGATTGAGGTCTACAATTACACCGCGCGGCCACGCGCCTACACCCTACTATCTACGTGGCCCGAGCGTGAAGGGGTTGAGATGATTGATAATCAAAGAGGTGGAAAAAGGGAAGCTAAAGGGCTCTGGGCTTGGAAATTGGAAACTCTCGACCCGGGTACTTCGGCTACTGTATCATTCGGTGTCGAAGGCTTATCGAAAGGCGATTGGTCCGAAATTGACATCTTTTTCCGTGGGGCTGGAGACATCATCGGAGCCACGAAAATCGACGAGGAAATCCTGGCCGAAATGTTGCGCGAAGAAGATGTTGGTGTCGAATACGAAGATGTGGTCGACGCCGAGCCACCCGTCGATATGGGCGACGATGTTCCTGTCGAAGCAAATGTGGAGACGATGGAAGAGCCGCCTGATGGATTCGTCGAACAAGAAGAAGCTGTTGCCGAGCCAGATGAAGGTTGGTTTGGTGTTGGAAGAGGTGAGGAAGAATGAGCGTAACTCAACGAAAGACAAGAGAAGAAGTTGTGGAGAATCTCCACGATGTAGCCCGTGAGATGTACAAACGAATGGCGAAAGGTGAGGCGCCGACCATGACCCTGCCTGTTCGAACCAAGAACAACATCGGTTTCGATGATAAATTGGGAGTCTACAAGTATGGTAAAAAACGCTCTATTCGCGATGCGACAAGTCTTGGAAGTGCCCGACAACTGTTGCGCGCTCTACACATTATCGAATTCATCGAAGAGATGATTGGGAGTGAAAAGTCGTCGACTCTGCGTGAAATGTACTACATCTCGGAAGCTTGGGGCCATGGTAAATTTGGTTCTCAAAACGAGAGTAACAATCTCGCTGAAGACCTTGAAATTGTCACCAAGTGTTTACGCGAGGATTTCAAACTTCGACCTGAAGAAGATGGGGCGAGAATGATTGGAAATCTGACGCTGAATGAACGCAATCGACGTGGTGAATGGATGCGAATTAATGCGCGTGATGATGTTGGCGATTCGGGTTATGGAGTGCCATATAATGTAGAATCGGAGAAGATTGAGTTGGTAGAGCATGACATCGATTTCATCATGGCTATCGAGACTGGTGGTATGTTTGATCGTCTTGTCGAAAATGGATTTGACGAAGATTTCCGTTGTGGTTTGCTCCACTTGAAAGGGCAGCCCGCCCGGTCGACACGACGAATCATGAAGAGAATGAATGAAGAATGGAATGTGCCAATCATTGTCTTCCTCGACGGTGATCCGTGGTCGTTCCGAATCTTTGCCAGTATTGCCTATGGTGCAATCAAGACTGCCCATATCTCTGAATATCTCGCTACACCTTCGGCTCAATATCTGGGTATCACCGCAGATGACATCGAGGCATACGATTTGCCAAGCGATAAACTCTCGAGCAAGGACGTTGAGGCATTGAAGGCCGAATTAAGTGACCCAAGGTTCGCTGATGGGTGGTGGCAAGAACAAATCCAGATGATGCTTTCATTGGACAAAAAGGCTGAACAGCAATCTCTGGCAAAATATGGTTTGGATTTCGTTACAGATACATATCTGCCTGAAAAATTGGCTGAAATTGGCCTTGGCCGTTGAGCATAACTGAGATGAACGTTAACGATGAGGCGAAGTTGTGAGCAAAAGCGTGTGGCACAAGCGATTGTTGATTGCTGGCGCGTTAATACTAGGTGTTTCCATCGCTGTAATGGTACCCGCATGGCCATCTTGGATGGAAACTCTTGACCCCGAGAAGAATCATCTGTTGAAGTTGGATGGTGGCGACAATGAATCCGTCAACCTCAGCAAAGAGAGTTCTTACCTCTTATTTCGGCTTGAAAGTGGGGTTCACAATTGCACGGTAATCGAAGATGCTACTGGAACTGAAGTTACCATCGGTTCACCGAGTTGGATTCAATCAGATCGGGAAGGGGTAGATGGGGAATGGTACTATGCTGTCGGTACATTCATCCCCGATGAAAGTGGGCAACATGACATTCAGAATAATGCTGCAAGTGGGGATGTGTTGTGGGTCATCGACGAAATGGATTTGGCCAATAATTCAGATTCATCATACATCACTGGCGGTTGTCTTGGAATCATCCTTGGAGGGTGTCTATTGCCAATCGCTTTCGGGTTGTGGATGAGCGGAAAGAAAAACGCGCAGAATGCTGAGATTGTGATGCAACACCGCGTGCCGACCACCGACGAAATATGGCGAAGTGTGCACGGTGGCGAAGTTCTTGATTTGACGGTTCAACAACATCCTCCAGAAGATGATGCTGTCCCGGCACCTTTTGCTGATCGGCCTGACCGTGTGGGAGAATTGACGAAGGTCGTCGATGAAATTGAGACTGTGGATGAAGCGGTGCCGCAGTCGAATGAAAATAACGGCGAAACGACAGAAGGCAATTGGAAGTCATGGGACGAGGGGTGAACCAGCCGAGGATTCATAGGGGTCCTTTGGCTAGTTAACATCGGGTTGTGAAGTGGTCAC
>CAZXVR010000080.1:0-7263 GCA_964644485.1 uncultured Candidatus Poseidoniales archaeon | reverse complement strand
GTCTATAAAGGAAACGTTTCTGTTAGGTTTCGGAAACCGTTTCGAAACATTTTCGGGAAACGCCAGAAACGGTTTCAGCGCAACAGTCGAGATATGATGTCTGCTTTTGTCCCACTACTGTCCAAACCCTGTAGGGTCGCAAGTTCAACCAGTTCCGCCTTCTTCAACCGCTTCAATGAAGCCTCGCTTGGTCCTTCAGCAACTTCTTCAGATGGTTCCTCTTTGATTTCCAGTTCCTCTTCGACCACCGGTTCGATTTCCAGTTCAGGTTCGACGATTGGTTGCTCGGGTGCAGAATACTCGCCCCCAAAACCTTCGGGAGCAAGTGGTGGCTCAGGCTTGGCATATTGATTGATGATTTGTTGCGCTGACCAGCCTTTGTCCATCCAAGAATTAATTTGATCCTCTGTCCAATCGGGCAGGGCTGCTCGAACTTCTGCGACGGAGAGTAAACGAGGATCTGGTTCCGCATCTACAGGAGTCGGAGTGTTACGACCAGTTTCGACGTAATCGGATGCCGCTCTACTCAATTCACTGTGCTTCAAGTATCCATTTTGATCCTCGTCATATGAGTTGGCGAAGTGCAGGAAGGCTACTTTGTCAAGGATGCCATGTGATTCAATCACGTGCGCAACAGTTTCATCATTGAAATCAAGTGGATATTGGCTTTCGGGAGTCACTGTCGATTGGGTCATCATGGTTGTGAAATCTGTCGCAGCCCGGTCCAATTCTTCGGCATCGAGGAAGCCATCGCGATCTCTGTCATACTTTCGCGCGTGCGCAAGGAATGCATCCTTGTCGTAGATGCCGTGTCTTGAAACCGTATTCCACAGGGTATCCTCTTCGTAATCGAGGCGGATTCCTGGTGCACCACCAAAGGCGGCTTCATCTTCGTCACCCCATGCCTCTTCGAGATACTCCCCCATCGATTCACTTGGCTTGCGCAAAACGATTATGCTGAGCAATGCGATGACGATGACGGCCAAAACTCCGACAATGGCGATGAGGAGGACTGTTGTGCCTTCTGTACTCCTCGATGTCTCTGCTACACTTACAGAAAATTCATCGACGGGGAGGAGATTGTCGGAATCACCATCGATGTAGATGAACAATTCAGCGGTTCCCGCCTTCCAAGCCTCCCATTCAAACACGAGTGTTGCATCCGAATCTAAGGAAGTCAAATTGAGTGTTTGAGAATCATGGATTAGCCAATCGCCATCTCTCTGCTCAACCATGGTGACATTGATGCTACCTCCACGAAGGCCTTGATTGACGAAGATGGCCTCAAGTAAGACCGACTCTCCATATTGAGGTGTCAGCGGCATGATTGACCAAGATGATAGTTCTGGAACGAATTCGATGACCTCAAGCAGTGGGTATCTGGGAGATGTCTCAGTCCCATCACCCTCAAGCACATTACCGGCCAAATCAACGCCTTCAAGCCAGACTGCAATCTGGTCCCCTTCCAACAGTCTCTCTCCATCGGATGGCCGCATATCGATATTGTTTAGGTAGTGAGTTAGCTCACCCTCTGCACTCACAAAAGATAGTTCGCCAACTCCACCTATGCCCAACCTCGGCAAACCATTTCGATAAAATTCCCAATGGATGGTTAGGTTGGTTTCCGGCATCCCGCCAGAATCTTCGATGAGGACATCGATTTGGACGGAACTCAGCTGATCGCTTTCCAATCGCAACAGAGACGAAGTTGGGAACCTGAACTGATCGAAGACAACCTCTGGTGCAATGCTGTCAATAATGACGCTTGAATCTGTGTTCGGTATAGACGAACCAGAACCTGGGACATTTAGAACGGTCAACTCAATGGGTAACTGCTGCGCCGGGGGAGTTCTCTGTGGTAGGACAAGTGGTGCGTTGAATAGACCACCAGATTGCACATCCACCACCTTCTCAACGATAACGCTGCCAACGAGGATTTGGGCCATTACTGAGAGATTTTCATCAGGGGACAGAATGGGGACAGAGGTTTCACGGTACTGAACAATTCCTTCAACAATGAGTTCATCGCCCTCTTGGACATTCAGAGTTGTTGCATTGCCATCGGATATCGGTGGTGTCAAGTCCACCAGATCAGTTGCGACCGCGACCAAGACATTGTCCAATCGCCACCTCAATGCATTGAGATTGTTGACATTCGCAACGGTTGCAGTATCATCGGTGACGGTGACGCCGGGGACATACCAATTCTGTGAAGTAGGCGTCTCCCAATCCATGTAGAATGTGATGTCCAATCTTGAAGTGTCGTCAGTCATTGGAGTCACAGTTGCAGAAATTGGTTGGACGTGACTGTTGGACACGGTCGAGAGGATATCTTGACGTGGGTCGTAGTGGAATTGTCCCAAAGGAGCATAGTTCTGCCCAGCGAGATAGACTGCGATATCATCCAGTGTCTGGACACCATTTGCATCTTGGATAATCATGGAGAACGTATGCGTTTGGCCGGCCAGTAGGTGTTCGGCCCAAGTATCGAGGGCGAAACCTGTGTTCAGCAGAGTGGTTTCAGTATTTTGAGCGGTTTGCAACGTAGCCCAATCGTTTTGCAGGCCAGGGGCACCACCCGTGCCACCCTCTTGGTAACTATTACCGGCCCAATCTACACCTTCAAGCCATAGACTGACCTTTGCATTGAAACCATTCGTTGCAACTTGAATATTGGAGAACGATACTTGCTGTGAACCACTGCGCAAGGGGTAGAGATTCTCGGTCATCGTCAGATACTCGGAAGCCTGGGCGAAGCCGTCTCCATTGGTATCGTCAACACCTTCGCGCCAGTAATGCAGGGTCACTTCGTCATCACGATCTTGTGCATCGGACACCGTGATGTGTACAGTCAACGGATTGATTGGATCCCACACATACCCATTGGCATCGAGTTGTCCTACCGACGTTGAAACGAGGAACGGACTGGCGACGGGAGCTTCATCATCGATTAATACGGTCACAATCGGTGGACTTGTGGTTGAATCGTTCGCACCCGTGGAACCAGTGACTGGACCTACCCGACCAATAGTTGGCATGAGTGTGTGTGATTCTGCAGGCGTAAGTGGAACCTCTCCCGTGAATGTGCCATCTCCATCCGAAACAAGTGGCATCTCCACCCCTGAAACATTGACAATCATCGCGAAATCACTCTGTAGTGGGCGCAAATCGACCGTGTTTTGGAATCGAACACTGCCTGTAATCGAAAGGTTGTGCCCACTTCTGGAGTGGAAGGGGTAATCTGGTGAAAATTGATTCGAAAGGTGCCTGCTTTGTTCATCGTGGACCTCGAAACTGCTGACCTCCAGATCATTCTCTACGGCTTGGCTTCCTGAGCCACCGGACTGGGCAGTCGCTGGAGCAATGGATTCACCCGTGATGTTTTGGCTCAGGGCGGACCAATCAATTTGCGTGACATCGTCCCAAGTCCACGAGATTCGGAATCTCCAATCTATCTCAAGAACACCGGCTGTTTCGGTCACGCTACAATCCAGTTCCATCGGTGCTTGGGCCAGCCCAGAAATCTGAGTGAAGGTTGCTGTAGTGGAAGGGTTCTCGACTTCAAAGATCAGATTTGAGCCATCAGAGGCGTAACCCGTCAGGGTAATCTTGGCGATGTCATCATTGTTGTACAAATGTCGGTGCTGAGTGGTGATTTCAACGACGCTACCATCCGGATACAATGTGTTGGGCACAGTAAACGGATAATTTGTAATCATCAGTTCGTGGTGGATCCCTCCGTCGAAAATTACCGCACCTGCATCCGCATTGTAGGTCACAGGAATATCGACACTTTCGACTGCGCCTTGGTTCACAGCATCTCGCTTGAAATCGATCAACTGTTGAGTGATTCCCGTGATATTTTCAGTGATGGAATAGCCAATGGTGACTGCATTGACATCCATGTCTGCTAGTCCACCTGTGGAAAAGTCAAACTCAATGACCCTCCAATCTCGACCGGTCTGCACTTGGGTGTGCGAGGGTTGAACCATATTCATGTGTGCAATCATCGTCGAAGATAGGCTGGTTGTCGAAAGACCCTCTGCAAGATTCACTACAGATGAGGCGCCAATCGTAAGGGACACTGAGGAAGGTGTTGGATTCGTCAAAGATGTGACATCAGTTGAGATGACCGCCGTACGAACAGTTGCATCTTCTGGAATCAATACAGATACGGATGAGCCTGTAGAATCCACACGGAAATTTGCCGATGCGGTGTCTTGAATGTGGTTGGCAACTCCAGAAGAAGATGTGGTTTGGTAGAGCAGTTGCTGCCAGCCATGCGCGCCATAAGTCGCACCTGCCGGGAAACTCCAATCCACCGTCCCATCACTGGTGGCGTCCGCTACCGGGTTCACCGCTGGTTGTCCGAATTCACCCTCGGCCCAAAGCGATGAGATGTGCCCGCCTGGATTGACCTCGATTCGCACGCCAAACCCGGGTTGAGGTTCAAGGAAATTGATTGTACCTGAAAGTCCAGATTGCCCTATGATTGAGCCACTTGCGTCAATGGCCCGAATCGTCACTTGCGAACCCACTCCTGTGAAGTCAACCGATGTAATAGGGCGACTTGAATGGGAGAAATCACTGTTGATCTGAAGAACAGCAGAACCGTTGTTGGTCAAGTTCCCATTCCAAAGATCTAGGGCAGAGGAAACATCCCAACCATTTCCGTGCCCGCGAGCATCCATCAGTCGGATTGAACCAACATGTACTGCTTCGATCAATGGGGTCAGGAATGGATTCTCAGTGCCCATATTGATTTGGACTCGAATGCTAGGGTAAGCATCCTTATCGAGAGTGTGGAGAGACACCGGGAAAGACTGATTCGAAAGACCTGTGATCGGGTTTCCTGATGCATCTAGGATAGAGGCTGTGGCCCAAGTATCGTCAGGAATCATCCCATCGATATCAATGAAACCGCCACCCAATGCATCTAGCTGTATGACATCTGAAATCCAATCTCCTTCATCATAGAAGTAATCCACCTCAAGACCAACATCATCGAGGTACCAACCCTCTTCGTAGGACCATTGTGTATTGTATGGCTCATACGTGAATCTAAACCACACCGTTTGGCCCGAGTACATTGACAAATCAGCGACCTTTGTATCCCACAAATTGTGAGGGCCAACACACGACCAACCAGTTGGAGGAATGTTGTTGGAACCATCGAAATTCCCAAGGTTTTGCAACGTCCCAGTACCCCATGTATATCCTATTTGATCATACCAATTGTTGCCTGGATCAAAGTGTGTCCAAGTGTTATTGTCAGTAGAAATGAAAACTGCACCACCTGCATAACCTTGGTATGCACACATCCAATGTTCAAACGTCAATCTTGCACTTGCGCCAGCAGGGATTGTATATGGTGGCGAGTAGAGGTGATCGATCGAACCATCATTTGCTGAACCCGCAAGATGAGTGCCCAATCCAAATGGACCAGATGGCCAGCCGGTTGGACCAGCAGTGGTGGTTTGGAGAGAACCGTATTCCCAATCACCTGTTGCCGACCACCCAGGGGCCATCGGGGTGGGTGCTGTTGCGACACTGTCCTCAAATCCATACGAGGCGCTGAGGGCACCCGCACCAATCGAAATGTAATTCCAATCTTGTGTAGCCCCATTCAAACCACTGGCTGTCATCGTTGTCGAATTTGATAGGGGGTCATCATCCAGTATCGAACCGTTGGCAGCGACCACCGAAATTCTGTCTACTGTCAACCCTTCTTGATTATCCTGGAACCCTCCATATTGGACTGAAGAATCGGTATCCACTCGAATTCGGAAATAGGTTGACCCACTGTTCTGTAAGGAAGAAGGGATGGCCAATTCCAATGTCACAAACCCATTTGTTTCATCCCCGAGCGTGGTGCCGTTGGGCATGGTGTAGCCGCTACCAGGAATTGCGCCTGTTCGACTTCTACACGCTGTAGTGGTTGCTGTGTTCGATGAAGAAATATCGAGCCATGTGTTTCCATTTGATGACAATTCCACGCAAAAATTGTCCCACCCCGATCCTTCAAGGTCCCATTCCAATCGAACATGAATTTCGGAACCCGTTCCAGCATTGGTCAAATCTACAAAACCCTCAAGCAGACCCATTGCGTTGTTGCTATAGCCACATGTCGTTGCCGTCACAGTATAGCATCCATGGTGCCAGTAACCTGTCGCACCACCCACGTTTGAGAGGTCTGCATCATCAATGAACCAACCGGGACTTGCACTGCTGTTGGCATCGGTAACGATTCGCCAACGGAACTCGATATTCACGGATGTGTTAATGTTCGGAATATTGTCGAGATTGAATAACTCCTGAGTCCAACCTGTTGCGGTCGTATCAGACCAAACTGGGAACGTTGAGCTGTTGTTGGGTGTTCCCGATGGTGTTGATGTCGAGTTCAGCGTGATATTCGAATTGTATCCACCCACGGGGGCCAACCAAGTCCATGCGCCATTGTCAAGTTTGTATTCGACCCACATTCCATCGTTGACGTCGGTGTGTCGCCAGTTCCAGAATGTGAGATTGAAATGATTGACAGGAGAGGGGATAGAAATTCCAGCATGTATGCTCGCATCGATTCCGGCGGGTACACTGGCATTCATCAGGGTCGCTGCAACCAAGGAGCCACCATGGGCATTGGCCGGCTGATTTCCATAGGGCATCTGCATCGTGCTACCCACTTGGGTGCCGTTGACCAAACTCGGGATACCTGGTTCCCATACCGATGTATTCCCCGATTCTTGAACCATTGAGTGTTCGAACTGCAATGTTGCAACACCGACGAACGAGTCAACCTGACTCACGGCATTATCGGGTTCGAGTGACAAACGGCCATCAAAATGATCCATTGTTGCTAGATTGAATTGACCTACGGAAAAATTGGTGGGGGTGTCGACTCGCCACTCGGTTCCATTTCCATCGTTCACCATTTTGTCTTCAGCGGTCATCCATCCACCGAGAATCGTCGCATTGCTTGGAACGTTCCAGCCATCAACTTCGACATCTTGACCACTTGATGCGATTTGTGGAGGCCCTACCCAACTGCTGATATCGGCTGCAGCCCATGGGACTGATGCCATCATGAACGTCAGAAATATACTGATGAAAATTTTTCGGTTGCTCTTCATGATTGTGACACCTACGAGTCTGGCGGTGCTTGTACGTTAGAAAGACCTTCGGGGAAGCGTGCAGACCCTACGGGTCTGAAAAAAGAGCCACTGGCGTGAATTGAACACGCGACCTACGCCTTACCAAGGCGTC
>CAZXVR010000079.1:0-7265 GCA_964644485.1 uncultured Candidatus Poseidoniales archaeon | reverse complement strand
ATCGCACTCCCGATACCCACTACAGGTACTCCGAGTCCCATATGGGAAGTAACGCTGGGTGAAGGCACTCACCCCTCCGACCCTGCATGGGTACAAATCGATGCGGTTTCGTCTGCAATTCTGCTCACGACAATTGATGAAAACAATGGGAATATGTGGGTTTGGAAATTGAATGCTGCCAACGGTCAAGTCCAATATGAAGAGACGCTGAACAACCTTGATGGAGATACTGCATCACCACACGTCCGATTACCGGGTCCAATCATTACCCAACTCGACTCAGACCCAGCTCCAGAAATGGTCGTCACCATTCCTTCGGATGTGGATGGTGCGGGGACGGGTGATGGCGCTACCTTCGTGGGCCTAGATGTAACAGATGCTGCAACAATTTTCTCGTTCTCGGCCTCAAATGGTTATGCGGATGCGCCTCCAGCATTGATGGATACAGATGGCAATGGCATCACGGATCGCATTTGCTGGAACACTTGGTATCGAGATGGAATTTCTTGGCATGGCATGGTCGGATGTCACGACTACAACGAACAGAGTCAAAACACGTGGTTGGACTGGAACCAAATTGTCGAGGGAACCTCTGGGAATCCCAATGATGAGATTGCTGTATCAGCCCCAACTCCAATGGACATCGATGGAACTGGTTTCGATGAGATTATAGTGACATTCGGCCGTACGATGTATGCACTCGATGGAGAAACCGGTTCTCGCTCATCGATCAATGCGGAATGGGTCTCAGGTTTGGAATTGCCACATCGAACATGGGCTAGCCACGCACTTGCTGATTTCGACAATGATGGGGCATTGGACATCCTCGTGGGAGACATGCTCATTTCACAGGCCGGGGCTGACATTCGCCCATATGAGGATGGATTGGCGATTACATTCAACCCGAGTACACCGGACCCTGGCGAATGGGTCACAGTCACAGCATTCTTTGAAAACGCCGGAACCGATTCAACCGATACCGATACGTTTGCGCGCATGTATGTGGATGGACAGTTAGAATACACCCACCGAGAGGGGGCGCTGGACCCGAGACCCCCAACTGGAAATGGAAATTCCGCATCGTTCTCTTTCGATTGGTCAGGGGGTCTGGGTGAGCACACCTTTGAACTGAATTTGGACGAGCATGGGAATGTAACACAAACGAGAACGGATAACGATGTGACTACAACAGTACTCACAATCATTGCACCTTACAATGTGAGCATTGGAGTCCCACCCGACCCGGTTAGAGTTCTGCCCGGTGGCCAAACAAATGTGCAACCCGTAATCACATCCACAGGTCGGATTTCGGGCACATGGTCGATGACGATTGATGATGCAGGGTTACCTGTAAACTGGACGATTGTTGACCTTGATCCCGGCGCATCATCAGGGGTCGAAATCGAAGTCGGTGCCACGTGGACACCAACACTACAGATTACGGCACCCGTGGAAGCATTGGGCACCGATTCTGGATTTGTCGAAATCACGATGACATTGGATTCAAATCAAAGCATTTCTCAAACTGCAATTCTAGCAATAGAAGCGGAAAGAACCAGAGGGTTGTCGCTTCGAGGGGCTGATGGGACCGCACATTCGAATGGGATGGGAATCCCAGGGGAATCTGCTGCGGCTTGGATATTGGTTGAGAATCTCGGCAATGCTCCAGAAACTGTTTCCTTGCAGTGGCAGCAAACCGCTTGGGACCAGTTCGTCACCCTACACGATTCAACCGGACAAGAGGTCAACCCATTGGAATTAGACCCCAACGAGATTCGGGAACTAACCGCACGACACAGTGTGCCTGCTGGTGTAACATTGGGTGACAATGTTTCGACCGAGCTCTCAATGTGCATAGGGGCTGGTGAAAATGAGGAATGCCGAACAATTGATCTAACCTTTACCGCCAATCAAGTGCAGATATTACCGCCGCATATTCGCTCTGTGCCTGCTGATGATCGAACGTGGAATATTGAGGTCCAATTGCCCTCAGGCGTTGATGAAATGGAATGGGATATGGCCTCAGCAGGCATGATTATGCCCGATTGGATTTGGGAAACAACCGGAGCCCTGTCAATTGATGGGACGACCCTGCGAGTATCAGGGAATACCGGCGCACGGGTATTTGGTTCATTGATTTTGGATATGCCATTTGCGGCACCACCAATGCTGCATACGTGGATGGCAGAAGAAGCCAACAATAGTGGTTGTATCCTATCCCTGTCATTGCAGGTATTGCAAATTCACCGAGCGGTTCTAGAGGTCACATCACCGATCGTGCAGCCCCACCGAATGGATGTTGGTGTTCAAGACACAGTGATGCTACGATTGTCGAATCCAGGCAACGGACCGGATGCTTACGACATTTCATGGAGTGTCGTAACCAATGCAAATTTCTCTTCAGACCCCGGTCTGACAATTGGGATTCCATCTTCTCAATACGCCTTGGGCGCGGGCGAATTGCGTAGTGTCCCCGTGTCGCTAACCCTGCCCGAAGAAATGGCTGCGGCTGTCGTTCTCGTGCTGAGATTTGAGATGCAATCTGTCGGCGATATTGGAATCAATTCAACCACCGATGTCCTCATTGAGGCAAGGCAAGATCATCGATGGGGAATGGCGCTGACACACAACGGTGTGCAAATTGTAAGTGGGGATACTGTGAATGCGGATCCCGATGAGGAACTCGATTTTACCTTGGATGTTACGAATATTGGCAACCTCGCCGACCAAATCGACATGACGCCTGAAATCTCCTTACAGACTGCTGGCGGTGACAGTGGCACAGGATGGACAGCTTGGGGTGACTCTAGTGATACTGTAATGGTGAATCAGACTGAGAGCCTCTCCATCGGCGTCAATACATCATCAAGTGCATGGATGGACACCATTGCAACCATCACCTTCAATGGGTTGAGTGACGATACCACAATTGCACCATTTGTAGTACATGTCCATATCAATCATGTTCCAGGTTGGTGGATTTTAGCAGGAGGTGCAGATTTGGATATTGATCGAAATGGTGCCAATATCACATTAATCGTAGAGCAACGCGGGAATTCACCAGCGGAGCCATTCATCAATGGATGGGTTGATGCAGGCGGTTGGAATATCAGTGTTAGTGAAAATATCACCTCATTATCACCGGGAGAAAGTGCGAACTTTACCTGTGCAATCACCCCTCCAGATGGTGCGATCTCAGGACATACTGTTGAACTCACACTCAGAGCAAGGAATGGGGATGGCTCGGGGATGGGACAAACAACATTGCCTCTGCGTGTAGCAGCTTGGCATGATTATTCACTCGATTATGAGGAGAATTGGTCCATTTCATCTGTAGGTGGTTTGCCCCTTGTAATGCTCTCTAATTTGGGCAATGCACCAACCACAATTGACATTGAGATTCTGGGGTTACCAGAAGGTTGGTCGCTCACAGGTCCAGAACAAGTGAGTTTGGGTGTCGGTGAAAGTTCTGGTATCCCCCTCTCAGCAATTCCAGGAAGTTCAAACCAAAGTGGCTACGGGTCAAGCGTTACACTGCGAACCACAGATGAAAGTGGAACGCAACGAGAGGCAATTCTAACTTTGATGCAAAGTGATCGAGCATGGGCCACGAGCCCAGTACTGTTTGGGACATCTGGTGATGTTTTGGAATTGGATTTCAACCCCGGATTTGACGTCGTATCTGTTAAACAAGGAAGTCAAACACTAACGCAATCAGATGAGGGGAGTTGGCTTTGGACCGTGCCCCCGATTGATTCTGACGGTGAACTTGACGTCGATGGGGTGACTCTTGATTACTGGGCCCGTGTTCGTGACCCACCGACTCGAATGGGAAGTTGTACTGTGAGTTCTCTCGGTTCAGAACCCTTGGCCACATGTACGATTCACAATGGAACCACTGAAATTGGTTGGACGGCAATCTTGCGAGATGAAACAGGTGTCGTAATCGATTACAAATCGGGCCTTTTGCTTGCCAACACTTCTCGCTCTGCAGACGCGAAAATCAACCTTTCAGGGCTTTCGTGGGACCCTACACCCGGTGAGCATACCTTGAAAGTGACATTACTGGATGAGAATGGAGCACAGATTGCAGAGGATTCCAAAGTGGTCACAGTCCGAGACAGTGACTGGAATTTGGGCATTACTGCTGTCGAAATGAGGGAAAAATCGGGGCAACAAGAAATTGTAGTTTCCATCAGTCGCCAAAACCAAAGCAAGTTTTCGAATGCAATCTGTTTCCTACACCTAAGCGCAGCTGATTGGGATATGAGTCACAAAATCAATGTCGGAGGTGATTTGGCACCCCAAATTACCATTGAACGACCGAACCTTCCAGTTGGCACTACAATCAATATTGAACTACAGTGCAATTCACCTTGGGATATCGACAGCAATTCAGCGGACGATACCAACCTCATCGTGTTACCCGCAGGGATTGCCGAACCGAGTGAAGGATTCGACTATGCAATGCTTCTTGGCAGCCTTGTCATTGTGTTCGGCTTGATGGGATTACTTGGAATGATTCGGCCAGATTCAGGCCCAAAACGTGTTGAGAAACGGATGCGAATTCGGAAGAGAACTTCAACGAAAACGAAAGATTTCTCCGTTGAGCAGGATGAGGATGAAGACATTCACTTCGAAGATGAAGAGGATGCGGAGCCCGTTGTGGAAGTGGAGGCAGAATCGGAAGAAACCGAAGAAGAACCGCAACCACAAGAAACATCTCCGATGGATGAGTTTGAGGCGAGACTACAGCGACTCCGTGAGCGTCGTGAACAACTTGGGGGCAAATGAGTGGATTCCCTGAATACGGGTGCTATCGCCCCCTTTCACACATTTGACCCGATGCAAGGATTGTCAGTCGCTGAATTCGCTGATCTGCTGGACGCAGCGCGGAGAGGAGGGGATTTCGATCCTGATAATTTCTCCAAAGCATATCCCAACGTTATCAAGCGCCTTGAATCCCAGGGAATCTTCCTGTCAAATGGGAGAGAATCAATTGAATGGGATGATGCCACTCTACTGTTCCTCGCACTCAGAGAAACTGCAGACGATGGTGGTCCCGCTGAACCACTCGATCGAGGGATTTCGATGGAACGACTTGGGAGATTCCCTACAGAAGATGGGAATTCGATCGCTTACCTGCGCGAATTTCTAATTCCCGAAGAAGATGGGGATGAAGGGAGTCAATTGCTCACCCAACTTGACTCTGGTTTGAGGAATGAGGTTCGAGGCCACGATTACCTGAGCGTTGGATTCGGTGGGATGATATTGCACGGATGGTTGACTGGTCCTGAAGTATGTGCGCTGCGAATCTATCTCCAACAATCTGCTTGGAAGGTTGCACAGCGAGAAACATTTGATGGGGGGGTGAGAGATGTTGTGCGGCATTTGCTCATCATACTCAAAACCGCCGAGAAGCGGGGTGTTGGAATATTAATGCGTGCGCACGGAGATTAGAATTCTTCTCCGGTTAATCGCTCATACATGCTTGCATATAGGGCTGCAGTTTGATCGATGATATTCTGAGGCAATGCTGGGATCGGGGGTTCCTCTGTTCCAGCTTCACGCGCTTCGTATAATTCGGTATGATGGCCTGTTCCAAGGTAATGCTCTCGAACAAATTCCTTCGACAAAGAGACGATGGTGCCGTTTTCATAATCATCTGCGGCCCACCAGCGATCCTCATCTAAAGTGCCAAAGGAATCAACAAGTACAGGCACACGACCGGGGCCCAGAGCAAATTCTTTCTTGCCATCAACGTGGATTAGGCCTCGCTTTGCAGCTTCCGTGTGGATGATATCATCTACCTTTACGACGATTGCCAATATTGAATCGAATTCTTCATCTGTCAAATTTGAAATCTCCAAAGCTTCCTGTCGATCAAGTAGGCGATCAAATTTCTCGAACTTCGTGGACACCTCAAGATAAGGTTCTGGGAGTTTTTCACCTTCTTCAAGGACGGTTCCCGGTTCAAACCCAAACTCTTCTGCACCGACGTCACCGCGCTTGTATCTACGCCAACCTCCACCGGCCAAGTGATGGCGACAAATGACCTCTAGAGGGACGAACACGTTCTCCATATCACGTGGTATTGCACCCGGCTCTCGAATGACCTCGAACCTGCGCGCAAGGACGCGATCAGGTGCGTTCATCTCAATGATGTGTGTATCGCAAATTCCCGCCTCTTCAACCAACTTGAACCAGTGGCAAGACGTTCGATTTAGGCTCTCTCCTTTACGTGGAATTAACGAAGGAATGATTTGATCGAAAACTGAAATCTGGTTGGTATATCTGAATTCAATTACATCTGGGTCATCGGTACTCCAAACCTGCTTGACCTTTCCCGAGTACAATAGTTCTGCCATGCGTCGATTCGCGGCCGAATCCGTCTTTGAACATTGGGAGAGGTCAAAATCCTCAAATCAGGCCCAAAGCATCCTCAATTCTGTTCAATTCGGGACCTGTTGTTTGGGAACCTGCCCATGCACCCTTATCTGTAGAAATACATCCTGAACCTACATACGGCGACCCGAAATTGACGGTGCCAACCATAGCTGGAACATCCAATATTGACTCGATTGTTTCCACTTCCATTTCGGTGACATCAGGGTGTAGAAGAACACCGCGATTGTTGCAAACTGCAACACTGCCTGGTGTATCGTTGCCTGCGATACTGATTGCAGCACAGTTTATTTTCAGAGTGTCTGCAAGAACATCCAACCCTTCTTGTGGCAAAACCGGGCTTGCAACTGCACCATTTTCGTTGATGATGAGCAAGTTCCCTGCTGCATTGACACCACTCTCCATGACGACAACGTCGCCGAATGATGTGAGGTGATCGATTTCCTCCTCGGTCGCTATATCGGCAACAGCAATCCCGTTGGAATTTCCTGCGACGAGGGCGCCGACGAGGGAGCTACCCCCAATCGACATTTGTGCGACTTCAAGTTCCAGGCAATCTTCGAGGGCGCCTACGTCTTTCTTTGAAAGTTGGAGTGGGGCAAAAAGGACCCGGCCAATCATGGCCAGGTGAACGCCAACTTGGCTCGTGCCAAGCAAATCTGATGCTTTCAGCCCCATGACTATGCCTCGTTGAGGCTTCGCCTGTGTCGGTGTCTCTTAGCCGTGCCGATTGAAGTGTTGCCAACAAGCCTCACGGCCATGATTGAGAATGCGGGGGTTAGAAAAAAGTTGGACCTCGGCCGACTCGAAAGTCGGCCGAGATCCGGAAAGAGGAGTGAAGGAGACACAACGACACGCGT
>CAZXVR010000078.1:0-7543 GCA_964644485.1 uncultured Candidatus Poseidoniales archaeon | reverse complement strand
GGCCCCCAACTGTGAGTGTAAGCGACAGTAGCACGCCCCCCGTTCTTTTCGTTGTAGGGACCGCTGGTGCAGGCAAGAGCACCCTCGTTACCGCCTTCCAGCGCTGGTCCCGTTTTCTCGAGATTGAGTGTCTCACAATCAACTTGGACCCAGGGGCTGAAAGAGTGCATTATGACCCCGAATTTGATGTTCGAGATTTGATATCCCTACACGAGGTGATGGATGAGTATGATCTTGGCCCCAATGGCGCCCAAATTTTGGCTGCCGATCTCGTAGCCGCTCAATCCTATGACATTCAGGATGAGTTGACCGGACTTTCGGGAGATCTGCTGGTCATCGATACCCCTGGCCAAGTCGAGTTGTTCGCGTTCCGTGAAGCCAGTTCTCACATGGTAGAAGTCTTGGGTCAGGGACAGGCTGCCCTCATTTTCCTTTTTGATCCAATGCTTTCACAATCCGCATCTGGATTTGTATCCCAAATGCTCCTTTCGAACATCGTGCATTTCAGGTTGGGCCTCCCTACAGCAAATTTCCTGTCAAAAGCAGATTTGTTACCGCCTGATGATTTGGAAAGAGTACTTGGTTGGGGTGAAGATTTGGATTTGCTTGAAGCAGCACTATTCGAAGAAGCTGGGGGGCAGAGAACTGAATTCGCAATCGGCCAACTACGCATGATGCAAAATGCCCAAATCCAACCCGGTCTGATACCACTATCAAGCGAACAAGAGGAGGGTTTGGCCGACATTCTCTCCTTTGCTCAGAGCATTTTCGGTGGTATGGCAGATACTCGAGATGGATTTGCAAGCGACATAGAGGGTGAAAGAAACTGAGGGATTTGATGAGCGATATTCAACACCTCTTGTCGATTGATGATTTGGGTGACGACTTCCGAAGCATTCTCAAATGGGCGATTCAATACAAGCAGGATCCAGAGCCTGATTACGATTTCAAACCACTCGATGAACTAAGTATAGGCTGCATCTATGAAAAGCCAAGCACACGAACTCGAGTCTCATTTGAAGTGGGCATTCACAAATTGGGTGGTCAACCGCTAACTTTGCTAAAGAACGACATTCAAATGGGTAAATCGGAAACAATTGCTGATACTGGTGCAGTGCTTTCTCGGTTCCTAGATGGGATTACATACCGGTGCTTTGGGCACGACATGGTCACCACTCTTTCTGAGAATTCATCAGTTCCGGTCATCAATGCCTTGTCGGACAAACACCACCCTTGTCAAGCGGCAGCGGATTTGATGACGATTATGGAGCGCAATCCAACATTAGAGGGCGAGCGTGTCGCCTGGGTAGGTGATGGTAACAATGTCCTCCATGACCTGATGCTGGCATGTGCAATGCTCGGTGTAGATTGTATTTGGGCCGTACCAAAGGGATTCGAACCAGCCCAAGATGTGGTCGAAAGGGCCAAGGATATATCCAAAAAAACTGGCGCCAAGATGACGGAAACCAACAATCCTGTAGATGCATGTAAGAATGCTACAATCATTTACACAGATGTATTCATCAGTATGGGAGAGGAACATCTTTCAGACAAAATGGAAGCATTTGACGGGTTTCAGGTTAACGAATCGCTGGTTGCCCATGCGACGGCAGATTATGGATTCATGCACTGCTTACCAGCCCACCGAGGCGAGGAAGTAACCGACGGTGTGATCGATAGTGAAAACAGCATTGTTTTCGATCAAGCCGAGAATAGAATGTGGGCGCAGATGGCCATCCTAACTTATCTTTGCAATCCAGCGGCATTTCATGCTTACAACGAGTTGTATTAGGCCGCGATTAGAACTGTTGCCAAGAACCCCGACAAGCCCAGCAGCATGGCCAATCTGAGGCTTTTTTGTGCCGCGTGGTCTTCACCTCTATAGAGGAGTGGTTTAATCCAAACAAGAACCACCATGGCGGGGGCCTGTAGGATGAGCAGTCCCATTGGCAGCAACCCTCTGGCATATGGTGCAACCAACGGGAGCAATGAACACAGGATTAGCAATTGAGCGATAGCTCGAGACCTATCTGCTCCAATTTGTTTCGGTAATGTTTCTCGATCCTCATCCCCAGATTGATCCTCAATATCTTTGACAATTTCTCTTGCGGCATTGACCAACATTGCTACCAATGCAACCAACCATACCAATGGTGTCATGATTCCATTTACGGCAGCCGCACCAAACACAATGACAATTCCAACGAGTAATGAAATCGCAAGGTTTCCAGAGAGTCCTTTGTGCTTTAGCATGAACGACGCGGGTACAACCATTTCATAGTGAAACATCAGCAGGAAAGCGGCAAACCAAATCCCAATGCTAGGCAACCACGAAACGAGGTGTTCCGAAAAGAGTGCAGCAACAGTCATGGCTCCGAGCAAGGAGATAATCGACAGAAGGAATGCTGCTCTACCAACCGCTTTGGCTTGAATCAGTGTCAATGAACCGCTCGGGATTGGCCTTTCGGGGTGGTTGATGGCATCAGTTTCGTGATCTTGTACATCATTGAAAGCGTTCCATGCGGCCATGAAGGCAGCGACACAAATTGCATGCAACGCAATGAGTATCACATCAACCTGCGTGAAATTAGTCGTCACCATCAAGGCGCCAACAGCCACGGTGGAGGCTCCAACGAGTACATTTCCGCCGCGTACAAGCATCCACACAGGGTGGGCCATACGAAAGGCGCCTGCTGGACATCACTTGATTCCTACGCTGTTGCCTTTGAAGGCCCAACATCACCATGGTTGCGGCCAGAAAGCGCCCAAATACATACGCTATATCGGGCCCCTCGGAAGAAATCACGCACACTGCCGACCTTCTCAAATCGCTTATCTTTGGCCAGTATATTCCCGACCTGATTCATCGTGGCTCCCCAACTGAACCGTTCATTCAGGTGATCGAATACTTCGACGGTATTGGCACGACCTCGCTCTCCTAGAAATCGATGCACTTCTTCTCTCAGACGCTTTGTTCGACTCAAGCCATCGCCTCCAAGCTGCGCTTGTGGATGTGGGTCCAGACCTTGGCTTGTCCCAGGGGTTTCCAATTTCCATTTTCGTGATTGCCACTGGCGTGAACCAGGGCACCTTCTTTCGGGCTTCTTGGTCTGCGTGTTGCTACGAGGGTAGCAAAAGAGACCGTTTTGTTTTGTTGCAATTGTTCGGTTTGCATGAAAGTGCCCAACGTGGGAGTGCCTATGAAGAAAAGTAGGTGTCTGAAACTGAATATGAAAGTAGATAAAGGGCTCAGTGCAGCGTTTTTCATATTCAGAATTAGGTGAAACTGAACACCGCAACAAGTCCGTGGCGGTCCGTTGATATACGGGCTATCAATCGCCCGGCATACGCTCGTATGGTGTAGCGGCCCATCATGGTGGACTCTCAATCCATCGACCCGGATTCGAATTCCGGTACGAGCACTGAAAGAATGGTCAATTCTACGGGCAATTTTGATGTGTGTGGCACCGGTCGCCGGTGCATGGACGACTGGCGCACATTCGACATTGCGAATCCAACCGAGGAGCATGCAATGATTCGAGAAATGGTTCGAGACTTCGTGCGTGAAGAGGTTGAGCCACAAGCGCTTGAATTTGATCGCGATGAAAAATTCAATCTAGAATTGTTCAGAATGTTGGGTGAATATGGGCTACTCGGTATCACAATTCCAGAAGAATATGGGGGTGCGGGAATGGATGCGACCGCAGTCGCAATCGTCAATGAGGAGTTGTCCTATTCCGACCCAGGATTCTGCCTGGCATATCTCGCGCACGCGCAGCTGACAGCGAACAATCTCGCCGTAAACGGTTCTGAAGAACAAAAATCGCGCTACCTCCCGGGCCTTTGTTCTGGGGAATTGGTCGGGTGCATGGCGATGTCTGAACCGGATTATGGTACAGACGCCCTCGGAATGACCACATCTGCAACTCTGCAAGAGGACGGCAATTGGTGCATCAACGGGCGCAAAATGTGGATTACAAACGGTGTCATCGATGAAGAGGGAACTCCTGCGGATCTCGTTTGGCTATATGCTCGAACTGGAACAGATGCGCGCGGTAGACCAGAGATTTCGACATTCATCGTTGAATCTGGAATGCCCGGCTACAAGGCGGGTCAGAAAATCATCGACAAACTGGGAATGCGTGCATCCAACACGGCTGAACTTGTATTCGAGGATTGCATGGTTCCCAGCGAGAATTTGGTTGGCGAACCCGGCCATTCAATTCGACACATGATGCGCAATCTGGAAATTGAGCGTGTGGCCTTGGCCGCGCAAGCGGTCGGTATTTCACGCCGCAGCCTTGCGGACATGTCCAGATATGCGGGTGAGCGCGAAGCATTCGGTAAACCGATCCGTGATTTCGGTCAAATGCAGAGACACATCGGAGAGTCATGGGCCGAGTATAGGGCCATGCGCGCGTATGTGTATGAAACATGCCGAGTGATGGATCTTCAATCAGGAGGCCAAAGGCTCGATTCAGATGGCGTCAAACTTTTCGCGACAACCGCGGCGAAAAATATCGCGGACCGTGCAATACAGGTGATGGGTGGATACGGCTATGTCGGTGAATATGTTGTTGAGCGCTTGTGGCGCGATTCCAAACTACTTGAAATCGGAGGTGGCACGTTGGAGAGCCATCAAAAGAATATCACACGTGATTTAGCCAAAAATCCGGAACCGATTGAGGAATGATGATGACATCTAGGGAAGCGCTCATCGAAGCGCTCGGGCTGAAGGGTGTTGTCCGCGCGGGTTGGGTTCGTGCAGGGGTCGAGCAACCCGAGTCAGTGGCAGCCCATTCATGGGGAATGGCAATGCTTGCAACGCAACTATGTCCCGATGATTTGAATCTACAACGTGTATTGGAATTGTGCATACTTCATGACATCGCCGAGGTCCGTGTCGGTGATATCACCCCGCACGACAACATTGAGCCTGAAGAAAAACATCGTCTGGAAACCGAAGCGATTCAGGAAATGGGCATTGATGCAAGTTCAATTTTCGCCGAATACGAATCTCAAGAAACTCCTGAATCGCGCTTTGTCCGTTATCTGGACAAGTTGGACATGGCGTTGCAGGCTGAGATCTATGAGTCGCAGGATATCGACCTTTCAGAATTCAAAAAGGCCGCAGAAGGTTGGTAGTCCCGGGAGGATTCGAACCTCCGTCCCCTGGACCAAAACCAGAGATGATGGACCGCTACACAACGGGACTACAACCCCTCGGGTGCGGCTTTGATTATTGAACGGTGCGCCGACGCATCGACGAGAAAGGTCAAGCATCGATGGTCTCCGTCGCGGCGCTATGCGCCGCGTCAACCTTTCCATTGGATTGGCATTATTGTTTGTAATCAGCACGTATGCGCCGCTTCTCCATCCAACCCAACATCCACCACATGTCGTCGTGGAAGCCGAGTCGATGGAAACCTCTGAACCTCACTTTCCCTCAAACACAGTGTTTTCCCCGAGCCTAGAATACTGGCATTCTCTCGATGTCGCTGAACCAATGGTATTGACCCGTGACTTGAGAGCTCTACACGACTGGCAAATCACACACGGCCTCTTGCCAGAGCAAGCCCCTGGAAATCTACAGGAAGTTGCCGTATCAAGTGGAATCGTCGAGCATAGACGCGTCAAGATGCCCGGGGATCTGGTGCCTAAATTGGCAGGAGTCGAGGGCGTTTTTGCCGTATTTGACGACAGTACTGGGCCTGAACCCGTGGGAGCACTTCCTGGGGAGCCCAGTTCGGTTAAGAGTGGAGAAATCCATGGTGCAGTCGATGCGTGGGAGCGCGGCTACAATGGAAGTGGCGTCCGCGTCGCAGTCGCAGATTCTGGTATCGATTTCGCCCACCCTGACCTCAACGGTACACAGGCCATTTTGGATGACCCCAATTCTCCATACGATGGTTGGGGAATCATGCATGACCCCATCTCATTGGTGCGCTGGCAACGGGATGGTATCGCCTATCCTGATGCTGGGAATTCCTGGTGGGTGGACACCACGAACGCAGATGCCGATGCGGACAATGATTCTCTACTCGACAGTCAGGGTTGGAATATTGCTGGTATCCCTCCCTCCATTTCAGGTGTTTATCACTATGGCGAGCACTCTGATTCACGTCTGATTCAACGGGCGGGTGGAACTGTGAACATTCTGGTTATCGACACCCAAGTTGCAGGTGTATACGACACCATCCTCATCGACATTGACCGAGATGGGGCCTTCGGAGACGAATCGCCTGTGAACAAATCCAACCCAACTTACGGGAGAGACACGAGTGGGGATGGTCTATGGGATCAAAGCGCCGGTCTTTTGTGGTGGATTTCAGATGGTGTGAATGGCGTCCCTTACGGTGACATTTACGCTGCTAGAAACGGTTACCAGAACCGGGTTGCTGGTGCGGGCGAACTGGTATTGTTGATGCTGAATGATGCGAACGAAGCGGGCGGGAATCATGGCACGCTTTGCGCCTCAGCGATTTCTGCACAAGGTGTCATCAACAATGGTGCCGTTCTCGGGATGGCACCCGGTGCTGAGTTAATCGCGGTCTCAAATCTCTACGCAGGAGGGTCATGGCTGGATTCATTCCGTTTCATCTCCGAAGGATATGATGGGAATGCGAGCACCTCTCACGACCAAGGCCAAATCGGCTCATTCTCGTTTGGAAATTCTGCAGCGCATGATGATGGTGCGGATTATTGGTCCCTTTACCTCGATTGGCTCACACGAGTACATTCTCCTGAGACAACCTATTTCGTTGCTGTCGGCAATGGTGGGCACGGATATGGGACGACGGCCTCACCCGGTGGTGCCCACGGCGTCATCTCCGTCGGCGCTTTTTCATCGAAAGGCAGCACTTGGGGTGAATCTGCCTCATGGTCCAATCGTGGTCCTAACTCAGTCAGCCGTTTGGATCCTGACATCGTCGCAGTGGGGTGGTCGGCAACCGGAGATAGGACGCTGAATGAAGTCACCAATGCCAACAATGCTCGCACCACTTGGAGTGGAACTTCCCTGGCAACCCCGATCGCAGCGGGTTTGGCTGCAGTGATGTATCAGGCCTGGTTCAACGAAACGGGTGCTTGGCCCGATTCGCAAACCTTCCGAGATTTGGTGATGTCAACCGCTGATGATCGCGGATACGACCCTCTGGTTCAAGGCGGGGGCTGGATGAATGCGAGTCGAGGCGTCGAGGTCATCGATGGTGTAGAAGGCTCCCTCATGGTGAGCCCCGCATCTTGGATGACAGGGGAGAATGAGGGTGCACACCGAGATGGGAATCTAAATTTCATTTTACCCGGACAAAATCAGACCATGCAACTGTCACTTTCAAACACCGGTATGGAACCAATGAATGTCTCGCTTACACCTTCTGAGTTGGTTCCTGTGGCAGGCCAACACATGATTTGGAACAGTACCGACCAAGGAAACAATACCACTTGGGACGGTCACCAATCCCGCCCAGATTGGGCGTTCCCGTTGCACATTCACGGCGATGCCAATTTCTCACTTCCAGCTTCAGCAACACTGATTCGCGCG
>CAZXVR010000077.1:0-7557 GCA_964644485.1 uncultured Candidatus Poseidoniales archaeon | reverse complement strand
TCACTGGGGCTTGCGGAGCCTCAAACCCGTGTTCGAATCGCGGTGGGTCCGCCACCTTCATCGTAGAGAGGCGTCAGCCAGTGGTATGGCCGTCATCCTCCAACGTCGAGTTGATTTTCCGATGATTGACCTCGCCAAGGTCGTATTCTACCCTGAGTACTTCGATTTGGCCCATCGTTTCTTCGAGGAATCATGGGAGGAAATTTGCGGCATCGCTTATCCGGTGATTACCCAAGAAATGCATCTCGGCTTCCCTGCAGTCCATACTTCTTCAGATCACCTCGCACCTCTTCGATATGGGGACGAAGTCATTTGCAAACTGTGGATTGAATCGGTTGGCAACTCGTCTATTGTGTGGCGCTATTTGTTCTACAATCAGGAAGAAGTTCTTTGTTGGGATGCACGCGTGGTCACAGTTTGCGTCGATATGCAGAGTTTTGAGAAAATCGACGTGCCTGAAGAGATTGCGGATGCATTGAGAAAATGTACCGAGGATTAAGGAGTGTCGGAATCGAGGTCGTGATATGTCAGACGAAATCGGTTCTGTCATGATGGATGCCGATGAGGCTCTCGTCATGCCCGTTATCCCAGTCCGCCCCAATCACAGCATTCCCACTGTAACAGCCATCATTCTGTTTCTTGGAGCTGCGATGGTTGGTTATGCTGCGTATAATGCATTCACAACCGATGAATTATATTCTGAGGCAGATGAAAGTCAACTTGCGGACCAGTTCACTGAAAGTGATGCGGATGTTACCCAAGAAGATCTCCAACATTATGATGAAAATTTTTCAAACTCCACCTATGGAAAATGGAACGGATTGCTATTTTCAGCATCTACAGTGTGCCTCATTGGTGGAGGCATCCTGCTTCTAAGAGGTGATCGACGAGGAATACACAGTGGAGTCTTGGGGGCACTCACACTCATCAGCGCAAATCTATGGGGTGGATCTGCCAGCAAAGAGGCAGCCACTCACTTGCCCGAAATCGCATCGTTGACATTTGCGACGATGTACTACATCTATGCGTGCTGTGGATTGTTTTGTATGACCTCTGCACTCATGCCGATGTTGTTCGCATCCGGGCGTGCAGCCCTTCCCTCGCCCTCTGCCGACGTTGTGGTCGAGAATACTAGTGAAGAGGAGTAATCATTCCTCACGTGGCCATTTTTTGGTGAGGGCTGCTCGAAGATCATCATTCATTCTAGCATCCCACCAATTGGCCCCCCGCCAGACAGCATAGCGGCCGCGAATACCACGAAGGTCGGCACCATCCATACGCGCGTTCTGAAAATTGGCCAATCCGAATCGCGCTTTTTTGGCTTTGACATTTCGCATGTCGGCGTTGTCGAATGCTGCCTTCATCGCATTGGTTGCAATCATTGATGCATTTTGTAAATCCGCTCCGGAGAGATTGGCCCCTTCAAGGTCAGCCCCGTCGAGAATCGCCCTTCGAAGATTGGCGCCAGAAAGGTCTACACCTCTCAAATCACGACCGACAAAGGACTGGAAAGAAAGGTCCGCATCGGGACCGATTTCAGTCATTGGAACACCTCAGGCGCTCGAGCGGCGATCCAAGTGCGCTCGACCTTCAGGAGTGAGAACTGCGTATCGGTTCTTCTCTTTCGCACTGGGTGGACATGAGATGAACCCTTTTTCGATGAGTCGGTTTAGGTATAGAGACAGATTGTCCGGTGCTGCCAATCCACTGTCATCGAACAGTTTCTTCAACACGCGTGGGGGTGAATCGTCGATTCCTTCAACGTCGCGCAGGTAGTGAATCGCTGCAAGAACCTGGTCGGGTTTCTTGGTCAAGGAGCTATTCTCAATCAGCGAACGGAATGCAGAACCGCGCTCTGGGAGGTTGTTTTTCTTGGCGGCTTCAATCGCAGCAGCAATCGCCGTTTCGCGAACACTTCGGACTCTGGCGATGGCCGTTGACCAGTCCTCCCCTTCGCGAATGTTCAGCATTTGCGCATCCACCTCTTTTTGTGAACCTGAAATATCAATTTCGACATCTCCAACGCGGATCATTACACGGCTGTTTCCAGCTCCTTCCGAACCCTTCACCAAGCCGCCACCTGAACACTGCCAACCAATAGACCGGTTATTTTAATCGTTACTATGGTAACTTTATGATTCTCAGGAGCATATTGTAAAAACAGAGGCATCTCGTTGTATTTCGCATTTGATTTGTTCTGTTTAATATCGTATTTTTTTCAACCGCCACGCCGAAGGCGACATAACCCCCTGATATTGTCCGCAGGGTCGATGCCCCTCACGCGTGCCCCCGCGCAGGCGAGCGCTTCGCGCTCGGTAATCCTCGCATTGTTGATGATTTTGAGTTGCTTTTCATCGATGCCAATCGTCTCTGCAAATCCGAGTTCCGGGACGATTGAAACATTTGCTGACGGCAGTTCAAGCGTTGAAGTAAACACCAACACACAATCTCCTACAACGGTGAATTTGAGTGTCAATCGAAATTCTACAATCGGCAGTTCCAGCATCCATCTGAACTACGATTCAACCGATACCTCTCCTGGTGAACTCACCATCGATGTCGACAGCGATGGTCAATATGAGTGGCACCTCGGTGGCAACGGGGATGGTCATCTCGGTGAACAAAACGAGTTTACCACCGGAACATCATCGGTATCCACATCTGCAAGTGGAAACCAAACTTGGTTGCATACCGGCGCATGGCGTCTACCGAAATCGGCCATGATGGCTTCGTCCGACATTACGGTTGGATTTACGCCAGATCTCGACGCCCAATTTACGGGCATCGGGGCCGTAACCGATTTGGCGGTTGGTGACATGAACGGAGATGGACATGAGGATGCTGTCTTTTTGGTGCCTGACCACATGGGTGCCAACGGAACGATTTGGCCTCACATCGGTTGGCTCCAGTGGAGCGGTTCGGCGATTGTTACGAGTTGGATTCCAACTTGCTTTGATGCAGATCGATTGATTCTTGGTGATTCGGACAACGACAGCCAAACCGATGTCCTCGCCATCGCTGAAGATGAAAACATGATTTGTCAGCACTTTTCTGGAAATGGTTGGTCATATTCAACTAATGTAACCATGAATGAGAAGTTCGAGGATGCGCTTCTTGCAGACATGGATGGCGATGGTCAAGACGACCTCATCTCAATCGACGCAGATGGGACACTTGGGATGCATTCGTTCAGTGGTGGTGCTTACGCGACAGCAGTCACCGCAACCGTCACTTCTGGAAATCAAGTACCTGGTCTCGAGAATTTCGTCCACATCGGCATCGGTTCATTCTACGGTGGCAACCAATCGGTCATTGTCGGTGAGACTGACATTATGACCTCCTACAACACGCTGTGGAACTATTCAACAGGCACGTGGCTTGCAACAATGGAAGAATTTGAGTGTTCAAGTGGACCGTTTGAAATCTTTGATTGGAATGCCGATGGCTCTGATGACTTGATGGGTCCAACCACATCATCAGCATGCACAGCCACATGGAATGGCACGGCATGGAACACAGTTACTTCCAACATGGTGGGGCTGAACAATTACACAATCGGGGATCACGATGGAGACGGTATAGTCGACATCTTCCGTGCTTTCGAGGGCTCGCCAGATGGTTCTGATAGTACACAAACCGGTTCGGTTGACATGAACGCCTTCAATGTCGATGGGAGCGCCAATTCGACGAGCACTTCATTCAATCCACACACCTCGCCGCGAGACATCGTCTTCGCCGATTTGGATGGAGATGGTTTGAGTGAGCAAATCGTCGCCGCTGGCGAGGCCACTCCGGGGCTCTTCATCGGTGCTTGGCACACGTTGGAATGGGACCTAGAAGGAGATGGCACAATGGAGATGTCGATGGATGGATACGCGAGTTCTTCGAATCCACTGAGCCAATCAGATCAAGGCCTACTAATCACCAGTGTTGCCTCAGAACTGGGTGTTGTGGCGACCCATTACGACTCATATGAAACAGCTTGGGGTACAATGGATCCAGTCTCTCGTAGCATGGGTGCTGGAACCATCACACAATCGGCCCTAAACATGTCCTATACAGCCACATTCGTGATTGAATCTAACCCCACAAATGGCAACCTTTCCAATGTTCTGAACACCTTCATGGAATTGGGAACCGGTTCATTCGACATCCCTCTCAACATCACCTGCACCCAAAACGGAACGGTGACCCTTGATTCACTGAGTATTGCTTGGACTGAAGGCGCGTCCAACATTCAGGTACCAGATGCACCGAATCTTTGGATTTACAGTTACGATTACAGCCAAGTCAGCCTCATGTGGTCGAACACAACCAGTCCAACCAACTTCATGCATTACGAATTGTTCCGCGCTCCAACCGGGACACAGATTTCAATCAACAACCCATTCGCTCAAACACCGATCAATGGCTACCAGGATACAGATAGTGTCACCAATCAAGAATGGGATTATGCGGTTCGCTCCGTCCATCAGTTTGGTGTCACCTCAAATATATCCAACATCATCTCAGTGAATGTTCCAGATGTCCCTCCTGTAATCGATACCACACCACCTGACGCCGCAGTCGTCAGTTTGACAGACGTCCCCAACGATGACGGTGGTGTGCTGAACCTCTCATTCACACCCTCTCCGTCATCGGATTTGGCCTACACGCTGTTCTTTGTTGAAACCAGCGATTTCACCGATGCGACCAACCTCACGCCGTATGCCAATATCAGCAGTGGTGACCCGACAGCTTCGATGCTGATTTCGGGCCTGAACGATGGGCAAGATCATTGGGCGGCAGCGGTTACCGTTGATGGCGATGACAATGCTTGGTGGAATGTGACAGCCGTTGGACCGGTTCATTCCACCAACGACACCATCCGACAGAGTTTGATGACACTCGATGTCACAGGAGATGGCACCTACGATGATGGTACACACAGTGGTGTTCATCTCCACGACGGCTCAGAATTCTCAATCACCGTTCAACTGTCGAGCGAAGGCATACCACTCTCGGATGAGACCGTAGACCTCACCATCTCAATGGATGGCGAATCTTGGTCGACTACAATGGTGACCGGACTCACGGGATACGCGACACAAAGTTGGACTGATTGGACCGACTTTGTCGATCAATGGGAGGCTCATGGCGGCTCCGGTCAGGTGAGTGTATCTTGGTCGGGCGGCTCCTACGGAGCCGCAAGCCAAACAATTGCGGCTGCAAGCAACAGTGCAGACATCGTTGCGACGGTAGATGCCACACTGTCTACCAACTCGCCTTCAATTCAACTCGATGCTGAGGGAATGGGTTCAGCCCACGCAAGTGCTGCAACCACCTCCAGTGCGGAGCAATCTCACATCGAGGGCCTCTCAGCCGACTGGCAATTGGGCAATGGTACGACGGTCATCGGTGACTCTGGTATGGCTCAGTTTGATTCGACAGGCGTCCTTTCCATCCCCGTAAATTATGCCACAGGTGGTTGGATAGACGTGACACCTGTGACGCCTTGGTGGATGACGATCACACCATCGACCCTACGTATCGATCTCTATCCGCCACCACCCGAGGGTTGCACCGATTCAAGCGCCAACAACTTCGATCCAGAAGCCCAAGTTGACGACGATTCTTGCACCTATGATTTACCACAATTGGTCTTCGTTCAAATCGTCTGTGATGCTACATGGGACATCATTGACAACAGTTCCCAAGCCATGGCTGAACTCGACTCAAATTCGATGCACTGCGAACTGATTAACAACAACAACGCAACCGTCTTTGCCAACATCGCTTTCGAATACAGTGAATCAACACCACTGTTCGTTGACAACCTCGCAAGTAGTGAAGTGGACATCGATTCAGGAGCGTCGTTGAACTTCACAATATCACCCAGTTCCTGGGGCGAAGGCGTCGTCCCATCGAATGGAACCGTCAGAGTCGATATTGATCTGACTGCAAACGGTTGGATTGGAATCTCTGATTACACCCTCATTCCCTATGGTTTTGTCCATGCCAACCAGACCATTGACGACCCCGACGACGGTGGCGGCGATACCCAAGGAAATACGGGTGGAGCCGAAGAGGACAGCAATCTGTTGATGCTGATTGTCATCGCCGCGTTGGTTCTCGGCATCTTAGGATTCGTCGGATTGCGCCTTGCGATGCGTGAGGAAGATGATGAGGACGCTGAAACCTTCGAAGACGAAGAGTGGGAGCCAAAGCCGAAGAAGAGAATTCGAACCCAGCCGGACATGGAGGATATGCCCACCGGTCGCAGCCTCGATGAGTTGACCACCAAGGCCAGTTCCGTGTCCATGACCAAATCTCGCAAGGTCGATCGCAGAGCAGGGGCCCGTCCCGCACCTGTCCGCGAGGTTCTCGCAGAAGAGGAACCCGAAGAGCAAGGCGAATGGGATTACACCCAAGATGAGGACTATCACGTTGACGAAGAAGGCGTCGAATGGTGGAAGGACGAGGTCGGTCAATGGTGGTATAAGTATCCAGATGAAGAGGACTGGGAAGCCTTTGAGGAATGAACGACGGGTTCTTGAAACAGAAGTGATAGGTGAGTTCGATGGTAGGAGATGGCTACGCATTGGTTCTGCATGGAGATGCGGATGCGTCCAAGCTCGGTGGTACCGCCATCTGCGGATTCTCCAGCACCGGTATGGTCGGAGTGATTGCGGCCAGCCACATCATTCGCGCCTTGGATTTGGAACAGATGGGCACCGTTCTCGATGAGAACTTCCCCGCCATGGCTTTGGTTCAGGAATCCATCCCCAAGCACCCCGTGCGCGTCTATCAGGGCGAGGATGTGGGTGTATTCACCTCAGAGATCCAATTCCCCGATGCTTACGATGTCAAGTTCGCAGAGACGGTCCTCAAATGGTTCGTCGAGGGCGGTTTTGATCGCCTCATCATCATCGATGGTCTTGTGCCCAACGAGATTGGACACAAGGAAGAGGGTGATCTGTGGGGCGTCTCCAGCCACCCATTGGGACGCAAGGCACTGGCTGCAGCCGGTGTATCGCGAATGCAGCAGGGCATTGTCGCTGGCATTGCAGGTTACTTGTTGTCCGAGGGAGATCGACGTGGATTGAACATCACTGCACTCTTGGCCGATTGCAATCCGATGTATCCTGATGCGAGGGCAGCAGCCTTTGCAACGGAAGCGGTCAGTGAATTGCTGGACAGAGAGATCCCGTTAGACGAGTTGCTTGAGGATGCGCGCAAGATCGAGAACAATGTTCGCGACATGGTCGAGCGCAGCAAGTCGATGCTACCGGCACCAGAAGGATATGATGTCAGTCAATCCAATGATGACCCCATGGTCAACTGAGGGAGTTCCATGCACGAAAGCGTGAACGTCAACGGCACAGAACTCCAACCATGTTCTACAGATCCAATGACCGGGTGGTTTCGCGACGGCTGTTGCAACACCGATGCCAGCGACCGGGGTTCGCATGTTGTATGCTGCATCGTGACGGATGACTTCCTCCAGTTCGCACGCTCAAAGGGCAACGATTTGATTACGCCCGCACCCCAGTTCAATTTTCCAGGATTGAAGGCCGG
>CAZXVR010000076.1:0-7852 GCA_964644485.1 uncultured Candidatus Poseidoniales archaeon | reverse complement strand
TTCCCCTTGATGGAGATTGGGAATTGAGTGATCCAGTAAACAAAAGTCTCGATGAATATCGGAAAACGAGAGATGCCATCGAAGAATTTGTGAGGGACATACTCACCCATTGATTACAAGAGTAGATTTCAGATGTTATTGATGGCGATTAAGTCCATTCAAAACTCTCAAACGGCAGTATTGCCTCAATGGTTTCTTGACTATGAATCTGCGTTTGTTGTATTTCTCGGAGTAGGGTGAAATTGATCCAAGGGGAGTAATGATGAGGTGATGCATGCCAAGCATCCAGTGCATTTTCGAAAATGAGTTTCATTATTGGCGGAGTGAGGGTAATACTTTCGTGTTTATCAATTTCCAATTTGTGCTCGTAGGATTGTATGTTGGATACAAGATACTTGGTATCCCTGTAAATTTTAACTGGTATATTGAAAAATATGTTGCTAATCGTATCGTCGATTATGAGAACGATATTTTTGAACTGTTCTATCGAGATTGACACGTCTAGTTCTGAATCATTGATAATGGCGTCAATCTTTTCCTTGAGTGGGATCAAATTTGATTCTAGTTGCAATCCGAACAATACGGCTATTTTTCCCTTAGGGGAGTCGGTCGTCAGGTTACGGGAGATAGATTCCACCCTGGTACTATTCATGTCCAGATATATCCTCGACAATACATAAGGGACGGTTTCGTTAATCATCTTTTCAAAAATACTTGATTCTGCATCATACCAACTGAGGATGATTTCGAAGGCTTCGATGAATCCGGGTTGATTATCATTCATTTTATCTATCACTTCACGTAGCGTTGTGAAAAAGTCATTGATAATTTCAACTTCTCGTGGAAGAAATATCCGATTCAAAGCGGCTGCAACACCACCATCACTCTCGGTGTCATACCCCCTCTCAAGAAGAAGCAGAAAAAGCAGATGAGTCCAATTTGTCAATTTTTCCGGTTGGATATGCCGATGCAGTATCAGCGTGATTTCAGAGAGAACTTCCTCTCGAGCTTTTGCATCTTCAATTACATTGCTACGTACAAAGGCGATGTGTTTTTCCGAATCTTTCTCCTTGAATTGGATTGGATCATCAATAAGAGATTGAACCTCGGAAGTTAGACGATTGAAAGTCTCTTCTAAGGACTCCGAGTCATCTGTCATGTGTTGCGTAAATATCGTGTTATATTTCAAGCATTGGAACTTGGGCTTTGGAGATGCATTTCTAACAATACAAAACTCCCTAATTTGCTCTGTTGTATACTGGCATACTCAGGAGTCGTTTCAACCCAATGCAGAGATTTGTGTCTAAGATTGAGGCCTTCCACTCCGAATGAAGCAGTTACCGGTGAATGGGTCGTTCCGTTTCCTTCAGTATCGCCAAACCAAATGGGCCCAACTTTGTAATCAGATTTTGTGGGTACTGCGGCAATCAGTTTGCCGATAAAACGGGGAACTTGGACTACTTTTTGTCTAGGGATTTGGCCCCTGACAATCTTCCCTATGAAACGAATTTTAGTAGGGAATTCTGGCAAAGGAATGGCTGAATAACTCACTTCCAATGATTCACCCGATTCGCTAAAAATAAATTCACTAGTGATGTCATCAAATTCAGCTCGAATCGTAGACTTGCTCCTCTCATTTCTTGGTTTGAGTGTGCGCACGAGTACAGGGAGTACTAGGCCCCCATGTTCTTTCACTTTTGACTCTTCGAAGAATTCTTCGTGGACGGATGCCAAACCGGGCAAATCTGAGAAATTGCGGATAATAATCGCTGATAGTCGTGTCTTGGCATCTGAGAATGGTTTGAATCTAGTCGTAAGTGATTGCGGTATGATCAGGAATCGGTTCTTTGTATTCAACAGTCCTGGTATCGAGGGGTGACTCTTTCCATCTGCCGATGGTCGTGGATTTTCAAGAAGTTTGAGGACGCGGTTCTGAGATTCAACTCGGTCTGTATCAGTTATCATAGCAATCACAACACATCATTCGTCCACCCTTTGGATTCGTGGCGACCTGACGTCATTACAAAAGGTTTTGCAGTTTATTATGCGATTAATATTGTTCTGGATTGATTCTTGGAAAAAGCAAGAATGAATCCCTATTCCCACCTTTCAATTCAATATCAATTTGAAGTGGTTTGAACTGAAATTGTTGTTTTTGGTTGTGTTCGGCATATGTCTGCAACAAAAACATAAATTGATAAGGGAAGGTGTGCAGCATGGTTCAAGGTGGAGTGACATATGAATCAGCAGATTTGCAACGAAATCGAACGTCGATTACCCGCTTTGAACAGCGAAGATACTGCCAATGCTAGTGGCCCCGAAGGAAAACTCTGGGCCCTCAATTTTTTATTGAATCTAAAAATTGGGCTGGTAAATTCGATTCGTTCGACGGAAGGCATCCAATTCCAGAAGGTGGACGAGTCGGTTATTCGCATCGTCTCGATCCTAGATTTTTCGGAAGTTTGGAACCTGTTGGCGATGATGTTGAAATCGTTTTCAGGAGCAGGTGTTGAAGTTCAACTGACGCATGCTATCATCATCGAGATGGATGATGATGTGGATTACTCTGAAGATCGCCATACGTACGATGACGTCGATTCCCCGGGAATGGAGGTCGTGTAAATGGGTGCTCCCGAGAGACTTCGCGCGATCTTGGTTTTGGCCATGCTTCTCGCCTCTTCACTGCCGATGTCTGAGATTTCAGAGTCGTCCGTAGATGCTGATGTGATCAACGGTGATGGCTGCCCACACGGATCGCTTGCCTTGGCGCATACGCAGACCCCCGGACCTGGCGCATCGATTGAATGCGTTTCGTCTGTTACACTGTCTGAGGAGACCTTAGACCTACATACTATCAGTAGACAGTGTTCCGCGAATGATTTGGGGACTGGTGCAGACTTACCCAATTCAGGGTGGCAGTTGCCATGGATCGGTCCTAGCTCATCATCCAGTCAAGCGTGGTCCGACGCAGGTTGCGTTGGCACTTATGGAGACAATGCCGATCGAGCCAAAATTGCGATATGGACGAGCACATTGACCATCTCACTGACTGGCTCTGTATCGGCTACTGTTGGCACCTTTGGATCATCCGGTTCCAGCATCGGCACAATTCCTCATGGGGGGAGCCTGACGACTCCCTCATCATTGAGAAACGTCTTCCTTTGGATCGAAATCAGTCCAGCCCAAGGTTCCTCAGGCGGTTCCTATACACTAACCCTCGCACCGTCTGCGTCTTCTTCTCCTGGCTGTCCCAATTCCGGAGAACCAAACGGCGACACTTCTGCCTCGATGCCCGGGACACTGAGCACGTTGACTACCCATGGAGGCTGTGTTGAAATCGGTGGATCCGACGTGTGGGAATACGTATCGGTGCTTTCGGTTGACGCGTCCATAAGCATCACTGCGCTCGGTGCAATCTCGTCCTCACTTCAAGTCAACGGAATCATGGCTTCTACCGGTACAGTACCATCTTCTGGCGGCACAGTGGTCCTATCCAATTCGGCTTTCCCTCTGTCTACCGGTACTTTCACCATTGTGTTGAGTGGTGGTATCGACGTTCAGTACGGTATTTCAATAGTCACAACTGTTCGCACATCAAGCCCTCCGTCAGCGAACAACCCAGGACAGAGCAGTGCTCAATGCCAATATGATGATGACGGAGCGACAGGTTTGGATGCGGGAATCAGTTCATACAGTATGCTACACGCGGGAACAAATCCTAGTCACCCAAATGGAGCTGGGATCGGGGGCTGCCTCACCAATTCAGATTTATCGGATGGTTACGTTCTAGAGTTGGTCAGCTCGTCAACAACCGCGACCTTGACAGGATTCCACTCAGGGTCAATGTTCAGTTTGAAGTTGTACAATTTCTATTCCGGGGCACTGCTGGCGAGTGCTGCGCAAGTATCCCACGGTGTTCAACAGATTACAATGACAGGAACAGGAAAACTGATTCTGGTGGTGTCGGCCTCCAGCCCACCCCACACAGGGCAATCTTACCAACTCTCGCTCGCATCTACACCCTCATCAGGGAGAATTCCCGGGGCTGGCCCCTCATCGGTATGCAACGGAGATGCCTGGACTCAATATGATGCCCCCGATACCGGTAGGGGGTTCGATGCCATCGGTTTGGACGTCAGGGCACACCTAATTGGCTGCTTAGAATTGAATGATGATGCCGATCGGTTTACCTTCGATGTGAGCAGAGATCTTGAGATTGAACTCAATACGACCAACAACTACGATGCGGACTTTAGCGTCATTGATGCCTCATCGGGCCAACTAATCGCTGCAAGTATCACCGATGGAACAGGGAATGAATCGACTGTTGTAAACATCACTTCTCGTGGAAACATCACAGTTCGAATCCTAAGAATCGCTGGCGGCGGCGACTATAGATTAACGATTCGAAATCCAAATTCCAATTCCCTGTCTCAACCCAATGCGTCCAATTCAGTAAATCCACCCATATTCCAAGGTCTGTCAAGAACGATCAGTTGCATCGAGAATGCAGGTGCGATTGGTCTTGACTTCTGGATTTCAGCGAGGACGGATGTCGAATTATTCTTCGATTCAGCGAGCCTTGGATCCTTTTCACCGGGCGTGCAGATTGATCTCTCCGTCGGATGCGATGCAGGATCCCATTCCATTCGTGCAGTGGATAATTTCGGACTCGCCAGTAACGAGATTATTGAGATTGTCACAATCGATGGAGTCATCATCAATCCGATATCCACACTCGTCGCTGATCATGGTGACGGCATTGGTCTCAAGTGGACCTATTCTGTTGAAGGGGATTGGAGCGACTGTTCAATTGTAGCGCATCAACTAGCGACGTCACGAATTCTATCATCCGCAGGACCTTCTGTGTTGGATCTGTGGAATATCGCCGAATCCACTGCAGAATTCCCAGTGACAGCAGGAGAAGGAATTCTGTATCTCCAAGTCGGCGACGACGATGTGACGAGTTTGATAACGGTTACATTGAGTTGTGTCGGTCAATCGACAGCCATGATGTTGGAGAAATCCACCATCTGGCATTCCGCAGCTCCGTTCGTGGAGATGCGTAGGTTACACGCCTATCAGTTGAATGATATCCGTGATTGGGATTCCAATCGTTGGGGATCATGGGAAACGACACCTGAAGGCATGACAGTAGCAGTGTGCGATGTCACGATGCCGAATTACGAGGAAGAAGATACAGAGATAGTGCCTTTGCCAATCTTGGTAGATGCACCTGCTATGTCGGCGCTGCCGGTTGATCTCTTCAATGCGCAAATTCGAGCTGATGGCGGACTGACGTTTCTCACTTCATCCTGGGATCTTGAAGCTGCGACAATGACCTATGACAAGTATATCTCCAATCGGGATAGAGTAATTCCGGGGTTCGAGCCATTGACTTCACTTCTCCAAAGTGGATTTGCCTGTAAATCCAGCATCGCGGGTGATCTGAGCGACCCTTCCGATATTATAGACATAGTTCCAGCTGAGGCGATCCCCGAATATTCCACGTTCTCCTCATCCTGGAATTTATCCGCGCGCCCCCTCTTTTCCATGATCACTCCAACATGGAAGAATTCCTTGATCCAGTTAACCGTGCCAGATTCACCAGGGATGTATGCGAATTCTAAGGGGTTTTGGCGGTTCGCATCGGATGAGTGTTTGATATCGACTGGATTCGCGACTCACTGGAGATGTCAAGTTTGGGAATGGGAAGACGGTACTTTCACGTCACTCTACTCGTGGGATTCTTACCTAAGCAGATTAGATGTTGAACGACAAATCATGATGATGGTGGAATCCGCTCTGTTTGGCGTTTTGCTCGCCGCTGATCTACTCACCGGCGAATTCATTCCCATTGCTACTCTGCTCTCCAAACTTCCAGCTTTTGGAGTCTTTGTTGGTAGATTTGGTGATGATGTGTTCAGGTCGATTCGCAGTTTGATCCCAAGCGCAGAGGACATCTTAAGGGCTAGATGGAGTTGGAGCAGCACCGACATCCAATTCTGGGGGCCCCTTGAGGGCGCGGTGACGACCTCGTTGGCGACACTGCATACGAAAATAGTTGCAGCAGCAAGAGTGCGCCTAGCACAGCAAGGGGGCGATTTGATGACCCACGTCGACGACTTGTGGATTGAGTCTTGCATCGATTCTCCGGCTCGTTGTACCGATGACCTAGCGAGTCGGACTCCGCGTGAGCCCCTGATGAAGAATCCGGCGATTTGGGATTGGAACAGTGGGTTCCGAAGTGGGGTGAGTCAAGCTCATAAGGTTGGAATTGCCAGTGAACTTCATGTGCTCTCGGGGGTTTATTCTCCTGGGATCTCAGTAGCTGACATCCCAGTCACCGTTGGCGGGACAACGAAATCTTGGGACATTGCATGGTTGGACCCAGCCCATAGTCGGGCTGTAGGTGGCGCTCTCACGAGAGCTGGGCCCTCGCCGGGCAGGGCCTCTCTGATCGAGGTGAAAACGAGTCTCATCTCTTTGGATGAGGCTGCCAGGGGAACGCTAGGTTCGAAATTAGCCGCGGCGGCGGAGGTGGGTCATACCGTAGGTTTGTCTTGCACAGGCCTCGGCCACTCAAATCGCGCAGCGGTTATAGCTGATTGTCAGAGCTTTCTATCAGATTTAGCTCAATCGATGTCCCCTGAGGGGGCGTCGAGATTGCACTATCTGGACGTGTCACTAGGCGGTGTTACATCCACATTCCACCTAACTCACGCTGGCATCGATTCAGTTGGCCGCCGGTTGGTGTCGACTGCCCATGGCTTCACAGTAACTCATCTGCCGAATGGTGTCGGAGGGCGTGTCAATGAGGAAGTAATCCAGCCTTTTGCTGCTAGAGTCATCGGTGAAAATGAATGTTTGCTTTGGAATGGTACCGCTCTATTCAGAGAACATGATTTAATCTCACTCGGACATGATGGGCAACTCATCATCAACGGCGATATGCCCGTTCAATTCATCCTAGGGTGGACCGATAAAACATGCCCCTCCAACGCATCACCCTGGGTCGATGCAGAGGTCTCCGCGTACGGTGAGGCCAAGCCCATTGATGATGAAGTGAAGTCTTTCCACGTTGAGACTGCATATTCGAGCGTCGAGGATTGGAACATGTGGTCGTGGACTCTAATTAGCGGCTGGGTTCTACGGAATCAGACTGACAATTCGACCGAAGTGACCTTCACTGAAAACGAAAGTAACGAGAACAATTCGATCTGGGCTGACCCAGATAATTCAACCCTGCCAGAGGAACCAGTGGTGGATGATAACGTCAGCATTCCACCTCCGTCATCGAACGTGGCGGCCAACAATTCCACTATTGAGACACCGATTGAAGAAGCACAGGCCCCAGTGGTCCTAGACGAGAATCCGTCTAACGAGTGGGGAATCACGCTACAACTGACCCGAAATGAGGTTGCGCTGTTGGTGACAATCTTGCTCTCACTGCTGGTTTCTCGCAGGAGAGAACCCCGCAGCAGGCCTGTGATGATGTTGCCACCACCACCGCCGCTACCTCCGCCAAGGCGAGCACCGCCACTCGGTCCTGCTCCTCCTCCGCCTGATTCGGCATCGCCACTCGGTCCTGCTCCTCCTCCGCCTGATTCGGCATCGCCGGCTCGGCGTGGATGTCCGGTCAAGGCAACAGAAGAACTTGAGAAATGGGAACGATGCGCATTTCCTAAAAACAAGCATCTTCGAACAAAGGATACCACGGATCAAGAGATCATTGACGCCCTCACACCAGGAGTGGCGCTCTGGTTAGTTGGTATTGTCACGACCAACACTATTGGAATGTACACAGATGCCGTTCTTTGGCGACGAAAAAGAGCGACTGGATTCCTAGCAG
>CAZXVR010000075.1:0-7915 GCA_964644485.1 uncultured Candidatus Poseidoniales archaeon | reverse complement strand
TGCCACTTTGACCGGGCTGTGCCGGTCGACCCCGGTTCCATCACCCAATTGGCCATACGAATTGTCACCCCAGCACTGTACTGAGCCATCGTTCAATACCGTGCAAGTGTGGTATTGACCTGACGATACGCTCACCGGATAGAGTGTTGTAATTCCACCGGGATTCACGAATGAGACATGGACTGGAGAGGATGAAGAGGTGGTGGTGCCTGTTCCCAGTTGTCCAAACGAGTTGGACCCCCAACAGGACATGTTGCCATCATCGAGTATGGCACATGTGTGCTCAGAACCGGCTGCAATCGAGTCGTGGGTGAAAATTGAGCCGGATTGGAATCCCGGGGAGTTCGGGCTCGTATTGCTGTTGTTCTGGATATCCAATTGGTCGCTTTCTGAAATCTGGCCGCTGAAAATAGCAAGGCAAGAGACGAGAATTAGCAAACCCGTCAGTGTCAGCGATTGGTAAACCCTAGTGTTGGTCATAAATTCGCGGAGGGTATGGCGATTAAAAAAACACCGCCTACGGCGGTGGAGGCTCAATCTCCATCAAACATGTCCAATGTGGAGGCAAGGGCGGTGATTTCAGCGCGCATCTTTTCCTTCTCACGAGCGCCCAGTGATGTGTCAGAAATTTGATTTTCCAACCACTCGATTTCAGCTTTAATCGACTCGCGTTCCTCACGATGGATTTCGTCTGCTCTCGCCATTTGTAGGCGCGCTGTTTGCTGTCTGGCAGCCTTTCGTCGCGTCTTCAACTCAAAATTCCCGCCACGACTAATGGTGCCGGATGGTTGTGACTTGAGTTCGATATTTACCGGATATGGGATGACGATTCCTTCGTCTCTAAATCGATCTGTAATTTTCTGCATTATCCAATCACGGGCCGGCCATTCATCTGAATAATCAGAAATCCATGTATACAAGCGGAAGTCAATCGAATAATCTCCCAATTTGATAATCAACGCTCGTGATTTTGGAGTATCGAGTGTGTATGGACAACTTTGGGCAACTTCGGTCAATACCTGCTTGACATGGGGCGGATCTTCATCATAAGCAACAGAGATATCGATGAGCAGGTTGATGCGCTTTGGAGCTCCATCCCCGCCGCCTCTTGCCTTGTTCAGAATCGTGCTGGAGACCAATGTATTGTTGGGGATGATAACCAATTCTTCAGACCATGTCAATATCTTGGTCGATAGAATCCCTGTGGAGATGACCTTGCCTTCAATCTCGTCTACCTGAATCCGATCACCGACATCGAATGGGCGGTCCATGGCGAGCAAGAAAGAATTCAGAATGTTACCCAATGTCTGTTGCAAAGCTAAGCCCGCAATCAATGAAAATACAGCCATCGAGGCGAGTAATCCCATCAATTCCAATTGCAATTCATCCAATACCAAATACAGACCTAGAGCCCAAACGAGAATCCTGGAAAACCCACTGACGAAATGGTTTCTTCCAGTAACGGCAACCCCTTGGCTGTTTGAGTTAATCCAAGACATGAATGGAGGCGTTACGACTCGGATGGTGCTACTGATCATGCTGGTGAAAATGAGGATGTATGCCGCGTTCACAAAATGGAAAATCGCGTCCATCGCAGATGGAGAAAGCCAAGCAAATGAGCCGTTAATACACAGCACTGCACAGAAAGCAAGGGTTCGTGAAGAAAGCGGATGGAACAAGTCATTGTCCCAACCAACCTTGGTTTTGTTGACAAAATCTCCAAACTTCTTGAGAATTACAAATTTCACAAAACCGAAAAGCGCAAGACTGAGGCCAATACAAATGCCAATTTTCCCATAAATTGGAAGAACGTCGACCCATTCCTCAACACTGGATAATTCATCGAATAATTGTTGCAAAGTGGTCCACCCCCTACCTTTTGCAGGATTCGGGGGGCATCAATCACTCAAATGTGTTGTGATTGAATTTATGTCGCTGTAAAGAAGGCTCCAAGTGTTGATTCGAGTAAAACTCCAGTGAGGACGCTGGTGATTGCGGCAACCCACATCATCGTTGAAACCTGACCCAAAGCCAGTGTGATACCGCCCCCTCGTAATCTAGATGCAACCGAGGAGAGGATGAATACCATGAAAATAATCAAAATCGACGTGACGATTTTGAATAAGGCGATATTCGATTCAACCCCGCCTGCATCTTCGAGAACCGGCAAGCCGAGTCCTCCTGCGTTGGTTGTAATATCTCCAAAATCCATGTTTTCCATACCTTGGGCAACCCCCGCAACGTTGGAGCCCAGTTGGAACACGACTGCAATGGCGATGTTGAATGATACAATTGTGGCCACCAACAGACCATACGCAACTCCATTCATCGTGCTGGCTGACAGTGCTCTTCTGCGACGCAAGGAGAGCAAATTCGTGGTGTTTTGACTGACCAGATCAGCAACGGCAGCTGGTTCACCGCTTGCTTGTGCCCCCTCTAGGTAGATGCGATTGAATCGGGAAACCATCGATGAGTTCACTTCTGCTGAAAACCAATCCCAACTCCGCTCGGAATCGATTCGTAGCATGAGGCGGCTTTCCAAACTGGCGATGGATTCGTTCAGTGAACCAAAGTCAATGCCTCGCAATGCCTTGATTGTAGCTGAGGGTTCAGCAGCACGGGCCTGGGCGGTTCCCCCGAGTGCACGAATGAAACCTGGATATGACTCGTCTCTGCGCATGATACTCTTTTCTTCACGGGATGCTGTGATCCCCGGTACGAGGAATGGTGTGAACAAGAAAGCGACTAGAAGAAGGCCATATTTGTTCCACGAGTCGACGACAACATCGCTGTACAATATCGTGACAACAACCGTTGAAATGAATAGAGGAAGGCCCATTGTTCCAGCCGTTAGCCAAGTTTGTCTAGAGCGGGTTCTGAACCTAGTTTCAAATTCATGTCGCCCGAAAATGGGGTCGTCTGGAACGATTGACCGGAAGGCAACTAGCATTGAAATTTGCATGATGACAAACAGTAATGCGGAGAGTAGAACCCATCGGATTTTGACCAGCACATCGACCATTGATGAGCCGTAGTCATCGGTAACGAACAGAACGAGGTGTATGCCTGAAACAACCATTCCAAAGATCCCTGTCGTGGTGAGTGAAATGTAAATCTCTTTGAGCATGTCAATGGATTCTAAGCGCGTGTCATAGAGCGTGTCAAACTCCTTCGCGAAGGTCTTCTGCTCCGCTTGCATGAACTCGTCAATCGGTTGCCCGGCCTCAACCGAGAAGGCCATTCGATCAAGGAAGTCCCCCCAAATTGGAGAGGGGCTCTGCCGGCCGATGATTCGTGACGCTTCCGGCAAACTCGTATGCCATTTTTCCACCAAGGTCTCGATGGATTTGACTTCCTTTGCAAGTGCCCCATAATCACTCATTTGGCGTAGAATATCAAACATTGATTGGGACGTGACTTCACCAATACTGAGAATGCCCATACGTGTGATGAACATGTGCATTTCCTTCTCGATAAGGACCGCTTCACGTAGCGTCTGAACAACTGGCCAAGAAATCGCAGCGAGTGTTGAAAGGAAGGGGAAGAGAATCAACAGAACGATTCCGGATGCTCCAATGAAAAAGGACCCCAGGGTATAGAACAGAATGGTGGATACCAAAGTGCCACCAATGAACGCTGGCAACACGATTTTGATCGCATATTCTCCAAGGGGGGTGTCCATTCTGCGGAATGCGATTTGATACAGAGGTAGGCGTTCCATCACTCCACCTCAATCCTCGATTGGCACCCAGATGTCGATGGCGTTTGTGAACGCCTCCCAATCCTGCTGATAGTAGATGTCGAGAAGGTCGAATACATCGTCATAATGCGTAATGTCTCGATCGACCATTCGCTGCAATGCTTCGGTTCTTCGCGCCATTTCATGATAGATGTCGCGCTTGTTTTCAAAACCCATTAGGGCTGCCATTTTGTTCTCCATCAAGTGTGATTGAAACATACCTCTGAAGTAGTGCTTGTCTCTGACTGGATCCCAATCAAACATGCCTCTCGTAAGTACACCATCTGCATGCTTGTTGTATCCAATCACTTCGTCAATTCCAGTAATTCGGCGGGCAATTCCTCCACCTGGGGCTTCGACCACCTCCTGGAAAATTGCGAAATTCAAGTTGTCGAAGAAACGCATTGGAACATTGATTGGATCTCCCGTAAATCGTTGAATCATCTTGACGATTGATGATGCGTGGAAGGTGGCAATCACGGGGTGACCTGTTTGCATGGCTTGGAACGCAGTGGCCCCTTCTGCACCGCGAATCTCACCGATGATAATGTATCTTGGACGGCTTCGCAATGCGGCTTTGAGAAGATCAAACATTTCCACCCTTGAGTCTTCATTCTTGGAATCTCGAGTCACGAGGCGTTGCCACAATCGATGGCGGACCTTGACCTCAGGTGTGTCTTCAGCGGAGTAAATTTTCACATTGTGATCAATGAATGGGAGAATGGCATTCAGAGTCGTTGTCTTTCCAGAAGCAGTTTCTCCGGACACCAGCAGTGACATGCCGTTTTCTAGACAGAGCCAGATGTATGCTGCAACTTCTGCAGACATCGTTCCCCACTGAACCAATTGCGTAATCGAAATCGTTTCCTCAGCGAACTTTCGGATGGTGAATGAGGAGCCCAACATTGAGACGTCATCGGAATAGATGATGTTGATTCGGCTGCCATCCAATAGAGCGCCGTCGATAATTGGCTTGCTATCCGAGACGGGGCGGCCGATGCGTTCAGACATGGCCCTAAGATATCTCTCAAGCATCTCTCGATCGCGGAACCTGATGTTTGATGTGACCATTCCAAACACTTTGTGATCCATGCTGATATATCGCAAACCCACAGCGTGAATATCTTCCAGCATCTCATCTGAAAGCAGCGTTTCCAGGGGTCCTGAACGTACCAAATCTCGTATCACGGTGTATTGGAGTCGCTCCATCTGCTGTTCTGTTACACTGATGGGAGGGTCATTCAATCCGAGTGCTCGCCTCACTGGCGTTACGATATCGTTGATTGCAGTTGGGACATCCGAAATTACTGTGTGCTTTTTCAACATGTTTTCCAACATTGACTCAAATTCAGCATCGGTAGAGAATGAAGGGGCATTCGGAGCTTCTTTGAGCAGGCGTTCAACCAAAATTTGCTTGATCATTTCTTCTTCCTCATTGAGGTATGGTTCAATGCCAAACCACAGTGTAGTCCCACCTCCTTCTTCATCTTGGGTCGGGCGATAGACATGAGCGAATAGTGGCCCTCGAAGATGATAGATCAAGTTGAGGGGTTCGGCCTTTGATGCAGCCCGATCCAATGGACCGTAATACATCGGACGGGTGCCGTGACGTGATTCAAAATCCTCAACCCATTCTCGAACATGGTCAAAGCGAGACATGACGCCGTTGAGATCTCCTCTGGCGAATTCAAGTTCCTCGGCTTCCATGTTTCACCCCTCAACTGACTGCTGTAATATCTACAATGAAACCCATCGATGGTTCAACTCTCCAGCCGATTCTGGGTTGTACTGGGCCTGCAGCTCGTAGGAAGCGTGTGACGGCCAAAATACGAGATAGTCCCCCACCGATTTCTGATGTTCTCATCTCAATGACGACTTCGGCAGATGCGGATAGAATACGCATCATCTCAGGAGAGATCTCATCCGGGTCAATCAACAACATCAGTGAACGGTTTTCGGAGCAAAATGTGCGGAGGCGGCTGAGGAGTTGGTCGGGGGATTCCTCATGCTGGTGAAGCAGCATCGATGCGCGGTCAATGATAGAAATCTCGGCATTCATTAGAGCATCTGATACCATCAATTCATCGATGCCGACGTCCTCCTCGACTTCATCGGAGATTACTCCGAAACGGGAGAGAAGAGTGAAGTCGCCTTGATTGGCTGCATCTTCCAGTGGGTATCCCAAACTGTTGACTTGTTCTAGCCACCCCCGGGTTGTCAACTCTGTTGTCACGACGGTTGTTCGTACATTGTTCGAGATTAACCCGAAGGCGATTCGCTGGGCGATGAGGCTTTTTCCCGCGCCGATTTTCCCGGTTACGATATACAATGATCTACGGGGGAGGAATCGACCCAGGCTGTCTGAGAGGCTGTCCGTTTCCAATTCGAATGCGAATCCAACATCTTCAGACAAGGCGGACCACCTCGCTGAATGAATGCTGGCCTGCGATTCCCTGGTAGTACTCGCTTTGCACGATAACGGTCACGATGATTTCTTGGCCAGCTGTCATCGTGATACTTGGTGGGCAGATGCTCAACTCTACAACTTCACCAGTCATCCAAATCGTGCTGCCGCCAAGCAATTGTGCTTGAGTAACTGTGGATGCTGTTCCATTCACGATGACGCCAATGTTGTCGGTTAGAAGTTCAAGATTACCTGTATTTTGAATGTGGATTGTGAGGTTACAAGCAGATTGATTCCAAGAGACTTGCATAGGATCGCTGGCCAGTACAGCACTGGTTTTCGAATTCGCTTCGACTTGTGTTTGAGCGGTTTCCACCGAATTGGCCAACCCCCCCCAAGAGGCGATGAGTAAGGTGGTGACAATGCCTGCTACCAAAAGCCCGGAAATGAGCATGATCAGTTCGCTTGCACCACCATCTGCCATATTTTCACCTCAAGAAAATGCTACTCCAGATTGCCCGCCCATGCTCGTGACGAAAATTCGACTTGGGGTTGTAAATCCCGTACTGCTCATCTGAATGTGCTGAGTTTCTCCGGGAAAGAGAATCGTTGTCTGATTGTGATAATCACTGGCACGAAGGGGTGAATTTCCATCTATACTGAACCATGTTTTCTCATAATCAATTGCTTCATCTCCAGTGTTGGTGATGTTGACGTGAATGACGCCTGCTGATTCTGATGCATTCAGAAGGCGTATCTCAGGATCATCAGAATTTTCTTCAAGAACTTCCGAAGCCGTAATCGCACTGTTGTTCAGTGACAATGATGCGAGGGCGAAAATGCCGAGAAGAGCGGTTCCGACAATCAATGCCGAGATGCTTACTGAGCCACCCACATCTCAGGCCCCCTCACTCTGAGAATTACGCCAGGCTTCCACCATCGATCCAAACATGAGCAGGGTGCGATGTGGTAGGTGTTCTGAACCATCATCGTTAATGGCAGGGTTGGCAAGACCAATGATGGATGCCAGTTCGGTTGATTCGTCCTTGGTAATCATCCCGCTCGTCTTCGCCTTCTCGATGAACGTTAACGCCTGTTCTGAAGAAAGGTGGTCCAGTAGCAATGCTGAGATTTCGCTCACCGTGACTTCCGGCCCACGTGAATGAGAATCTGCGCGTCTGTTCAAGAACGGATTGATGTCCGCAACACTACCTTCATACAAATCTAGCAAACTAACAGTCTCTACTTCTTGTGATAGTGTGGAACCTTCGGATTCTTCAGAGGATTGTGCTTCATCGGTTGTTCCATCCTCCCCATCTGCTGTAACCAGCGTATCCGTTGGAAGTGAATGGCCCAAATTGTCTGTAACGTGCAATTGGGTGAGGCGGGCATCCATGATGCTCATCGTGGCTTCGATTCGATCAAAGCGGTCATCCATTCGCTGTTCGATTGCTTTGGTGTCGATGGTTGCAGGGGTATCGATTGCTTTGCTCTCTACAGTCACGGGTTCTAGGCCACTGGCGCCGACACGGGCCCTGGCAGGGGATGGTGCGAGCGTCCAAGCGTCCTCCTCGATGGGGATGGATTCTTCTGGAACGGTGACCGCTTCAATCGCTTGTTCGGATAATGACTCTAAACGTTGCACTGAGGCACTATCGATCTCGTCGAACTCTTCATTCGATCCGAATCCAAGAAACGACAGTAGTCCCATCACAATACCTCCATGATGTCCTCTGCCCCCCGTAGGGGGGCAGGGGGGTTATCATAGTATC
>CAZXVR010000074.1:0-7928 GCA_964644485.1 uncultured Candidatus Poseidoniales archaeon | reverse complement strand
CGTCTATCGGGGGCACCCCCTTCTTCGACGGATGCATAGTACACTCGTCACCCCCTCCCCGCCTTCGGGCGGGGACCCCCCTATTGGCAAGGTAGAACGTCAGTTTCGAAATCCCGAAGTGTAATCTTCAAGGGGGGCCGAGTCGCAGGACGAGTTCCATGCCCTCGGAAGAATTGGACTCCGGAGTGCGATTCCTCGCACATGAGGAACTTCGTGAAGGGCAGGTCAGCATGGCCAATGATGCATTCAAAGCCATTACAGATGGCGGTTTCATGATTGCGAATGCTCCCACTGGTATCGGGAAGACGGCTGCATCGTTGGCTGCAGCTTTGTCTGTCGCCAGATCAATCCCGGGAACACAGGTTTTGTTCATGACGGGACGGCAATCTCAGCATCGCATCGTCGTCGATACAGTTCGCAGAATCAACGAACGATTGCCAGATGGTGAACACCCGGTAACGTTGGTTGACATGATTGGTCAAAACGGCATGTGCATCAATGACTTGGCCTTGCAACACGGTGGCCGTTTCAGGCAAATCTGTGGAGAATTACGAGGCACCAGAAAATGCAAACCATTTCTCGAGGATTCTCCTGGCTTGCGCCTCAAGGTCCTTGATTATCCATTGCATGTCGATGAGTTAGTTGAACATGCAAAACATTGGCACGGAGAGGCGGGGCCACAACCAACATGCCCTTGGAAGGTCGCCAGAGAAACTGCATCTCGAGCCGATATACTGGTCTGCGATTACAACCACTTGTTCAACGAAGATACACGTGATTCCAGTCTCGAAGCGATGGGTTTGTCCATGGATGACATGATCGTAGTCATCGATGAAGCACACAACTTGCCAAACCGAATCCGTCGTGGATTGAGCCGAACCCTGAATGACAAATTGCTCCGCGACACCATCTATGAATTGGAAGAATATTGTGATGTCCTCAAGGAAAAAGGGTTGAGTTCGACCTTGGATGAGGCACTCTTTGAGCGCACGCGGGCGTGTGAAACTGCGCTAAAACGATTCAAGGGGCGACTCTCGACTTGGATTCGTGAGCAAAAAGAGGCAAATCGGAATCTAGGGGACATCGGTGCCGAAATCGAAGTGCGTGTCGAAGCGGACCAAATCCTTTCGATGCTTCGCCAAGAATTGTCGGGAGACATCTCGGGAGAAACTATCGATTTGAATGGACTGATTGGGCAATTATTCCTTGTCCAAGTAGACCCCGATGATGATGAAGAGGAAATGGCGACTGATCGTCTGGCATCAGTATTGAGTATTCTAGACAAATATGCACAATCACCGGCGATGTGTGTTGTGTTGGCCTCTCGTGGAGATGAAAATCGAATCACGACACACCTCCTCGACCCGGCAATCGTCAGTGGGAATGTGTTCCACACCATCCGAGGCGGGATTTTGATGTCCGGTACATTGACACCTCCTGAAATGTATGCCGAATCCCTCGGCCTTCCCGTTATCCGACCGATTGGGACTGCATCCTATCCATCTCCTTTCCTAGAGGACCGGAGGCCTGTTCTCATCGCTTCCGATGTGACCTCAAAATACACCGAGCGGGGGCCTGAAAATACGAGGAAAATTCGCCAACACATCCGCGCATTGTTGCAAAATACCCCTGGCCATGTGGCGGTTTTCTGCCAATCATATCGAATGCTTGAGGAGATTGTAGAAGAAGCAGATTGGCCTGGTCGAATGCTGCTTATCGAGTCGAGAAATTGGACGAAGAAGCGCGTTGACACGGCACTCAAACAATTACAAGACGCACGAAATCGAGGCACAAAGGTACTTCTTGCCGGTGTCTTCGGTGGCCGACTTTCAGAAGGGGTTGATTATTCACAGAATATCCTCGATGCCGTCGTCTGTGTCGGGATTCCTGTCGCGCCAAAATCGGTACCACAGGATGCGCTTAGAGAATACATCGAAACGAAGCATGGTCCAGGTAAGGGGTGGAAATACGGTGCATTGCAACCAGCGGTCAATAGCGTGCTACAGGGCATGGGTCGAGCCATTCGAAAAATTGAGGACCGGGCGTTTATTCTCCTCCTGGACAATAGACTACTAAGTGGCCAATATCGATCATGTCTACCGCCTACCCTGACCACGATTAAGGTCAGTGAAGCCAACCGAACTGGGAGGTGGGCGCAGAAATTCTTCGAGCGACATCCTGAACCGGCAAAGGGACAATAGGACGATGGATGGGTTCAAGGACACCCGATGATGCCACGAATAGGGGAGATAGCATGGACTGGGAGACTGTCGAACTGGTTTCAATTCCCGAAGATGAGGAAAAAGTCACCCCTGAACCAATCCTAGCGGGACTTTCAGCAGACCCCTCAGATTTACACGATGCATTCTTGTCAGATCTTCCACACCTCGCAGAAACTCAAGCTGCGCATGCGAGTTTACTTTCAATGGCTGGTGAAGGTGTCGATGCACATTTTGCTGAGAATCAGTCGATGCAAACAGCAGAGATTGCCATCGGAAATCTAGGTGGATTTCGAGAGGGCGATGCGTTGGTCCTACCACTTTCAGGAGCAATTCAGGATCGTGTGCAATTAGAGATTCACTCGAGCGGTAATTGGACGTCCCTTCGCCTCAATGCAGAAGGTCGTGATGGAGAGAACCTCTCTCGAACGTTTGCACTACCACCTGGTATGGAGCTGGCTCGCGCCGGTTGGCGCGGTGACCAATTGGTGTTCGATTTCGTCCGCGACTGATTATCAGACGGGTGGGTGTGCTGCGGCTGCAGGCATCTGTGACGCATTCTGGATTTCTGCGATGGCTCGCTGAAGTGCTGCGGACGCTTGACTGCGGTGTGCATCGCCCAATTCATGACGACTGTATCTCGCAATCTCAAACATGTTGTCGAGTGCTGTCAAAGCCTCGTCACTGATGGTCGGCATCGCCTTTCGAATAGCCATCTCGAACTCGCGTACGGTTTCGAAATCTCTGCGCAGGTGCCCATGTGACATCAGGACGCCACAAAGCTCCTCGTAACAGTTGAAAATCGCCTCACGAATTGCATCTCCAGCCGCCAACAATTCTGCGGTGTAGGAGAAGATTTCCGCCAATTCATCCACTGTGTCTCGACGGCGGATGTATAGCACCCACACTCCTGCGACGGCTGCTGCAATGGTTGCTGCGACTGCTGCGTAGATCCAGTATGACACACTTTCTGATGTCTGGCTTTGTGCCTCGTACTCCAATGAGTACAAATCACGCGAGAGGGTTAGTTTGCTTTCATCTGAAAGTTCGGCGGCTGAACTGTTGAACTGTAGATGCAACGTACCCCAGTGGCCTTGATCGGACAGAGGCTGCAGGCTGCTTGGAACTGAGAATTCAAACTCCCATTCGCCTGCGTCATTGGTGAATCCTGCCAGATACATTTCAAACGGATCTGTCTGAGAATCATTCCTCAGGTGGGCTTCAATGGCGATACCGGGGATGATTTGGCTTGAGTAATAGTCGCGGACCACTACACTACCGTTAATCGAGTGCCCACCCCATTCGACAATACCATACTCAATTTCGAATGTAGCGCGCACACGCAAAAACAACTCAGCGCTTGTGTTGGCAGTGTTGAAGTGATTCAATTCATCGCGTTCACTGGTTAATACAAGTGTCAAATCACCGGGGGTGATGTATCGGTCAGCTGTGAATTCAATGATGAATCCACCCGTCAGGTTATTCCACAAGATATTCGATGTGGGCAAGGAAGTGTTTCCAGTCATCAATAGCAGCGACATGTTCGTGAGTGAATTTCCGTTGCCACCAACTTCATCAACTCGACCCTCGATTCGAACAGGGTGAGTCGAATCACTCCGAATAGAGTTGTCAGACACGAAGGTGATCTGTAGGTTCACATCAGCCCAAGTTGTGACTGTTTCATTCGCCTCACTTCCCAACCAAGATGGCGCGCCTGCGTAAAGTGCAGTGATGGTGTGATCGCCACGGTTGCTAGACATGTCAACTGGGATAGTCACTGAGAAGTTTCCATTTTCATCCGTGGTGACCGATGTGATTGAGGCACCATCCAATGCGATCTGGATGGTCGCATCAGGGATTCCTGGCAAGCCAACAACATCGCTATCGTATAATCGACCGTTGAGAACCCAATCGAGCCCTCTTGTCGCATCCCCACCGCTCTGTGCACTCAATGAGATGGCAGAATGGTGTGCAACCCAGAGCGTGCTGTTTGCCTGACCACTACGATACCACCCTTGTTCTGGTGCGAAGACTTCGATTGTGTGGTTACCCAAAGCCATCGATGAAGGGATGGTCCAATTCAATGACCAAACACCACTCGAGTCGGTAGATGCATTGCCTATGAGCATCCCTCCGATTCGAATGTCGACATTGTGCCCTGCAATCCATCCAGCAGGTAGGTTGTCTCGAACCGTTCCTGAAATGGTCACTGAATCGCCAATGGCAACAGCATCGGTTGATGCGATGTCGATATTGACTAGGCTGTAGACCTGCCAATCAACGGTCGCGCTCGAACCAAGATAGAACTCAGCGCCTACGAAATCGACGTCCATCGTTACCGGACCAAGGGTCATGTCGGATGGCACGGGGTAGAATACGTCGAATGTGCCATCCACGTTGGATGTGACATTTGTCAGGAATACGCTGTCAAGGTAAATGCCGATTGTCATATTGGCAACTGGGCGTTCGACAGAATCCAACAACACTCCACTGATGGAAATCAGCTCTTCGCGGTCGATTGAACCTCCACCGGATACAATGCTGATTTGGGTGGGCTGAGTTGCGTTGAACATCGCATTTGCATTTGCAGATAGGTAATACTCTGGATTCACAGAGTCTCCAGCGCCAACCGGGTCGACCCAAAGATACCCACCAAGGAAGCGGACCTCAATACTGTGTGCGCCCGCAGTAATTCCTTGTGGAAGGGTGTATGCCAGTGAGTAGGCACCTGTCGGACCGTCTGAAATAACGGACCATGTGCCACCGACATCACTGCCATCGATGAACAAGTGGATTACACCGCCCGATGCATTTCCTTGGGCATCTAGTAGTGGCATCCCCCATTCATCGAGAAGTGTGCCATTCACGATGAGAGTCTGGCCGGCGATGAGGGTCCCCTCGATACTATCGATGGTTAGAACCGTTGGTGCTAGGATGACGATTCTGGCATTCGTCGCGTCTCCAATCACGCCGGTTGTTCCCGCCAAGCCGGCATAACTTGCATTGATCCAATGTGGACCTGGTGCGGTCGTGTTCAGGACTGTAATCGTAACACTACCCAACCCATTGGAGTCGGTTGTGACCGTCACAGGGCCATTCATACCCACAGGGTCGATTGTGACCGTTTCATTCTCAATCGGAGCTCCTGCGTTATCGATTAGTGAGATATTCACTGTGAAATTATCTCCACGCACTGTTCGTGATTCGAGATCCAAATCGATTGGGCTAGTGATTGTCAAAACCGAATATCCACGACTATCGAAGGTGTTGTTCGCACTACTTGCTTCATAGAAATTCACAGTCGGAGTGTAATCCGCTGTAACCGTGTGTGTGCCACGCGCGAAGTCGGCGTCCAAGGTGATCCAAGCCCACCAAGTTCCATCGCCCTGTGCTGTGCCATTGGCGACGGTGAATGTATTCGTCCAACCATCGATATCGAAGGTGAGTGTGGGCAGCATTGGCGTCCCATCTCGCTGGATGATTGCAGAACCATTGTCGGAAACCAAGGTTCCTGTGACATTGAAACCACCACCGGCAATCGGATTGTCAGTAATGGTGTCAACTACAAGAATAGTCAGGGACCGGACTGTCACCGTGTTGATTTGATGATGATCCGGAAGCATGTGCCATGTGCCGTTGTAATACAGAGTGATGGTGATTGGACCCAATGGTTGGTCATTGGGGATGGTGTATGAGAATCCTACATCCCCACTCACATCTGTTGTATTCTCTGACAACCACGTCTCATCGAATTGTGCGCCAACAGAGGTGAAATTGATGATGCGTGGCGCACCATTGCATGTGCTGCAGTTGAAATCGGTTGTTTCAACCAACTTGCCACCGAAATCAACCGTATCGCCTCGGTTCACTACGACACCCGAGAGTGGGTATTCATTCTCAAAGTCGGTGACTCCCATCACGAGGATGGTCATGTTACCTGTATCTGTGAGATAGAATGGATTCGAGCCGTTGATTACAGAGACGATGAGTTCGTGGTTACCACTCACAATTCCGTCTCCATTGGGGTCAGAATTCACTGTCAAGTTGAATGACCCATTGACTGCGGTCGTATGCATGGTCGCCATCTTTTCTTCTTCATCATCCAACCAGAAGACTTCGATGTCAACCGGCCCTGAGAATGGGCGATTTGGATCTACTGAATCTTCAATGACACCTGACAACTGGAAGTTGGTTCCGGCGACTACGGTCGTTGGTACACTCGAATCAAAGATGACCGACGTCAATACTTGGACGGTGACGTTTGCCAATGTGTGATTGCCAGTATATCTTGCACCATTGTTTGTGCTCAATGTGTCCGTTTGATCGTCATACATTACGGCCCACACATCATAGTAACCGGGTTCTTGTGCGAGCGGAACTGTCCATGTTAGAGTTGCGCGCCCATTGGAATTGGTCGAGAACACACCGAGCGATGTGTTTGCACCATTGGCATCCCAGAAGAATTCAACCGCTGCGGCTGAAATGTTTGCCAACCCTTCTTGGCCAGGGGGCGACTCAGAATAGAATGCTGCAACATCCTTGACATCCACTTCTAGAATGAGTTGATTGTTGACTTCCACAAGAACTGCTGAATTGTTCAGCAAAAGTGCCGCTTCAGATTCGGTTCCGATGTCCAGTTGATGGGGTTCTTCCAAATTGTAGTAAGCGCCGCCAGGTGGGGCGCCTGCTGCAAAGTCAGCTGAGACACTGATGGTCCAAATTCCACCGGGGAAATTGGTTGGCATCGTAAATGACATGTTGAACTGGCCGGTTGTCGAATTGACTGGTGTCGAGCCAATCGGGATGAACCAAGGTGGTGGAGGGTTGCCCATGGGGTCGGGCGGACCCACACCAGCCAACTCAAATTCAAAGATGAGTGATGTCTGGTTCCCGATGATGACAGAATTGGTCAAGTCATCCCGAATGTCACCTGTAATGGTCGATGAATTTCCAATGTGAACCCAATTGTCGGCCAGGGTGGTGCTGATCAAAATGTATCCCATAATTCGCACATCGCCTTGGCTGGTGGCATCCTTGTACCATTGCGTAGACGAGGAGTAATTGGAAAACCACAGATAATCGCCAACCAGCGTATTCGCGTCCGGCGACCAGTCGAAACAGAGGGAACCAAATTCTACATCTGCTGAATTATTGGTTGAAATGAGGATCCCATCGAATTCTGAGATGTATGTCCCATTCGCGGGCAGGACGTAGTTTCCACGATGGTCGGTCAAACCGATGTTGGTTATCGTCGCTTCACCGCGTTGTAGTGGATTGATGTTGTATTCAATGAAGAGTGTTGTCTGTAGACCGTAACTCAATCCAGTGGCTGTCGCATTCTCTTGCAACCCTGCGATATCGCTGGCACCTAAGGCATCAGGGATGAACAACAATTCCACATCGAGATATCCGGGGTCAAGGTTCTGGGCAAACCCTGCAGCGAAATTCCAGACGAGGCTGAAGTTTCCTGGACTAGAGGACCAAGTTGAGGCGTTAAGAGTCCATGAAGTAATGTTCTCCATGGGCCCTGAGGAACCGTTCATTCGTATCTGAAGCCAAAGGGTCCCTTCCATCGGAACAACCGATTGTCCACGACTGAGGATTGTGCCGTTAATGTAGAGATCTTCATCGATTGAAAGCAACGAATTGTTGGCGCCTGGGCCTTCCAGTACCGCAGTTAGGTTTGGAGCAGCACTGATGTTGAAATTG
>CAZXVR010000073.1:0-8104 GCA_964644485.1 uncultured Candidatus Poseidoniales archaeon | reverse complement strand
AGGGTTCATCAACGTTGACCGACTTTGCCACGCAGTCGCCCGGTTTACAAATCCCCTCGCGCGCGACACCCTCATATACGGGTCGATGGTCGCAGGCTCGCACCCACATGGTGAGGAGGTTCGAACAATGGTCAAGATGCCCCGTCAAGTCAAGCGCTACAGTCCCAAGGCTGGCCGACATACGATGCATACCGTTGAGCGAGTCAAGAAGCGACGTGCAAGTGAATTGAAGTGGGGTCAACGCCGATTCCGTCGAGTCACAGCAGGTTACCGAGGTTTCCCTCGTCCAAAGCCCGAGGGTCGAGAAAAGCCAACCAAGCGTGTCAATATTCTCTACCGGTGCACCGAAACCGGAAAGGCACATACTCCTCCATGCAAGAGAGCGAAGAAATTCGAACTCGTCGACAAGTGATTTAGGTGACAAATATGGCGACCAGTAATTTCCTTCGTGTACATTGCCGCGATTGCGGTAATGAACAGATCATTTTCGAGCGAGCAACCACCGTCATCAACTGCGGTGTTTGCGGCTCAGTTCTCGCCCGCCCTGCGGGTGGAAAAGCGCAACTTACTGGCGCATCGGTAGCTGAGACCCTCGAGTGAAGGGGGTCAAGCAAATGTCAGAAGAAGGCAATTGGCCCGAACTCGGGGAATTTCTCGTTTGCACAATCACCACTGTCAAACAAAACGGCGTTTACGTCGATTTGGATGGATACCCTGGAAGAGAGGGTTTCATTTTCATCGGTGAGGTAGCCTCTGGTTGGGTCAAGAACATCAGATCAATCGTCCGTGAGGGACAGAGGGTTGTCGCCAAGGCATTGAAGGTTCGAAAGGACAAGAAAAGCGTCGAACTGAGCATCAAATCGGTCAGCGACGAGCGCCGCAGAGACACTTTGCAGCGTTGGAAGAACAAGCAACGTGCGGGACAACTTCTCCGCATCGTTGGCGAGCGTTCAGGATGGGATGATGAGAAGATTGGTGAAATGAATGCCGAACTCACTGAAACGTTCGGTGGACTCTACGCTGCTTTTGAAGAAACTGCCATCGAAAACGCCGCTCTGGAAAACGAAGGATTCGGAGGCGACTGGGTCGCTGTTTTCATTGAAATCGCAGTAGAGAACATCATTCCGGAATTCGTCAACATTCGTGCCATCGCAAACATTCAGATTCATGGCAATGAAGGAATCGAAGTCATCCGTAAAGCATTGACAGCTGTCGAGAAATGCTCTTCCGAACCGGCTGAAGTTGAAATTGCAGCATACTACGATGGTGCTCCTGAATACCGAATCGAACTCAAAGCCCCGGATTGGGAGATTGCCGAATCACATTGGGATCTTGTAGAGGCGGCGATTTCGAAAACCATCACCGACGACATCGGCGTTGTCGAAATCTTGCGTCAGTGACCCTCTCTCAGAGAGAGAGGTTCAAAGGCCTCACCATGAGGGCAGTACTCATGGCTCGAGCCCGTTTGCAGAAATGCACATCTTGTGGTGCATACGGACTGTCCGAGACTTGTGAGGAATGTGGAGGTCAGGCACAAGCAGCAGGCCCCATGCGATTTTCTCCAGAAGACGCGAGGGCAGACCTCCGCCGCAAACTAAAGCAGGTCGAATCCAAAGAATGGGCTGCAAACCTCCCTTCGCCGGAGGATGAAGAAGAATGAGTACCAAAATCCAATGGATGGAAGGTACAGAACTACCTGCAAATCAGATGATTATTGCTGCAGTCCCTGGTGTAGGGAACGTAGGGAAACTGGTGATTGATACCCTGAATGAACAACACGAATCAACAATGATTGCTCGTTTGATTCATCCCGACTTGCCACCTCATTCTGTTTTGGAAGAAGGACTTCTAGTCCCCCCTCACCTTTCGATTCACATGGTGCAAATGGAAGGTGCCAAACCCGTCATCACCATTACCGGAAATGGGCAGCCGATGACGCCACGGGGTCAGCATGAGATGGCTGAAACCATTCTGCAACTCGCAGGAGATAGCAAGACACCGCAGGTCATTGTTCTCGCAGGCCTTAGCGCCAAACCAGGGGATGAACACATCCACCTGACCTGTTCATCCAAGGATGTCCAATCCTCATTGAATGAACGTGGAGTTTCAGTGAGTACTGAACAACCATCCGGTGGTATGCTTGGGTTGGCAGGCCTCCTCGTCTCCCTTTCGCCCCTGCACGGTGTTTCCAGTGCTGCCTATTCAGCCGAATCGATCGGTACCAGTATCGATGTGGTCACCGCAGATCGCCTCGCACAGAGAATCAGTGCAGATTTCGACCTCGGCCTTGACCTACCCATTGACAATACCCGTGAAACTGCGGCTCGTTTGTTGTCGATGATGGAAGGCAAAGAAATCGCTGGAATCGATTTGAGTGAAGATGACTCCGGTTCGGGCTTCTATGTTTAGACTCGTCAGACTTATGTCAAAAGCGAGGGTGGACGGGGCACAGCCGAGATCGCATAGCCCGGTATCGCGGTGGATTCGAAATCCACTGTCCTCGTGACGCGGGAGTTCAAATCTCTCTCTCGGCGCCATCAACCTCTTCAGGTGGACCCCTGAGCGACCCCCATGGAGGTCGGTGTGACTCACGAGGGGGAGCGGAGCGTGATGACGTTTGATGAACCGATTCTCATCGCAGCCGTTCTTGAGAAAATGGAAATCCCTCCCTCAACAGTTTTGACCATCGTGGGTGAACAAATCGTGCCTCACACATCCACCATCACAGGCGACATTGAGATTGAATTGATTATCGTATCCAGCGGTGGTTAATCCTCTCGCCGGTTTAGAATCGCGAGCCGGGTATTTTTCTGGAATTTGATTTCCGGCTGATCAAAGAATTGTGAATACACACCATTGAGAATGGCAATATCATCCCCTGGTCGAACCGAACGAGCCCCTGATGGCATGGCAAATGCATAGGCCACGATGCTGATGGGCCCTGTGGCATCCTGAATCGTCAATCTCCACTTTGGTTTGCCTGAGCTGGTTCGATTCTTTTGCCAAGTTGTATCTCTAATTGTCATCACTCTGCCGACAACATTGCCAGCGGTGACCAAACCGACGATGCTCTCACCATCCGCATCATCGGGGTCGATGATTTCGATTTCCGATCGATCATCGAGCTCCACACTTGGATTGAGGTTCCATTCTGTTGGTCTGCCACCCTTGATTCGAACATGGCAACCGTTGGCGATTCTTCGCGTGATGCGTTTTGGTTTTGGGAAAAAGCAGTTTTTCACTTCGAGCCGGTCGACCCCTTGCTGCAAATTGAATTTGATCTGAATGTTACCGTCTTCATCGCTTTGTGGAGACAGTAAACCGGTTACTTCACCACAAATGTCGACACGAGTTTTCAGATTGATCGCCGCTGTTATTGGCCAGTTTCGGCCGGCATGTTGTAGGCTTTCCATCGATGGCAAATTCTGCCGGTTGTCTCCGTTTGGGCAAATGCTCTGATGGTCACAGGACTTGCAACGCGCCAGAGGATTTTCATCGATACCAATGTGAATTCCACCGGCTTCAAATCGTTGCACAGGGGACGGTTCCGCTGGATAATCTTCGATATCTGAACTTCGATTTACGAACAAATCCTCATATGTTGAGCGAAGCTGATTTTCAAGTTCAAGCAAACGTGCCTCGTCCGGCGCGGGGACCGTTTTGACCGCAGGTACTCCAGCATACCACAATCTCAAGTTTTCAACCCGTGATTTCCGATCATGCGTTTCCCACCATAGCCAAGCATAGATTTCGAGTTGCAACACATATCCTGCTGAGCGATCATTGTCTCCCATCGCCGCCTTTAGGTCCACAATTGAGACGCGACCATCCCAGTCATAGACGAAGTCATATTCACCAGCAAACCAATGTTCGGGATGAATCGAGCCGAGGGAGAAAATCCCAGCATCGGGGTCGACGAACCATGGTCTGGCGATTTCCCATGCCTCCATCAGGGTGCATTCTCCTTCACTTACGGCGGGATGAGGTAGAGACCAATTGTGTGGAAAACCATCCGGCGCGGGCCATTCTGGCCGCTCACCCGCTCTGAATCGGCTTAGGTGTGGCCCTCCATTTTCCTCTAAGCATCGCTCGACTTCTTCAATGTGGAAATCCAAGGTCGAGAAAATCATCGACAACATTTTCTCATCATCAAGGTCACCTCCACCACCGATGGACATTGGATTGTCTTCAAAATCTTCAACATGGTATGCCTTCACGTTTGGAAAATGGATTTCCGCCCTCGCGTATGCCCACGCGCGAAGAGATTCCAAATCAGCCACCCCTTTTGTTGAAGTCAATTCTGGACCATTATACCGATCAGTGTTGATTCGATCAGGTCTCTCATCCTCATCCAATGGGGTTTCCAAGATGTTCCAATCGGCATCAGAATCAACCAACAAAGGCCCCTCTCGGAGGACCCTGCAAACCGCATTTTCGACGATATGGCCTCTCATCATCGCTGGGACTTGTGGGCCGCGGAGAAATTCGATTCTGCGGTGATACCATGATCTAGGGCAGCCCAGATATTGGATTAGATTGGTCGCTGACAATCGCTTGAATTTGCTGACCAACAGCGCATCTTCATCGACAATTTGGACGGGCACGAACGTTCCTTATCATTCACCGTCTTTGAACCATGCGGCCCAACAGAATTCAAAGGTCTTGACGACCAGCGAGATGCATGGTCGGGCAATCACCCATGTCCTCATCTGAAGTGCTGCTGTCCCTGAATGCGGCTGGAGAGGAGAAGAAGAGGTATGCGATGAAGGCCATCTGGCTCGGCGGAATTATCTGTGTGGTTGGCCTTGTATCCACGTTTATTCTAGAAAATTTCATGCCGCATTCATTTGAGGATAGTCTCACCTATGGACTTTTAGTCGGATTCGTTGAAAATGCCTTCTGCTGCGGAGGCCCGCTTGTGGTTCTCGCAGGTGTTGGGATGCTCATTTCGCAAGGAATGGGTGGGAAATACGTCTCCATTCTTCCTGTCGATAATCCACCGAGAGATCCTCGTTAATTTCCATCGGTTTCCGGTGGTTTTGGTTCGACCGTCATCCGCGTATTTCGCGGGTCTATACGCAATTGTGGCGTCCCTTCTCTCCATCCGATTTCTGCGGCCATAAATCGAACATGTTCACCGACCTGTAGGTTGTCGAATGATTCACTTCGCCCCATCCCAAATGCGACCACTTCAGTCAATGCTGTTCCATCCCAAATGTGTGCGGTTGCCATGGACCAATCCTTGCCCTTGGCATTGGTACCACTATTGGAACCTCGGCTGATGACTACACCTGAGACATTGGCTCTAGTGGGGATCAACCCGATTCGGTCAATTTGCAAATCCCCGGCCTCCTTTACCGAAACGATTTGGCTATCCGTATCTAGATACAACCGAATCATTCCACGCCATTGACCAGGGGCAGCATTGACGATCACAACATCACCCTCGTGTTGATGCAATTGCGAGAACTGACCCATGCCCATTTCTTCGATGACTGCGGTCTTGTCGCCAGCAGTGATAGCGGCTCCAATCACATGATCTCCGTAGTGATTGGGCATCGGCCCCCAATGTCCGTGTAATGTTCCCTTCACAGTCACGCGACTTGGTAAATCTGCGATGGCGCTGTATGGTGTGCCAGCAGGCTCAATTTCGACATCAGGGATGAGTGAATGAAGTGGCTGTTCTTGTCCACCCCGGGGATAATCACAGGTTTGCAAACCACAACAAATTTCGCAGCCCAACCTACCTGCCGACGAGGGTTCTTCAGCACCGAGATGCAGGTCACTGAGAGAGGTTGATGCCATTTCATCTTGAATCGATTTTAGGCGATTTGTTTCAGCTTCTAAATCCCCAATCAGTTCTGCTTCGTGAACAAATCCATCGGTGAGGTGCCACGATTTAATCTCTGTAACAGTTCCTTCCTCGACACGATTGGTCGGTTTTTTCGGATGGATTCTTGTTTCCTTCCAAAGCCATTGGTAGAATCGAAGTTGATGAGCCACGCCGGAATGATCACGTCCATTCCCACGGTTGGCTTTGATGTCTACAATGTGTATACAACCTCTCCATCTATGTGCAACGTCGAGTTCACCTGCAGCCCAACCATCTGGATGGAACAATCGCTGAGCCGAAACAATCCGTGGGTCTTTGGCCCAAGGTCTTGCAATCTCCCACGCCTCCCACCAAGAACAGGGTTCTCCGGATTCCTTCCAACCCACCCCTTGGCCTTCACCCCAACATGGGGCTGGTGTGCCGAAGGGATCTCCTCCGTCGCGAAATGCCTCCAAATGAGGGCCACCATTGGCCTCTAAGCATGCTCTCGCCTCATTCATCTGTAATTTGATTGAATTCTTAATCATCGCATTCAATTTTTCACGTTTGACTTCCTCCACGGAGCGCCCATCAGCTTTCCATGGACAATTCGACCAAGCATCCTGTAATTCTTCGATGATTCTGTTTACAATCGGTCGCATCAGTGTCCGCAACCAACCATTCAATGAATCCAGTGAATCGATATTCATCCGATCTCCACCATGTCCTGGAGCCCATTTCGAATCGCCTTCATACATTCCATCGCTAGGATGGGGCCTTTCCATCCAAATCGCGGTCACCGCTTCTTCGACGATATGCCCCAACAACATCTCAGGGTGTGTTGCTACACGAATCCCAAGCCTCCGCGTCAAGAACCAATCACGCTTGCATCGCTCCCAAGTGACCAATGAGGATGCACTCAATCTTCGTCGACTTCGGGCATGAACACCCGTTGGCTGAGGGATAACTGGCATATTTTTCAACCCGCATAGAAATATTCGCCACTGGCTTTTTGTTCGCGATCCTTTCGACTGTCAATCTTGTTGATTCGAGGTCTGTGACTATCATGGTCGCGTCTGAATGTAATCTGAACCTGCTCTAGGAATCGGTTCATTCCGGTGCGAAGTGGCAAGGGTCCAACCGCGACTCCTTCGGAACCCCCTTCCCCTTCAAACACAAGTAAGGAGTCACTAACTATGTCGATGAAATAGATATCATGGTCGATGACCATCGCCGACTTCTCATTGATTTCCATCGTCTTTTGGATGGCTTTCGCCGCCTCCATACGCGCATCCGCATCCAGATGAGCGCTCGGCTCATCGAGAAGATACAAATCAGCCTCTTTACCCAAACAAATCGCGATGCTCACTGCCTGTAACTCTCCACCGGACAACCGCCTTGCATCTTGCTCCAGCAATTTGTCGACTTGAAGTGGTCTGATGACGGTGGTGTGGAATTCTCCTTGTCGCCACTTCATGCCCAACTCACTGTCTAACCAAAGTTGCACAGATCCTGCGAATTCAGGTTTGACATGCTGAGGCTTGTAGGATACCTTCGCTTCCATCGTGCACCAACCTGCATCGATTTCCAACTCCCCTGCAATCATCTTGACCATGGTCGTCTTTCCAGTCGCATTGGGTCCAACGACTCCAACCACTTCTGAACTGTGGACCTTGCCACTTTCTGTCTTGAGGTGAAAAGTGCCTAGGGTTTTCTCCATGTCCCCCCATTCTAGAATCGGTTGACCGATTTCTTCACTTCTGACACCACCTCTAACGAATTGAATCGGTTTGTCCCGGAGCCGCATATTCTCCTGTTCTAGGAATCCATCAAGATAGGCATTGATTGCAGTTCTCGTGTTTCTGGGTGGTGTGAAGATACCGTAGGCCGCACGCTCGCCATATACAATGTGGACCAGGTCGCACAGGACATCCAAAATAGCCAGGTCGTGTTCAATGACAATCACTCTCTTTCCGGTTTCAGAGAGCTCTTGGATGATTTTGACCATTCGCATTCTCTCGTAGATATCCAGATAGGATGATGGCTCATCAAAGAAGTATACATCTGCATCTTTCAGCAAGGTCGCTGCGATTGCAACCCGCTGTAATTCACCCCCAGATAGTTCGGGGAGTTTTCGATCAAAGAGGTGGTCGATGGAGAGATCCTCACTGACCTGTTCGATGACACCACGCTGATCAATCCGTTCGAGCAGAGCACTCACAAGACCATCAAAGGCCCTTGGAATCTTGTCGACGTATTGCGGTTTGACCGCAATTCGAACACCATCGCCAG
>CAZXVR010000072.1:0-8315 GCA_964644485.1 uncultured Candidatus Poseidoniales archaeon | reverse complement strand
GCGATTACAAGCGGTATTGGTCGAACTCGTGACAATCAATATGGATACATGAATGAGGAAGGCGTTTACCAAAGACGGCCTTTGGATCCACCATCTGAATTGGTAAGCCTCTCAGGCAACATTGCTCGCACACAGCAAGGGGAACCATTCACCCATATCCACTGCTGTTGGTCAGATGATGACAACAATGTTCACGCTGGCCATCTGTTCCAAGCAACCGTACATGTTGTAGCAGAAATTCACATCAGGGTCATGGACCACGCAATGATGACACGATGTCCTCTTGCTGACTTTGAGTTATTGGGTCTTGAATTTGACTAGAATGAATGCGATGGGTCGATGATGATGCGAGTTCTGTTCGCCCACGGATTCGAAGGTTCTCCCAATGGTGGAAAGCCCACCCACATGGTTGAGGAATTGGGCTGGGATGTTGTCGCACCCGTGATGTCAGCCAACGGTTGGAACATTGAACAAGAAACTGAAGTCCTACTCGAGCACATCGATGCTGGTGATTTCGATCTCGTCGTGGGTTCCTCAATGGGTGGATTGGCCGCGGCCAACGCCAGCGCATTGCGGCCAAATGCATCGTTTGGATTGCTACTCATCGCTCCCGCGTTTGGGCTTGCAGAAATGTGGCATGACCGACTTACCATTGAGGAAATGAATCAATGGCAAGAGTCGGATGCATACGAATATCGTGGATTTGAACTTGAGATGATGCTGGGTTGGGATTTCATGCAAACCGCAGAAGAAATGTCCTGGCCTGAATTGAATCATCCTGCGGTCATCTTGCATGGAATTCAGGATGATGTTGTACCGATTGATAATTCAAGACGTGTCGCGCAAAAACAATCCAACGTGGTTGAACTCATCGAACTCGATGATGGACATCGTATGCAAGAATCGAAGCCTCACTTCCAAAGAGCGGCTGAAATCTGTCTTGATGCTCTCAGAACATGACCAAGCCGAGGTCCTCGCGCCAGCGACCGATTTCTGTGAATTCACCAGTATTGCTCCATTCATAGACATCGAGATTGGTGTGACTGGTTTCACCATCGACTGTGCTCAATGAAATTTCACCACTACTCACTGCATATTGGTCCGCTGCGGCTGAAATACCGTGTTCATTGACTCGCTGAGGGGTTGCTGTGTGGGAGCCCACATCAGCCAGCAGCACTGCTGTTCCAAGGATGAGAGATGCATCTCCAGCCCAAGCTGCATACGATTGCAATTCGGTTCCGTAATTCATCATATACACATATTTCAGTTCGTGATCATATTCTGCCAGATCGTGATCGATTCCCATCCGAATGCCCGTCAAGCCATCTAGGTGTGCTGGATCTGAGACGGTATCTTCCATGGAGATATCACCCATTCCGTGACCACCGATTTTGGCGATGTTCAATGCTTGGGTGTGGATTTCAGCGAGGATGGCTGCACCATCTGTCGATTCTGCCAAAATCACAACTGCATCGCATCCGGATAAGGCTGAAATTTCAGTAGTGAAATCGGTTTGCCCCGCTGGGAATGATTGTTCTGAACAAGTGCTCCCAAGTGCGGTACTGAGCGCGGATGCAATCGCGGTGTTGTCTTTGCCTGCATCATTCAAGATGGCGACATTGGAATATCCACCATTCGAAATGTGCGCGGACAGTGCAGACACATGGTGGTCTTGGCCAGGGGATACGCGCCAAAGATAACCGTAGTCAGAAGGTGTGCAGGTGGCTCCACAACCCTCCCATGCACTTTCCATGGCTTCGTTTGAGAAAGCGCCGAAGGTAATCATCGGCACGTTGTTGGCTTCGGCGACGACCAGTGCTCCGATGGCTTCCTCGGTTGAGTGAGGGCCAATGACACCGACCACACCAGCATTCACCAGATTCTGCATTGCGCTCGCGGCCCCAGATTGTGTTGATTGTGTGTCAGCAATTGTCAAACTGAAGCAGGTGCCGCGCTGATTGATATTGAGCAGATCCACACCCAATTGGACCCCATTTTCTTCGCCTTGAGCGTAGGGGGAATGGATGCCGGTTTGTGGGCTGAGCATGCCGATGACAACAGTACCTGCATCAGAGCGGCATTGCGATGAGATACCATCCCATGAATTCCAGTATCCCATCTCCTCAAACGTCATGTCGACTTCACCATCGTTGTCGGTGTCACCCGCTTCTTCAAAGCGGAACAAATCAAACATCATCTCTGGTGTATTCCCATATGAATCGAAGGTGATCGTCCCCCCTATTCCTGCATAATCGGTTCCAACCGTAGGGATGGCGGCTTTGATGTCGCTACCCGTGCTAGAGCCTGCTTGAATCGCAGCTTGTGCCATGATCATCGCTGCATCATATGCTGAACCAGCATGATCTCCGGCCACAACACCGAATCGGTCAAGGTAATCAGCATCAAAATCGGATTGTAGTGAAGACTCCCATGTCACTGAAGCGTTGGCCCCCACAACACCGAGTGCGAGATTGCGCACACTGGCGGTCATGAGTTCTGGGAATTCAGCATAGCCTGGTTGGTGAGAGGTGACAACTCTTGCTTCTGGAAGAACGCCCTTGAGTTTCACAATCATTCTCGCAGCATCTGTATCTTTTGAGAAGAGAACTGCGTTCTCACAGCCAAGGTCAACGGCCTCATCTCGTGCGGCCTCAAGCTGTGCATCGGTTGGATTGGTTGGATAAGGTAGGCTTGCACAAATGCTGGATTCGTCATAGGATTCAGAGAATATTCTTTCAGATGAACGACCAAATCCGCTGTCTTCGTAGAATATTGCAAGATGGTTCAATTCGTAAATGTTGGACCACATGAGTGCCCCATTTGCGCTGTCAGATTCGCTGGGGATCACACGCCACATTAGGCCATCATCCGAGATTTCTTCCAATCCACCATCCGCTACAAATGGGGTGATGATTGGTATTTGATGCTGGATGGGTTTGGCTTGATTTTGGTTTGTAGGGGGTGTGAATGCATTGTCTAAAACAGAATAGGAAGCTCCGCCAATAATTCCTGAGACACCGTCACCTTCAATCAATGACCAAGCTCCAGTGCTGCCTTTTGAACCAGATGATTCCGTATCAAAGTAAACCAATGAAAACTCGTAAGCACTCTGAGCCGTATTGATGTCATCAATGGCCATCTGCGCTGCATTTTCAAGACCTTCTGAAAGGTGCGCATTGTCACCTGTGCGTGGTGTCAGGACACCTATTTTCACTTCGATAACCGGTCCGGTTACAATCTCACATCCGTTTTCATCCACCGTGATTCCTGAGGGTGTGTCTGCGCACTGATCATCATCATCGAGAACACCGTCGCCATCACTGTCTTGCGGCACTGCGCAACCATTGGCATCGACTTCTACGCCTGCTTCAGTATCCGCACAGTCATCATCTGCATCTTGCACACCATCATTGTCTGCATCGTAGACGATTTCACAGCCATTGGCATCCACCTCGATGCCGGCCAATGTGCCAGGACAAGCGTCTAGGCCGTCCTCTACCCCATCACCATCGGTATCGTATACAATCTCACAACCGTTGGCATCGACTTCAGCATCCGCTGCTGTGTCGGGACAATCGTCGTCGTCATCGATGACTCCATCGCCATCGGTATCTGCAGCTACGGGGCAACCTGACCAATCGACCGTAGTGTCTGCAGGCGTATCTGCACATTGATCGAGGAGGTCGACGATTCCGTCACCGTCTGAATCAGCGAAGGTGGTATCGCCACCAGTTCCGCCATCTGGGTCCGGTGTGGGTTCGGTTGTGCCCCCATCATCGCCACCCAAGCAACCAGCCAAGCCGGTTCCGAGTAGGAGGGTTGTCATCAGCAGTACGAGGAGGCGTCGTTGTGTGGTCATCAGTTCACTTCCGCACCCCCGGAGGGGGTGGGCCGGGGTATGAAGTCTGCTGCGGCCCTGTTCGTAGAGCAAAACGGTCGATGACAGCATAATGAAGAGGGGGTTCCGACTCGCATTGAGCGATGAGCGACGAGGCCGAGGGTCTGGACTACGCGAGTAGTGGTGTCGACATTGACCTAGAGGGGGCTTCGGTCGCCTCACTGGTCGGAGCGCTTTCTCGTTCAGTTCGAGCAGCGGGCACGCCGGGGGCTCCGGTCGATTTGCCCGGCGGTTTTGGAGGGCTCGTCGAATTTGGTGACAACCTGCTCGCATTGGCGACGGATGGAGTTGGAAGCAAGTTGCAAATCGCTTCGATGATGGGTCATTGGAGTGGTGTCGGAATCGATTGCATGGCGATGAATGTCAACGACCTACTATGCGTGGGCGCGGAAGCCATTGCATTTGTCGACTACATCGCCGTTCCAAAACCGGATCCAGAACAGCACGCAGCCATTGGCGCAAGCCTTGCTGAAGCGTGTCGAATCGCCCGAGTCACACTCGCTGGAGGGGAAACTGCGAGTCTTCCCGGTATCGTAACCGAACTGGACTTATCCGGCACTGCATTGGGTTGGTTGCCCAAGGGTGCTGCGATTACCGGTGCCAATATCGGGTCAGGAGATGTCATGATTGGATTGCCCGCAAGCGGAGTTCATTCCAATGGATTCTCATTGGTGCGTAAAGTCGTCGACTTGAGTGGGCTATCGTATATGGATGCGGCCCCGTTTGACGCTGAACACCCTGGTCGAGACATCGTCCGAATGGGTGATGGAGACATCACATTGGGCGAAGTTCTACTCAATCCAACCCGAATCTACGTTGACCCGGTCACCGATCTCATCGACGCTTGCCGAGCCGGAGATGGGCCGTGCCCAGCCGATGCATTGCACGGAATTTGCCATGTCACCGGCGGTGGTTTGTCCAATCTACTACGATTGCATGACACCTTGGGCTGGCACATTGAAAATCCGCTACCCGTTCTTCCGGAATTTCATTGGATTCAATCAACAGGTGGTATCTCCGATCGTGAAATGGCTCGGACATTCAACCTCGGAATGGGCATGGTTCTCGTTGTGGATGCTGCTCATGCGGAGGCTGTCTGTGAATGGGTGGCAACCCGACTTGAAGGAACCCAGGTGGTTGGTGAAGTTCGAGACCATGGACACAAAGTCACACATTGCAATCCTGAGATTGTCTTTGAGCACTACTGAGGTGAAGCATTGACCGAGGCAGAAATCGTCCTTGAGGGGCGGACTGAACATCGCTTGCCACCTGCCAAAAAAGGGCGCACTGAGAAGCAATTGGAGCGCCATGGCAAGGGGCCTGCGGACAAAGCGCATCGCCCAGCCTTCCACAATCCTGCCATGGCCGATTGTCGCACGCGTAGTGTATTGTTGATGGATCACATGCTCGATACCGAGTGGTTCAACAAACCACGCATTCACGCCCTCGATGCCTTGTGTGCAACGGGGAGTCGAATCAATCGATGGTTGACTGAACTGCCACCAGAAAAGGCCGAGAGATTGTTGTTGGTCGGAGCAGATCTCGACGAAGAGGCACTGGAATATGCACGTCAAAATTGTCCAAATGTTGAGTTCCGCAACGAAGATTCTCGACAGGTATTGCTCTCCTCCGGATGGCAATGGGTCGATATCGATCCTTTCGGGTCCCCTGTTCCATTCTTGGATTCGGCCATGCAATCGAGTGCGAGGCGCGCGGTGATGGAAATCACCGCTACCGATACAGCAGCATTGACCGGTTCATCCGCGAGCGCATGCCTGCGTCGCTATGGGGCGAAAATTCGAACCGATGAGATGGCACATGATTCCGCCCTTCGGTTGCTGATGGCGACCGTTGCCAGAACCGCAGCTCAACACGACCGTTGCATCATGCCCTTGTTGTCGTCATGGGATTCGCACCACATCCGGGTTTCTGTCAAGGTTCACCGCTCAATCCAAGCGGCCAATGAACTCGAGGAGCAATTGGGCTGGCGTGTTGCTTCACCAACCACTGAAGAATTGGTGGCCGCGACCGAAGCCGGAATACACCCACAGGGCGGTGAAGGTGAACAGCCGTTCTGTCTGCTACCGTTCTCACATCCGGTTCGTCGTGACGACAAGCGAATTTCAGGACCGCTTTGGACCGGGCCTCTGTTTGATCAAGATGTGCTGGCGTCAATGACCGTTGAGAGAGCGACGGAACTGTGCGGTGAGGATGCGGAAACCGCTGTTCGACATTTGGTCGGGGAAGCTGACCTCGCAATGACGAATTCACTCATCATTACCGACATGTTGCCAAAATTCTGCAATGTTGGGGGTCCACCGAAGGTTGCTGATTTGATCTCCGGTCTACAGGGTGCGGGGTTCCATGCCGCAGTTGCTCGATGGGGGGCTCCTGCAATCCGCACGGATGCACCCTGGAACACAGTGCTTGAAGTCACTGAGAATTGTTTTGATTAGCCGCCGATGTAGGACATCTCTACGCGCGTGTGCGCAGGCGAAGATTCTCTACGAATCTCTGAGTATCGATCATCTCTGGCCATCCAACACGACTCGATGAGAGCCAGCAAGTCAGCATCGGACGCACCTTCCCTCATCGGTGTCAACAGGTCGAGGCCTTTGCCCGCAAACAAGCAGGTGTAGAGGTGCCCATCTGCTGACAAACGAGCCCGTGTGCAATCACCACAGAAGGGCTCAGTGACACTGGTAATCAGACCGACCTCGCCACCCTGGGGCAAGCGATAGCGTTTCGCAACCTCTCCAGGATATTGAGATTCAAGAGGTTCCAAGTCAGAGATGATCCCCCGGATTTCATCGGCGGTTACCACGTCTTGCATATCCCATCCATTGGTCGTGCCCACATCCATGTATTCGATGAACCGAACGGCAATATCTCGAGAGGAAAAGCGTTCTACAAGATCCAATAACTCCTCTTCGTTGACACCTTTCTTGACCACCGTGTTGATTTTGATTGGTCCCAATCCAACCGATTCCGCTGCCTCGACACCGGCCAAGACTGCGGCGACCGTGTGCCCTGAATCCGTAATCGAGGCGAAGGTGGCTTCATCCAGTGCATCCAGGCTCACTGTGACGCGATCAAGGCCCGCTGCCGACAAGGCCGGTGCGTATCTTGGCAACAGCACACCGTTGGTGGTCATCGCGAGTTCGACATTCCGAAGAGCGAGCATGGAAATAAGTTCAGGCAAATCCTTGCGCAGTAAGGGTTCGCCGCCTGAGAGGCGAATTTTCTCCACACCCAACGAGATGAACAATCCTGCGAGCCTATCGATTTCCTCGTAGGTCAAAATATCGATCTTGCTCAAGAAGGCGAAATCACTGCCGAATACTTCGCGGGGCATGCAATACCTGCAGCGCATATTGCAACGGTCTGTGACCGAAATCCGCAAGTCCCGCAAGGGACGCCCTCTGGTGTCCCTTAACTCGACCATGCACAGTCCTTGCAAGTAAGCAACCTAACACTTTCTCAATGGCTCTGACTCTTCCCAAAAGGATGGGCCCCCCGGAACCCCCACGACTTCTTTGATATACGACCGGAAACAACTACTGAAGGATGCTCGGAAAACGTACATATTGCATATTAGGAACAATGCTGCTCGCCTTCGCCTCCTTGGGCGCGGGTGTATCAGCTGAAGACTGTAACGACCAGATGGCTGACCTGGAGGAACTTGGTGTCCTCGAACTCAGTATAGATGAACATGGGGTGGTCGAAGCAGTGATCACACAAGATGCGTTTCTATCATTCATGAATTCGGATGAAGAGGCGATACTCGCCATTGAATCCATAGACGTGACCGTCGGTTTGGATGATGATGGAAATCTTCTACTCAGCGATTTCGATATTGGAGTCGGTGAAGAGCAGAGTGATGAGATCACTGTGACTCTACGATTGAGTGAAGAACTGCTTGAAATTCTACAGGATGAAGACATGCACCACTTGCTTGTAGAGCTTGGATTCGGGGATGACTTGGGATTGGATGATTTTGATCCCGAGGTCGAAGAGGAATACGATGACTACTACGGTTCCCGCATCCACTGGGCTGACGAGGCATACCAACTACGAGGTTGCCAGGACGACTATGACCGCGTCATGGACGCTGAAGACCCTGCTGAAGAATTCTATGCAATCTATGATGAAATGATGCAAGACTGGGAAGAGGACGAGTCCGATGAGGATTGGAACGAATCCGAGGAAGAAGACTGGGGCGACGAGGATGATGTCCACGAAGCACCTGAAGACGACAACGATCGCGACGACCGTGACTCGTTGGAAGACCTCATTGAACCCCGCGATGGTGAAATCGAACAAATCATTGTCATCGTCAACACCGACGGTGAAATTGCTGAGGTCACAATCATCGTCATCTACGAAGATGGTGATTACGAGATGAACGTCTACACCA
>CAZXVR010000071.1:0-8357 GCA_964644485.1 uncultured Candidatus Poseidoniales archaeon | reverse complement strand
CAAATCAGAGCACCCAAATCGGTCAACAGAAGAGACATCGATCGTTCCAGGGCAATAATCAAGATTATCAGTAACAGTATCGGAATCAGTATCCTTTTGCGAATTGGCACAACCATTGGAATCAACAGTGTGAGTAGTTGGTGTATCTGGGCAAGAATCAGCAGGATCCATAACTCCATCATTATCAGAATCAGAATTGGGATCGGGCTCAGGCTCAGGTTCAGGTTCAGGTTCAGGTTCTGGCTCAGGTTCAGGCTCACTCCAATATTCTCCAGCCACGCCTTTGACGGCTAGGGCGAAGCCCAACATATCCCCATCACTTCCAAGAACACCAGAGTAGTTTCCAATTCCGACAAGACCAGCATCAACCCTGATTGTCACGTTTTCTATCCCAATTAAATCGGCTGCGAGCAAGTGGACATGTTCGGTACCTTCTAGAGACTCATTGCTTCCAATGACCGTTCCATTAGGCAAGATAACTGAGATGTCCAAGTCATCAGAGACCGCACCAAAGGGCCGCTGGTTGAATGAAAGAATCACTTCCAAATCTTCACTAGGAATCAGCGTTAGATTCCAAGACATATTTTCACCCTGTTTGAGAAATGGCCCCTGGGCATCAGACCCATTCCATTTCGATGCGATAACCTGTTCCAACGGACGACTCCCGTTTGTGGCCAACCACTCATCGATCAAACCCATGCGAATTGTTTCATTCATCATGTAAGAATCATGGATCCAGATATTTGCAGATGTATTCTCCCCGTAATCGACGAGGTTTGCTAGATTCGGTCGACCCCATCCTTGCTGAGCATCTGGAGCAACACCCGCGGGTAGAGACTCAGCAGACAACGCGAGAAGTGCGCGTAACTGCGGTCCCGAGGGAACAAACCCTTCCTCGGTGAACCAACCATCCTGCACCATCTGTTGGATTACAGCAGTGATGGAAGCACCCAACGGAGTGGACATACTCGTGCCAGTGCTTGAGCGCATATCGTCGTTGAACGAGGAAAGGTTACCATCTGCAGAGGCGGAGACAATTCCAACCGCCGGTGTGACAATGAAATTTCCACGCAACCCTTCTTCGGTTGGCCCCTTGGATGATGAGGAGTAGAGATCGGTTGAGTTGTCAGATAACGTTCCACCGACCGAAACCACGTTTCGTGCATTCGCCGGCTCGTAGAATTTCGAAGGATTGTTTCCTGGCGCGATGAATGCAAGTGACCACGGCATCTCTCGATGCCACAAATCAAACTCCGCACTGCGCAGAGTGTAAGCTTCCGTATCGTCCCCCCAACTATCAGAGTGTATGACTGCACCATTGGCAACAGCTTCCGCAAGCAACCAATCTACAGATGGTTCTGACCACCCAGATTCGTTGACAACATCTTGGAACAATACGCGCGCCCCATGCGAAGGACTCGTCCCCTCACTCATGTTCCCATTCCACAAATCGCAAACCAGAGTTCCAGCAATGTGCGTCCCGTGTTTGTAATCTGCATGCCCAGAATGATCACCATCATCGATGGAAGTATTCACGAGGACAACTTTGCGATGACTAACACCTACCTCACCTATTGCGGTCGCATTTTCACTGAAGCAACCGTGATCCAACTCAATTCCAGAATCAGCCACACCAATGATGACACCTGAACCATTCAACCCCAAATCCCAACCGGGGTGCCCATCCATCGAACCATTTTCCATGATACTCGATGAGAGATCATTCCTCGCTTTTGTTTCAAGCAACGGCTCGACCCACCAAACACCCGGCACAGAATCGAAAACACTTGGATTGATTCCTTGCACCTCAAATGTAGTCGGTAGCGCACCATTTTCCCGTGACAATTGCAACATCTCATGTTCAAACATCGAAAGAATGCCCTGCTGCGCATGGCTAGGCAATCGTGGTTCTAGTACGACCAAGTAATCATCCGCCGGTGGGCCACGCAATACCGAACTCTCATCTAATTGGTGAGAACCATGACTTCCCCAAACGAGAACCTCGCTGGCCGAAAGTTGCCTCAATGGCTCCAAACCATCTTCGCGCAACTCAACCCAATCAGTATGCGTCCAACCACCCTCTCGCACGACCACCCACTCCCCCTCACTTTCGGGAATTTCTGGCAACTGCAATGCGCCTGAAACAGGTGCGAGGAGTAGGAGACACAGAATCAGCGTCACACGGCGCATGGCAACCGGACACCACCGACCACCATCAAACATATCCCGCCACGACAAACGGTGCGCTTAAACCGGAAAGGCAGTTCGCCGGGCTCGATGCAGGCATACAGAGCAATCGGCACATTCCCGAATGGACGCACCGTTCAGGCATTTACAAAGGACGTTGTCGCGGCCGACGAAGTCGATGCCCGTCACCGAATCTACTCCTTTTTTGGCAGCCGTCACGGCACCAACCGACGTTTCGTCAACATTGAATCTCTAACCGAAATCGAGCCAACACAATCCAAGGAAGCTGCGGTAATCTCAGCGTTCCGCGACACTCACGATTTCTCAACTGCAGCAGCGGCAGAAGAAGAGTAACTACTCATCTTCACCTACGATTTCCCGAATTGCAGCCAAAGTTTCGGGTGTTTTAATCCCCAGCATTTCGATTTCATCAGCGATTGGCACACCGTCAACCCCCAATTCGGCAGCCAAACATCCACGAACCATTTCATTTGGGAATCCCAATTCGCCCGAAGTCGTGGCATATTGCCCCTGATCTTCGCGAAACAAATCCTCGTGAAGACCACACAACACCTCATCCAATGCAGCCCTGCTGGCCCAATACGCACCGATATTGGTTTCACCTCTCGTTGGCATTTCAGCCCCTTCAAGATGCGTTTCTACAGAACCGATGACAACCCCACCTTCATCCCTCACCAAAGGGGCGTAAGGGTTGTCCATCACAACGGTCGCCAATGTGAACCCAAGACCACGTTCAAGATGAACGTCTAGCGAACCTTCGATGGTTTCAGCACGCACCAATGGTTGTGTGCCAAATGAGACATAGACATGTTCGATTGGAGCGAGCAAGTGATCTAAGGTATCATACACAGCGTTGCCGGTTCCTAGCGCATTTTCTTGGGTTACAATTCTACAACCCAAACCGTCCAATGCGACTTCGTATTCCGTTTCACGCCCGGGGGGCACAACGATGATGAATTGTGAAAACTCCAAATTACCACCCAGCAAACCCTCGACAACAAAGCGTGTTGCCGGCATTCCACCCACGTCCAGCAGGGGTTTGTGGGTGGTCACACCACCCGCCAACATTCGACTTCCTTTTCCACCACACAGAAGCACGGCTGCGAGGGCGACCATACCCCTGGGCTAGCACACAGGCCCTTCAGGGTGACGCGAGAACCCCATCGACGGCTTGATGACACCCGAGCGGGTCGACCGGCCCGGAGGGCCGGTGATGGACCAGCAAGAATTGCAGCGAATTGCACAACTCGTGGAGATGAATCGTCAGAAAATGGCCCGAATCGAGGAACAGGTCACGAAACTATCGGAAATCCGCCTCGAACAACTCGGCGTGATTGCCGCACTCAAGATTCTTGACACCAATCAATCGACGATGATTCCATTGGGTGGCGGAGTCCAATTACCCGCTTCTCCAACGGGTGATACAGTTGTAATCGACATCGGCTCAGGTGTTCAGGCAGAGAAACCCAGAGAGGAAGCCATCACCATTTTGGAATCTCGCCTCAAAGAGGTCGAAGAGGTCATGGGGACGCTACAGAACGAGTTTACCGAAACTGAAACTGTAGTCACCGAATTGGCATCTACATTTACCGAAGCGGCCAAAGCCCTACAGGAAAAACCAGCAGAAGAAACCACAGAAGAGAACCCCTCCCCCACCTCAACACCATCTCGCCGCCGCCGCAAGCGCGGCACGGAATTCACATTGGATGATTAGGTGATACAATGGGCTTTTTCGATCGGTTCAAAAAACGCGTCAAGGAAGTCGCGGATGAAACCGATATGGATGCTCTGACCGCAGAAGAAGGCACACAAGAGGCTGAGGAAGCCATCGCCGCTACACCACTCGAACCAATCGATGACGAGGAAGAGTGGGACGACATAACAGATATTGAAGCCCCAGTTGAGGAACAGGATGATGATGAGTGGGACGACTGGGATGACGAGCCCACCCCTCAACCAACAACCACACTTTCCAAAAAAGAGCGCAAACTCCTCGAACGCGAAAAAAAGCGTAAGGAAAAGGAAAAGAAACAATTGGCCAAGAAAGGATACGACGTTGATCAAGTCACCAGGCCCGACGGGTCCAGAGTCGACCTCCACATGATGCGGTCGACCACTGGACGCAAACTGATCGAGGTTGAACAAGCCCCGAGAATGTCTGTGGGCAAGAAGACGGTCGAGACGGACAAAGGGGTTGAATTCGACATCGATTTGGGTGGTGGTGTTGTTGAGAAAGGCGGACGCATCATCAAGGAAGGACCCGTCTTCGATGAATTGCTTGAAGAGCTTGAACTCTGCATGCTCGAAGCCGATATGGGCAGCCGCGCGATGGAAGCCGTCATCACCGCTCTTCGAACCGAATTAATCGGCAATCGATTGCGCAAGGGTGCTGATTTAGCCAAAGTGATTGAAGCCAGCCTAAAGCGCGCATTGCGAAGTCTTCTAGCTGCAGGATATTGGGATTTCAACGCAACCATCGATGGAATGATTGAGGCGGGAGACACACCAGTCATCATCATGATGGTTGGTGTGAATGGTACTGGAAAGACCACAACGACAGCAAAAATCGCCCACCGTCTGAAAAACGAAGGACGTAACGTTGTTCTCGCCGCTGCAGACACTTTCCGAGCAGGTGCGATAGATCAACTTGAAACTCATGCAGAATTAATCGGGGTTCGGTGCGTATCCAGTGAGCGAGGAGGCGACTCAGCCGCTATTGCTAGAGACGCGGTTGAAAGTGCAAAAGCTCGTGGCGCCGACGTTGTCATTGTAGACACCGCCGGCCGCATGACGAACAAAGTCAATCTCATGAACGAATTGCAAAAGGTGCACAGGGTCGCACAACCCCACCTTGTTCTCTTTGTGGGAGATGCTCTTGCAGGCAACGACGCCGTCGAACAAGCCGTCGAATTCCAACGTATGCTCAAATTCGATGGAGCCGTCCTTTGCAAACTGGATACTGATGCCAAAGGGGGCGCAGCACTTTCCATCGCCCATGCGACGGGCAGACCCATCGTGCTTGCAGGCATCGGCCAAAATTATGATGACTTACAACAATTCGATCCGGATTGGTTACTACAGATGATGTTTGAGTGAGGTGTATACATGGACGACATTCTACAGAGCGAGGAAAGCCAACGATTCTTCTCCTTGATTTCGATGCTACAACGAAGCGCTATGATGCACCTCGGCATGCTCCCGGACGAAGAAGGCATGATTCATTTCAATCTGGGTGAGGCAAAGGCCGCCATCGATTTGTTAGACACACTACAAACTCGAACCAAGGGCAATTTGGAAGACGTTGAAGAGAACATTCTCAAAGGCCTTATTTCTGAACTAAAGATGCACTTTGTCCGTGCGCCCGAAAGGCAAAAGGAGATTGAAGCAGAGATGAAACGCCAAGAGGAATTGAAGGAAACATTCACCTCACCTGAGACGGCACCATCTGACACACTCATCGATGATGAGGAGGAATAATCCCGACCCGTGCCATTCATGATGACTAGCGGTGTCCGAGAAGGTGAGTGACATGGTTCGGGTAACTGAAACTGACGACCCTGACGCACAATTGGTGCTGATTGTCGATAACAACCCCATGGGCACAATGCGCCTCACGCAGGTATTCACTCAGAAGGGATGGCGAATCGAAATTTGTGACGACGGCGACCTCGCCGTTGACACCTACGTTCAACAAAGACCAGACTTGGTATTACTATCACTCGACATCCCGACGATGGATGGCCACACCGCAGCACTGGAGATGAGAGAATCCGATCCGCACGCGCGAATCGCCTTCATGGCACCCCGCTCTCAGCGAACACTCGCGGCAGATGCGACTCATTCAGCGGGTGCGGTTGCGTGGCTAGAGAAACCAGTTACCAAAACCATCATCGACGACAATTGGGAGATGATCATGGGTGAGATTCCAGAAGCGCCAGGTCTCGAGGATCTCGACAAGCTCTACCCAGAAGATGTTGATAGCATGCGAGCCAAGCGTGACGAAGAAGAAGTCGTCGATGTCACCAGCGCCATGCCCCTCCCAGCACTATCCATCCCCATACCAGTAACCGAACCGGCCAAAAAGAAAGGACGGAAACTCAAGATTTTGTTCACTCTAATCTTACTTGGCGCAATCGGTGGAGCTGCCTACTATTTCTTGGCTTAATCATGCACCAATCGAACAGACGCCGGCTGTTCAGTCATCGGCGCCACCACTTGTGCCGGGACATGTTGTACAGGCACCAAAGTTGAGGCCACATAAGGTACAACAACACTCCCTTGGGGGGCGTCCAACACCTTCTCTATCCGCGCCCCAGCACTCTCCAACAATGTCGCATCCATCTGGTCGATTCGCTGGTCGAGAGTAACATACGCTTTCCATTGCCACCAGCCGATTAAGGCAATGACACCTGTCAATACTAGAACTAGAAACCAACCGATAACAGCACTCATTCTCAACCGCTCCGTTCGGTGAGCGCCTGCCAAGAAATTTCAGCATATGCGGCAGCCACGCCCCCTGGGTCCTCCGATTTGTAAATACCAGAACCCACAATAATTCCGTCACTACCTGCTCGAATAGCATCTCCTGGTGCACCATATCTCTGGCCCATTTCTCCATCACCAACGGCCAAATTGACCCCAGGGGTCCAGATCAACTTCTTATCGCCAACCATCCCTCGAAGGACAGACAATTCGGCAGGCCGACTACCGTTGCCAATGAATCCAAACACACCTTGATTGGAAATTCCAGTCTGCACCATCTCGTCGGTGTATCCGGGCAACTCAAGCAAATTCCCCCGGCTGGACATTTGCGCTAAGAGAAGAACCCCACCTTCGCGACCCACATCACTCCATCCCGCACACAACCCATCGACAATATCGGGACCAGAAATACCGTGCGCAGTCACAATGTTGGCCCATGAGCGAATGTCGTAAACTCCAGCCATTTGACCTCGCGAAATTGGACCAATATCTGCGAATTTACGATCTTCAAAGATGAGTAAATCGTGCGCAGTGGCCTTTTCACAGAAAGCAACCCAACCACTTGCAGTCCAGTCATCCACAAGATCGACATGTGTCTTCAATGCTGCAATGTGTGGGCCCACTTGATCGATTAGCGCATTAAGGCCCGACATGGTATTCAAATCGGCAGCCAATACGACCAAACTTTGCTTCCTGCAAGCGACTTCCATGTATCTGCGAGATAGTGAATTGTCACACGCATCCCAGCGCGCACCCCACACATCCGCAGGTTCCATCAACCACTCGGGTTGGCCACCCATCCCTCAATCCTTCGCTTGGTAGTATTCAGCGCCAACCCGCTTCAATAGCGGATTTCACACCATCTACGACCGTATCTTCAACAGGTATCCATTCCATACCCAAATCCTCTACGGCGGGCCGAACATCGTAACCACAGGTCGTTCCAACGTTCTTCTTTACCCACGCGAATGATAGTTGAGGATGGAACACGGACAGGACATATGTCAACGATTTCGGTAACACAATCTTGGGCCACTTCCGTTCAGACATCCGACCTCGCAGTAGTTTTGCGATTTGCGGCATCCACAGCGAGTCATTGTAAACGATGTATCGCCCACCATCCGGACCATCTGTTAGCGCCTTCACATGCGCCTTGGCCACATCTCGAACATCGACGATATTGACATGCATCTTGATCAAGAAAGGATACTTGCGCTTGAGTAAATGATCCAGAATCGTCATCGATCCCTCCAAGTGCCGCTCAGACATAACCGGCCCGAAGACCACACACGGATTGATTGAAACATATCGGGGCTTTTCACTTTCAGATTTCGATGCAACCCAACCTCTGGCCAGCATCTCTGCGCCCGCTTTGGCAAATCCGTAAGCGTTCGAATTCACCGAAGCATCATCGCACCAATCTTCGTAATTGAACACCCGACCACTCTTGAAGTGAGTTTGCCTCACTGCGGCGACCGATGAAGTGTGAACCATTCGATTGACCCCACCAATAGCATCGATTGCATCGACGAGGTTCTGAGTGCCTTGAACCGAAGGATCAACCACCTGAGTTTGCGCATCATCCACACCCACATAGAGGGCCGCCGCACAGTGGATGACATCATCACACCCTTTGACCGCCGAAACCACAGAATCACTCTGTAACA
>CAZXVR010000070.1:0-8411 GCA_964644485.1 uncultured Candidatus Poseidoniales archaeon | reverse complement strand
TTCCAAAGGTTCGTGAGGGCGCCATTCACGCATGGCACCAATACGTCATACGAGTCGGTGACAGAGAATCTTTCCAAGCGCATATGGATTCCATGAACATCTCAACAGGGATCCACTATCCAATCCCTTGCCATTTGCAGCCAGTATATTCGGATCACCCTCAGGGCCAGCGTGGTGCACTAGAGTATACCGAAGCGGTATGTGATGACATCGTCAGCATCCCAGTAATGCCATTGTTGACCGATGATGAAGTTCAACGCGTAATCGATGCCGTGACAAGTTGGATCCCCTGAACCTACACGTCATCACACCAATCGCACCACGGGTCGCGAGCCAGTGAACCGTTTCCAAATCGATCGTCACTGGTAACGTCAGCCCCCAACCACTCTGGGCGCACAAATACGAAATCCGCTGAAGGCACCTCAAGCTCAGCCATCACCAGCCCGTGATTGTCCCCCTCGAAGACATCAATTTCCCAACACAACCCCTCTTCCGAAGGCACCTCGTAACGAGTCTTCATCACATGAGGGAATCTGAATGAAGTCACAAGGTCCCGCACATCATCAACCATCACTTCGAATTCCCACTCAGCACGCGAGTAATCGACCTGTGGACCTTTCACAGTCACAAAGGCAGCATCACCCACCAATCGAACTCTAGGTGTGATATTGGCACCTTCAATCAAATCAGACAACTGTCGAATTACATCCATGGGCAAATTTCTGACAAGGATTCTATCTTCGAGGCATAGATGGTTGTTCTCAATCAGGATCTTCCATTTTGGAAGGTAGCATTGAATGATTTTCGAACCCCGTCCAAGCGGTGGAAGGACAGCAGAATCGGGGATGGAGAATCGATATTCAATCTCGACCCCATCACCTGACATGAACCTCGGTTTCCCACGACAGACCTTGAGCATGATGCAACCGACCCATTCAAGCGAGAGATTCCCCACGCCATAGACATGGGCGAGCCCCGAATCCACGAGAACGGAATCGTCAACGTCGAGTTCGGCGAGAACGTCACATTGGTTGAGCCCGTCAATCTCTATGGTTGCACATTGGGTGATGGCGTGTTTGTGGGCCCCTTCGTGGAAATCCAGCGACGCGTATCCATCGGTGCACGAACCCGTGTGCAAAGCCACGCATTCATTTGCGAGCTTGTGACCATTGGTGAGGATTGCTTCATCAGCCATGGCGCGATGTTCATCAACGATCCATTTCGAATCGGTGGCCCTGCTCGTGGCGATCAAACACAGTGGAAAGAGACTACGATTGGCAATCGGGTGAGCATCGGTACGAACGCCACCATCATGCCAGTCAACATTTGCGATGATGTGGTCATCGGAGCCGGCAGCGTGGTCACCAAGGACATCACAGATCCGGGCACCTATGCAGGCAACCCAGCCCGGAAAATGTGAGAACCATCCTGAGCGAATTTTTCAGACCCACCATCAAGCGTTTTCAAGACACACCGGATGCGTGCACTCTGGAACTTGGTAATACTGACGCGTATCAGGATCGAAGACATCGAGTTGCAAGGTAGATCCTGCATTATTTACGGTTACAATGGTAGATACAGATGAGGGCAAGTAATCTTCTCCAGTGCTCACCAAACTCAGCCGGATGGTGTGACCAGCCGCCACTTCAACATCCATCGGGAAGAATTCCATCAGCGCTGTGATTTCTTCAAACGGAGCAGCCCAAGCTTGCTCATCCGTTCCACCTGCATGATATCTCAAATCCATGATGGCATGTCCAATATGGATGCACGTAGAACCATCACAATCCTCTAGCAGGGCGTAAATTTGCCCACCCACGGTCATTGTATTCACATTGACGTGCAGCCTGGGTAGGCCACCGAAGTACAATGCTTCTTCCAACGGCGGTGTTTCGTATACTGGGCCGGTGTTCGCATCTGGGAGAATGGTATTCGAACCACCCGCTGCGGCAAGTTCAGTACTACCCAATTCCCACAAGATTTCAGTGGTCTCGGTCATCGGATACCGCTCTTCCAAACGCCACTCCCCTTGATTTGATTGAATTTCAACGCCCAGCCATGGTTTTGACCCCTCATCCTTCAGGTAATACGAAAACCATTCCAGCAAATCTTGCATCCAATCCATTCTCACCATCTCTGGATAGGCCTCAATACCTCTCCCAACGCCACTTCGATCAAACATGATGTCTGGACGGTCTGGATAATCGTGGTCCCACTGTCCAAACAGGCCCTTTGCTTCGATTCCATGATCGTAGAGCAGATTGATTGTAGGGACGGCCATATGCGGGTCAACATTCCAATCATGCATACCTTGGATTAGATACACACTTCCATTGTAATTGTCGAGAACTCGCTCGAGGAAATACCGCTCAGCCCAGTAACTTCCTGCAGCCTCACCACCCCACATGTATGCAGCAACACCGGTGCCCGGACCGATGATGTAGTCAGGACATGCATTTTGCAAGTCCTCTGAATCTCCATCCATTCCATAACTTCCGTAGACGCCATTGTGCATGATTGGAGCCCGAGCCTCACTACTCCCATTTCTCCACATCAATTCCATCACCCCTATCAATCCAGAAATGGGGACGATTGTTGCAAGATGTTCATTGCCAAACATCGCACCTTGCCAAGGGGTACTTCCATCGTATGATTTCCCAATCATTCCAACCTTGCCATTACTCCAATCTTGAGTACCCAACCACGTGACTGCAGCATCCACGCCAAGCTGTTCAGCATTCCCCATCAAGTCCATGCAGTGGTTTGAGCGACCCGTCCCCATTACCGATACCTGGGCGAATGCAAAGCCATGTGGTACGATTTGTTCAATGATCATTTGTCCGAGCCAAGTCCCCGCTTCTTCGATACCCGGTGTGCTCACCGATGCTTCATCGAAATAAGGCCCAAATTCAGCGATGACCGGCACAGTCGTTCCATTGGGTACGATTGGAATCCAAACAGCCAGACTCACTTTCCCATTGGGCGCAGCCCCTCCTTCATCCAATGGGAGGTCGAATTCTACAAAGTGGTGTGTGCCACTCCAAAGACTCTCACCATCCGGACCAGTGAATGAGCCATTTTCGAGGACATATGAATGCGCATCATCAGTCACGAAATCAGTCAGATAGCGTTCCCATATGGGGGGATACTCTACACTGTTATCTCCGGCGATTTGGCTTTGCAGTGATGCCACGAAAATTTGACTCAATAGCAAACCGACAACAACAATCGCCCCCAGCGCCCCCACTACCAGGTACCGCCGTTCGAACATTCTGCGGGCCGTAAATTCAGCCGCATCCGAGACGATGACAGCATCGATAACTTCGTCGCCCATGCTACCCCTTGAGCCGACGTGAAGGTACCCCCACATCAGGCTAACGACCCAAACTTACGCCGATTCAGGAGCAGAAACCTGCTCATATTCAACGACTAAATTCCCAATCAATAGAGCGGCCGCACCCACAGGTAGCCAGAATGTCACATCCCCTTCGAGTCCAAGCAAGAGGGAGCCGAGCATAGCCCACACCGGCTCCAATGCGTAGAGGATCGCCGCTCGCACAGGCGTGACCTCTTTCTGATACATGTTGAGCACTAGAAGCGCGACCAGACTACCGAGGATTGCACAGCACAGCAACGGGAAGAGGAAATCGAAATTCCCCATCAATCCTACGAAATCTGAAATGGTATCAAACGCGACAATCAGATAGACCACAGTGGACAATGCAGCCACCGTCACAATCATGGTAGCAGTCACTTCAATGGGGTCGACGATTTTGGTCACCCGATCCGTGACAATGATGTGTGCACCGAAGAGGAAGGCACAACCCACCGTTAACCATTCACCGACCCCAAAGTTGAGTTGGGGTGGCCCACTAATCCAGCCAGCGCCAAATGTTGCAAGTAACACACCGAGAATCGCAAAACCAGTCAACTTTTGCCGTCCTAGGGCGACACCAATCAATGCGGTGAACACCACATACAGACTTGTGAGAAAAGCGGACACAGCAGGAGTGACATCGGTTAACCCAAGCATCTGCAGAAGGAATCCACCCCAGACAATCAGGCCAAGCCAGGCTCCACCCTTCCACACCTCCTTGTTTGCAAACCCGGTACGCGCGCGAGGCACGAGAGCAACCAGAACAGCCGCAGCCAACACGAAACGCATCATCACGAAGAAGACAACAACATCATCTTCGGGAATATTGGGCAGAACAGCCGCAGCAGCATTGAGAGATTGCTGCATCCAGATGAAAGTGCCACCCCATAAGACGGTAACACCGAGAAGCGCCAAGGTCGCTTTGCGAATCGCTTCCATCACCACTCCTCACAATTTGAGTGCGTCACGAATAGCGCTTCGGAACATCGCAATCGACCGACGGTGATCTACGACCGCAGCATGTGTTTTCGCCTTGGAACCAAACTCCTCTCGACTCTCATATGTCTCTTTAATCGCAGTTACCCAAGCATCCAAATCCCCATCTATAGGCACCACTATACCACCATCTCCAACCGCTTCTGGTTGACTACCGATTTCAATCGTGACAGACGGGACACCAAAGAGCCCAGCTTCGTTGATGACGCGACCCCATGAACCCGTACTCGCTACGGTTAGGACATGCACATCACAACTGGAGAACACATCCTCAACAGAGGTGTGTCCTCTCCAAGTTGCATTTTCAAACTCACCCAGTGCTTCAGCATAGGAACCACCTCCATAGACATCGACATGAGCATCTGGCCACACTTCTTGCATGTGTGGCAACAGGTGGTTGTAGAACTCGAACCCTTTCTCGGGGGTGACCCCCACAACAGCGATCCTTGGCACAGCCCCATCATTCCTTTCGACCCTCGCAGTCAATCCTGCAAGGCGCCGTTGTGAGATGTCGTCAGCACTCCCAAAACGCTCGGCAAAATTCACTGGAAGGGGCACGTGTTCACCATACTGTAGATTGAATTCAGCATCTATTTGTTTGAGAAGACCTAGACCTGCACCACATACCGCAGTCGCACCTTCGAGTGACCCCCGATAGATTCTGGGATGATTGAATTGCAACTCATCGCGGACAAAGGCGAGATAAGGGATTCCAGCATCTGAGAAAGCACTGGCTGCCCCCGCAGACCAGTGAAGTTGTGTTACACCGAGTAATAGATCTCCAGATTTTTTTGCAGTTGCCTTTTCAGCGGCTAGGAACGGTTTCAACCATTTTGCAAAAGCGCGATTGCTTTTGAGAAGGTGCCTTCGTTCTAGGCCAGGCTGGTTACGGCCCGTTTTCCGGTTTCGCAACCGCCAAGACAAACCCGACCATAAATCCTCAACAGGGAGGTTGCAAACCTCACGTTCCAACCCACTATCAAGTGTAAGATCGGTTACATCACCCCGCATCGAGCTCTGAAAGACTTTGACGGACCACCCATTCGAACCTTCACCAACCTCTCCTCCTTCTAGTGGTGTGTAATCCGGAGCATCCTCGATATATGGCCCATCACAAATCACTCCTTTCAGGAGTGTTGCTAAAGACATCTCAGCCCCACCTGCTGGCGGGTCAAGGTCTCGAACAGCCGCTAGAATGCGGACACCCATGGTGGGGGCGGCAAGTCACAACCACATCAAATCGCCCCATGTTCGCAGCCGAACAAGCCTTAGTCGACAGCGTCATGAAGAAGACCGGGGTCGCGCGACCATGGGATTGACCGTTGCAGTGGTTGGAACGGGCTACTGGGGCCGCAACCACGTCCGAACATGGGTTAATCTGAAACAACAAGGGGCAGTTACTCGCCTCATCGTTTGTGATGTAGATGAAAATCGGGCACGTGAGCTGGCAGAAGAATTCGACTGCGAATGGCATACCGACGCCCTAACCTTGCGTGAAACATTTGCAATCGATGCCGCAACGATTGCGACCCCCACACCGATGCATGCTCCCTTGGCAATCGCATTGATGGAGCAAGGTGTGGACGTTCTTGTTGAGAAACCACTCGCGATGGATGAAGTTGAGGCCCAATCCATTGTTGCGTGTGCCGAAAGCCAAGGGCGGTTGCTATGTGTCGGCCACCTTTTCCGCTACCATGTCGCCATCCGAAAGGCTGCAGACATGATTGCCGCGGGAGAAATCGGCCCCGTCCTGCACATTGAATCGGAACGCCTCTCCGTTCGAGAACCCCGTCCAGATATCGGCGTCATCGCGGCTCTAGCGATTCATGACATGGACATTTGCCGAGATCTGATGGGTGATATCGACCCCGTTGAAATTGATGCATTTTCCTTACCTAGTGAACTCGAAGGAATCGAGGACCATGCAGTAATCCACATGCAATTCCCTACAGGAACTTGCAGTAACCCATTGGGCCCATCCGCTCAAATCACAGTTTCATGGCGCAGCCGAGTACGCGGAAAAGTACGCGAGTTACGCATCATTGGACGCGACGCATCCCTTCACATCGATTATCTCGATCACACAGGCATCTGGTTACATCGACACCCGAACAATATCCGGGGCCCAGAGTGGGGTGGGTTTGGAGCCGCACCCCGTGAGCGCATAGAAATCTCTGATGGCGAACCTAGCCTGACCGCTGAACTGCGGGCGTTTGCAGCAGCGAGTAAGGCACTTTCAGAGGGCGCCTCAATCGAATCACTCAACCTCCTCGCCCCCGGCTCAATTGGAGTCATTGGCATGCGCTTGGTCGAAGCCGCATTGGATGCGACCAAAGAGTGACGATGAGATGATTCAAGAAGCGAATCCACTTCGCCCAATCATGGCACTAGATTTGGCTGAGCCCATTTTGGGTGGAATCTATGACCTCTACATCGATGCTCTCGGTGCAACAGTAGCATGGTGGCTTGGCCACCTAACCATTGCCAGTCTGATTTTCTTGGTGTATTGGGGGGTTACAAATTGGAGTGCAATCAAATTCGGATTGGGAATCAACGGGACCAGAATCTCGGCCTGGCTCATATTGATTGGTGCTACCGCAGGCCAATTCATACTCTACCGAGATCAATTTGACTTCCCTACATCGGGCGCATTCATCACTGCTCTTGGCACAAGCCTCTACCTGTGGTGGCAGTGGTATCAAATCGAGCCACAGAAGGTTTGAGCACCACGAGCATTCATGAGCCCCTGCCAACACCATCCAGAATATGGCGACCTTTGGAGACCACCCACCACTTCCAGATTCCTTGGAATCATTGCTCGCCGATGAAACCGTTTCGACACTTTTCTTGAAAGCCGAATGCCCCCCTCGAGTCAAAGCTGGCCACATCACAGAATTGCGGTTAGAGGAATTGGATTCGCCAGCATGGGACAAACCAACCCTTGAATCCCTTGCCGATGATTTGGTCACCATCATTGAACAGCATGCCCACCGTTCCGATTGTTTTGTGGAAATAGAGAGAGAAGGTTGCCGAATTATTCAGGCAGGTGATTTGCGAATCACCTGTGCTTGGCCCCCCTTCTCTGAAGCTTGGGAAGTCACAGTTGTTCGCCCAGTTGCTCATTTATCACTCAGCGATTACGAATTAGATCCTCGCCTCATCAAACGTCTTTCAGATCACCACCGAGGCGTATTCGTCGTTGGTAAACCCGGCTCGGGAAAAACGACGTTCGCCCAAGCGATTGCAGCATACCTGGATGAAGACATTGGCGCGATGGTCAAAACCATGGAATCCCCACGAGATCTACAAGTTCCTCAAAGGGTGACACAATACGCACCGCTTGAAGGGAATCTGGAGAAAACAGCGGAAGTGATTTTCCTCGTACGCCCAGACTTCGTGATTTTTGATGAGGTTCGCCGAGCCAGAGATTTCGAAATCTTCGCAGATGTCCGATTGGCCGGCGTCGGCTTACTTGGCGTGACCCACGCCAACAGCGCACTCGAAGCCGTCCAACGTCTGATTGGCAAGGTTGAACTAGGTATGATCAGCCAGGTTCTCGACACGGTAATCCACATTGAAAAGGGGCAGATTTCACAAGTCCTTGAACTGAAAATGGTAGTCCGCGCCCCCAGCAGTATGGAATCTGACCTTTCACGCCCAGTCATCGAAGTCCGCTCATTCCCATCAAACAAAATGACACATGAAATCTTCTCCTTTGGAGAACAGATCGTAGTAGTCCCCGTAGATGGTACCGATTCACAGAGTCCTGCTAAGAAACTTGCAGCCGCCGAACTCGCTCGACAAATTCAGAGGTGGACCGGAGCGAGAGTACACCATGTGGAAATGGCTTCAGATACAGCAGCAACATTCTACGTAGACGATGGAGCCATTGGTGCAGTTGTGGGCCAGGGTGGCGCAGGAATCCGAGGAATGGAAGAAGAAATCGGCCTCAAACTCAAAGTGAAGGGTGTCAATGAATTGCCGCGCGGCACCAAAAGAATCGGTAGCAGTGCCCCTGAATGGGACATGCAAGCAGAAC
>CAZXVR010000069.1:0-8423 GCA_964644485.1 uncultured Candidatus Poseidoniales archaeon | reverse complement strand
TGATTGCAGGCATTTCAGATATTGTGAGTGAGAACGATGATTCAGCGATGGGCGTGTATGATCGAACCGGTGTGACCTCGGTCGAATTCTTGCGAGCGGATGTGGATGGCGCGTCCAAATCGTATCCTGTCATTACGGGTATGCTAGCGGTGGTCGCAGGCATCACCATCTTCCTGAGCCTCCAGCGATTGATTCAATCTCAGGCCAAGGAAATCGCCGTTCTTCGCACCCTCGGAGTCAAGCGAATGTCCATCATGCCCGGCTATGTCGTCGCACCGATTTTCATCGGCGTTATCGGTTGTGTATTGGGTGTCATACCAGGGGTCTTTTTTGGGGCACCAGCGATGGTCAAGATGTACGAGAGCATCATTGGAATCCCTATCATCAATCCCGAAATACCCACATCTCTAGTGATGGATACCGCCATCCTTGCAATGGCCATTGTGTTCTTGTCGGGGTTGAGACCTGCTTGGCAAGCATCCCGATTGCAACCCCTTGAGGTGTTGCGCGGTCAACATGAAATTCGTGTATCCTCAAGAGGACTGCAGAAGTTGACTTCGAAATTCCCAGCAACGGTCGGTTTGACCATCCGTTCGAGTGTTCGAAAACCACTCCGTTTGCTACTCACATTCTTCGCAGTCGGTCTTTCGATGCTGCTGTTCGGCTCGATGATGATCATGATGGATTCCTTTGGAGAAATCTTCCTCGGCGGCTTGGAGGAACGCCAGACTTGGGATGCCCAGGCATTCACAATGGGCAACGAGGATGCCATCGTCGAATGGGCGGATGAACATGGAGCTGAACATGAACTAATGCTCATTTTCCCCGGTAACCCTGTTGATGATAATCGGCAATTGACCGCTTTTGGATTGGAGAACGTCGCCACCGATTCTGGCGAATCCATGTACTTGGTGCATCTTTCAGATGGAGAATTACCGTCGGCAAATCAGGCGACACCTGAGATTTTGATTGACGAGGGTATCAACCATTTCCTCGGTTGGGAAATCGGAGAAACGCATTCGATTGTCTTTGGAACAAAAACGGTCGAGGTCAAAATCACCGGATTTACCCAAGGTGAAATCTCACGAACGGTGTATTTCCATCGTTCAGACCTTGCAGAAATCGTTGGACTGGAAGCAACAGTCGTCATGCTACAGTTGCCCGAGGGGGTCGAAACAGATAATCAACTAGCAGAGAATTCCTTGGGCATCACGATGCGTGAAGATACACTTGAATCGTTTGAAACACTCATGGAGCAACAAGAAGGCCTCTATCTTGCCATTGAAGGTCTTGGCATTTTGATTGCCGTCGCGGTGCTGTTCAACACACTCGTCATGAATTTGGCAGAACGTGACCGAGAATTGGCAACGCTACGCGTGCTGGGCGCATCCAACAATCGCTTGGGTGCGATGCTCTTTGGAGAGCACCTTGCCATCGGATTAATCGGTGGAATATTGGGGTGCATTTTCTCTGTAATGGGTACGAAATTTTTGATGTCTACATTCGTGACCTGGTCTGCGTATTTCACCGTCGCACCATCCAATGATTCCATCTTCATATTGGTTGGAATTGTTGTCTTTATCTCAATCTCTCTAACACCGTTCGGAATGTGGAGAATCAAGAAAATGGATCTCGTTGAGAAGGTCAAAGATCTCTCGCAGTGAGGTGTTTACATGCGTTTGGTCACTTGGAATCTCAATGGAATCCGGGCCGCTATTCGCAAAGGTTTGGATGACTTTGTCGAGAGAATAAATCCAGACATTTTGCTTCTGCAAGAAACGCGAGCATTGCCAGAGCAATTGCCCAAGGGTTGGGAGCCAACGATGGCCCATACGCAGATGCACCCAGCCGAGAAGAAAGGTTACTCTGGAGTCGCGACTTGGTCGAAAGAATCCTTCACCGAAATGGGTCGGGGAATCGGCACCAATCTAGATCCGGATGATTTGGAAGGTCGGATGTTACACACCTACCACAACGGTGTGCACTGCTTGAATTGTTACTTGCCCAGCGGGTCCAACAAAATCGAACGCCAAATTTGGAAGGAGCAATGGATGGAAGATTTGCTTGAATGGGCTCGCCCGTTCACGAAATTGGATGAACCCGTATTCCTCTGCGGTGATCTGAATATCGCCCATACAGAAGACGACATTTGGAATCCTGTTGGAAACAAAAACATGAGCGGATTTTTGCCTCATGAACGAGAGTGGTTTGATCGATTATTGGCATCGGGTTGGAGTGATTTACTTCGGATTGGTGTGGGCCCAGGAAAGGGACCCTACTCTTGGTGGTCGAATCGAGGACAAGCGAGAGAGAAAGATCGCGGATGGCGGATTGATTACGTTCTCGCAAATGCGGCAGGTGCGCCATTGTTGGAGCGTGCTTCGGTCATGAGAGAGGGTGGTTTGGTTGTCAGTGACCATGCTCCAGTAATCGTCGATTTGGATATTTAGGTCGACCCTACGGGTCGACAAACGCTGAAATGCAGGAAGTACTCGGGCTGAACATGAGCGACGACCTCGCGAATCGCCTCGACCGCCTTCTGCCGAATGGCCGAGGCGTTTGGATTCCGATGGACCATGGCCTGTCTGGATATCCAGAAAATGGCCTTGATAGAATGAATTCAGTCATCGATTCAATCATCAATGCAAGAGCGGATGCAATCGTTTGTCAAAAAGGGGTTCTCAGCCACCAAGCAGCCCGTACAGGGTTCAAGAAATTTGTTTGCCATGTCTCTGCATCGACGGCACACGGCGGCGAAAACTCGCAATTCAAGGTCAAAATCGCAAGTGCCTCTGAGGCTCTCTCAAGAGGGGCAGCAGGTGTTTCTGGTCAGATTAACTTGGGTGATGTTAACGAGCCTGAAATGATTCGAGAAATGGGTGTATTGACATCCGAAGCACATGAGGTCAACATGCCTGTTCTGGGCATGGTTTACCCCCGTGGCCCGAACTTGGTATCCTTGCCAAATGACATTACCAACGGTGTTGCACATGCTGCGCGAGTCGCATACGAAATGGGTTGTCATGTGGTGAAAGTGCCGTGGACGGGAAATGCTGAGAGTTTCCGGAAAGTTTGCGAAGCCGTCCCCATTCCTGTATTGATTTCAGGAGGTCCAAGCAGTGGGTCTTTTGACGATACATTGGAAATCGTTCGATATGCAATGTCAGCCGGTGGCGCCGGTGTTTGCATGGGTCGTCAGGTGTTTGGAGCCAAGGATCCCTTCACCTGTGTTCATGCCCTCCGTGAAATTGTCCATGAAGAATAGGTGAGAGAATGGAATTATGGCTTGACGCAGCAAGTGCAAATGGAGACATCCTCGAACCGCACCCCGCCGATCGAGTATTGTTTGCTGCAGGGGATCAAATTCCGGCTTGGGTCGAATCCGCCCTGTTTGCCTGTGATGATGGTCGAATCCTTGACCCTTCTACATCTCCGGTGGGCGTTCATGTTGACATCACAGATTCAGAAGGTCAAGACGCAGCGAAATCAATGGTTGGTCTGGTGTCATGGATTGTTTTGACCACTGGAGATTGGCAAATGATTCCACTTGAGAACCTCGTTGCAGCAGCACAGGGAACGGGAACACAACTTGTCGCTAGAATCGATTCATCTCAATCCATACGAGGTGCTGCGTTTGCTCTTGAGACGGGTGTGGACGGCCTTCTATTGCCGGCCAATGATGCAGAAATCTGGGCGGATGCACAAATTATCGCTGCAGAGCGTTTAGCTGTTCAAAGTGAAGGCGACGAAGGCATCCTGGAAGAGGAGTCTGAAATTGTGGCGTTAGAGATTGTATCCATCGAAGATGGTGGGGTTGGCGATCGAGTCTGCGTCGATTTGACCTCAATCCTTGAAGTCGGCGAGGGTTTGCTCATCGGTTCAGCCGCCAATGCATTGGTTTTGGTTCATGGTGAAACACTGGAGAGCGAGTTTGTTCCACCCCGCCCATTCAGGGTCAATGTTGGGGCGGTCCATGCCTACGTTTTGATGGCCGACGGTTCGACCAAATATCTGAGTGAACTGAGCGCTGGTGACAGTGTTGCAGTGTGCAATTCAGGAGGTGTCGTTCGCAGTGCAATTGTTGGACGAATGAAGATTGAATCTCGACCTTTCCTCCTCATCCGTTATGACCATCCAGAGCATGGGATTTCTGGTCAAATTTTTCTCCAACAGGCCGAAACAGTTCGATTGATATCTCCTTTAGGAGATATGCCCTCCGTGACTTCAGTTGAAGTAGGGGATTATTTGCTTGGTAGTGTTGGGGTAAACGCTAGGCATATCGGCCAGAGCGTGTTGTCGATAGTAGAAGAGCGATGAGGTGAGAGATAAGATGGGTGTTTTGGGTCGAGGCGAAGGTCATGGCGGAATTAGCATTCTCCACGCCCTTGGCGCAGGCTATGGCGCGGCCGTCAGCATCTCACTATCGACTCGTGTTCAGTTGCGTGATACCCCGGTCAAAAGAGAACCTGATGACCCACATGGATTGCTTCTTGCTGTTGTCGAAACTTGGTCGGGGGCCGGTCTTCCAATGCCCGATGCAGAAGAGTTGCATTGGGCTGTGCGTTCCGATATTCCCTCTGGCCGGGGCCTGAAGTCAAGTGCGGCGATGGCGGTTGCCTGTATCCGCGCACTTGCAGATGCAACCGAGACATCCCTGGAAAATCACCAAATTGTCGATCTAGCATCATCCGCTCAGTTGGCCTGTGGCTGTTCGTTCACCGGTTCTGTTGATGATTCATGGGCTGCTGTTGAACCCGGTTGGAAAGTCGTCGACCCCTCTCGTCCAGCGGCTGAGGGTGTGTTGATGCAGGGTGAAATCGAAGATCCCGATGATTGGACCATTCTCATTCTCGATCGGGGCCCCAGAGTCATTCAACCCGATCCCGAGAGATTCCAAGCCGCTGCAGGCCAATTTCAACAAGCGATTTCTGCGGTTGAGCAGCAACAAATTTTCAATGCAATGATTCACAATGGCCGGGCTGTTGCCACGGCTCTAGGTGATGGAATGGGGCGCAAAACATGCAACGACATGGGTATTCTAGGAAGTCGTGTCTCATCGATTTCTGGTTCTGGTCCAGCCATTGCCCTCATCATTCCTTCGAGCCAAGAATCAACTGTAAGGCGTGTCAAAAAAACGTTGGAACCGCGAGAATGGGAAATCCTCGAAACCACCTTCCATACGGGTGAGGCATAAGGAGGATGTCTGCTTCCGCTGCACCCGTAGGGTGCAGCGATGGGGATGAGTCTCGGCGATTCTGTGAAAGTGACTCTCTTCGGTGAGAGCCACGGGGCGGCTGTTGGAGCCTTGCTCGACGGCGTACCTCCCGGCATCCCAATCGATGTTGAAACCTTGATTGAGGATCTACGACGTCGTCGACCCGGCCGTCGATTGCTATCCGCTAGGGCTGAACCAGATCACTGTGAGATTTTGTCAGGGGTTTACGAAGGAAAGACCACTGGATATCCGATTTTGCTTCTCGTTCGAAATCAGGATGCAAAATCTCGTGATTACGGATTCTTGCCCAATCAGCCCCGCCCGGGTCATGCAGACTTACCCGAATCGACAAGAACTGGTGGAGCGGCAGATTTGCGAGGTGGTGGAGCAAATTCAGGGCGCCTCACCCTCGGATTGGTGGCAGCAGGGTCGTTGATTCGTGAAGCGATTGGCGATGTGACCGTTGATGCCCATTGCAGCCAAATCGGTTCGATTACAGCCCATTTCCAAGGTGAACCCGAAGGTGAGGCTTGCACTATTCTGAATTGTAACGATGCAGAGGCGGCAGAATCGATGCTTGAACTGGTGAAATCACTTCGAAAAGCCGGAGACAGTATCGGATCAACCGTTGAGGCTAGAATCTGCAACTTGCCTCTAGGGGTTGGTGAACCTTGGTTTGAGGGTCTTGAACCGGCCTTGGCTCGTGGTTTGATGGCCATTCCCGGGGCTCGAGGGGTTGAGTTTGGTCGAGGTAGGGAATCTGTCACAATGCAAGGTTCAGAGCACAATGATGCATGGGGGCCCGAACAGATACCAGTTGGTGAGGATGCAGATGGGGCCCTTGGAGGCATGTCAACAGGTGCACCGTTGCGAGTCCGTGTTCATTTCAAACCCCCGAGTTCAATTTCAATTCCTCAAATGACATTGCACCTTCCTTCAGGCGAAATGCGAGAATTGCAAATTGGTGGGCGCCACGACCCGGTCATCGCTCCTCGTGCGACACCAGTCGTGGAAGCTGTTTGCCGCCTCATCATCGCAGATTTACTGCAAATTAGGGAGGGTTGGAGTTGAATATTCATGTTCACAAATTTGGTGGGTCCTGCCTTTCAGCGATCGAAGATATCGATGCTGTAGTCGAACGCATTCGACATTCAGAAGGTCGCTCAGTGGTGGTCGTCTCTGCATTCAATGGAATTACAGATCGTCTGATTGAACAGATTGACTACCGCCCGACCACCTCAAATTCAGCCTTCACAGCATCCATTGAGTTGGAGCATATCGAGCGTGTACCTGAGATTGCAACGTCACCGTGGGCGGTTCGTTTTGCCGACACGCTCCATCATTTGTCGGCATTGCTCGATACCCACGCCGCCGAACCCAATGTTGAGATTCGTGCAGATGCCCTAGCATGTGGAGAACGCCTCTCAAGTTTGGCCATTGCTGCCGCCTTGGATGCCCGTGGCATCCCGTCGATTCCAGCATGGTCCGAGGAAACCGGGATTCGGTTGATTGGACGTGGAGAGGATGCCCGAATTGATGCCAATTTAACCAAGGAACTGCTGGATATACCAATCGGGGCAGTCCCGGTCATTACCGGATGGTATGGTGTGACAAAGGACGGATATGCCCTACTCGGTCGAGGCGGTTCTGATCTTACTGCAACCGCGGTTGCTGCAACCCTAGATGCCTCCACAGTCACAATTTGGCGTGATGTCGAAGGTGTTCTGGCCCTCTCACCTCGCTGGACACTCCCTGCTCGAAATCTGTCGAATCTATCCTATACGGAAGCTGCAGAGTTTGCCCTATTCAGTGAACCAATGCTACACCCCTCCGCAGTTGAACCACTGAGGGAACCAGGAATCCCCCTCTATCTTCGTCCTCTCCATAGCCCAGAGGTTGACGGCACAATCATTGGCCCTTCAATCCGTTTGGAAACTCCGAGGGTGCGTGCCGTGGGCTGTTTGCCTAGGCTGGTTCCTCTGTCATGGACGCTATCCAGTGCTCTGTCACTTACAGAATGTGTCAGTGATGCGATGTCAACGCTTGGGCGTGCTAGAATTCGTGTGTCCAGCATCCGTGCTCAACCGGGTCGTGTTCGCCTTCTTGTTTCCAGCAGAATGGCAGCCCGCGCGAAACGTATACTTTCGGAGAAACCAAATTTGCCAACCCCTGAATTGGGTGAACCACTTTCAATTCTGTGTTTCGTTGGAGAGGGTATTGGAAGTGACCCCACAATCCTCAATCGAATTGAAACATTTGCCAGAGAATCTAGCATCGATTTGCATTTTAGTGAAGATGAAAAGCGTGATCACGCCATTCACGCAACGGTTCCCGTAAACCAAACAGAAGTCGCACTGCAATCGCTTTGTGCAGCTCTGGACCTATTGGCGCAGTGAATCACTCATCGCTGGATTCACGCCATTGCTGAATTCTCAGCGGAATGTTGGCAGCGAACAAGCCGGCGACCAAGATGAAGACGAACATGGTTCCTAGAGCCACACCGTATACACTGGTCAATTCAACAGATTGTGACAGTCGAATCGATGTTTCCTTGTCAAAGAATTCAAAGAACCACGGGATGATGACGTTGATTAGCAGTGTACTGGATGCCACTACGGCTGCAATAACAGGGGTTACAACCAGACTGATGTGATATCGACTCAACACCTTCTTGACGTTCATGACATAGACTTCACCGGTACGGATACTGGTGTCGAGCATTGAGAATCGAATGATTCCATTTGTCACCTCCATGTACATGACCAATGAGACAGCATAGAGAACAATCAGTTGCTTGGTCCAGAACTCGCCGACCTCAGCGAGGATTCCTGTGTCGAACGTATCCTTCGATGCGGCAAATCGCAAAGAGATGAGGATGAACAGGACATAGGATGCGAGCAAGCCGCGCGCATCTCGCCTGAAGATTCCGAAGAATCCAGCAGCCAAAGCGGCGATGACGATGATGAGGTGCAGAATCTGACCCAGGGCATCGAAGCCCAACCAGAGCGCGAACCCATTCCAGAATGTTCCATCTGCTGGCGTGACCAGATATGTCAGAACAGCGAGTAACATCATCAAACCACCACCAATCAGTTGCAGTGTCTGTACCATTCGATCTGCAGGCAAGAACTTCATCTTGGGAACCAAAGGTCCACCGAAGAGACTCTCGACGAAGGTAGGGATGTGAACCTCTGGAACCGCATCATCG
>CAZXVR010000068.1:0-8749 GCA_964644485.1 uncultured Candidatus Poseidoniales archaeon | reverse complement strand
CTTGGCAACATCTTTGCCGCAAGGGTAATCGATGGTTCGGTCGATGTGAATGCGATTCTAGGTGGTACCCATTACATGCTCAAACTCGCTGAATGGTTCCGTGGAAACCCGCATAATGGATTCTTGCAAGTTGGTGGTGGAATCGCTGGAGATTTCCCCATTTGTGTAGTTCCGATGCTGCGACAAGATCTCGGTGAAAACGTGCCACTGTGGTCATGGTTTGCACAGATTTCGGAATCTCGACCATCCTATGGTGGATATTCTGGTGCGCCTCCAAATGAGAAGATTAGTTGGGAGAAACTCGGCGTTGAAACACCAAAGTTTGTCATCGAATCAGATGCGACAATTGTCCTCCCAATCCTCCTAAGTTGTCTGCTCGACGAATGAGGCATACCCTCAAATCAGGGTGACCGCACCTATGGTGCGATGCGCGTCGTCGCTGTTCTCGCCATGCTCCTTGTCGCCTCAGCGACGCCCATGGCGAGCGCACAACAACCTGACATTGTTCAGGAGCACTGGTACCATTCGTATCTGACCCTGACCGCCGATGTGCAAGCGTGGGCCACCGATCACTCGGACATCGTCATTCTAACAGTCGCTGGACAAACCGAGCTCGGAAGAAATCTCTGGATGCTGCAGATTTCTGACTGGAGCCAGATTACAAAACCTGATGGTGAACAGAAAGAAGTTGTTTACATCGATGGCGGACACCATGGGAATGAGCACCTTGGGACTGAGTTGGCTTTTCTGACCGCTGAATTTTACATTGAAGGGTGGGCGGCTGGAGATCAAGAAGTCATTGATGTTCTCACAACAACAGAACTACACATTCTCATCATGCTGAACGCAGATGGCAATGATTTCGACACACGCTGGAATATTAACCAAGTAGACCTGAATCGAAATTACGATCACTACTGGAATACCTGCCCGGTCACCCAACCAGGTAGTGCTGCATTCAGTGAATCTGAAACACATGCAAATTCGGTTTACATGAACACGGTCGTCCCAGATGCGGATTTGTATGTGACCATGCATACTGGCGTTTGGATCATGCTCTACCCTTGGGGTAAATGGCCAGAGCAACCCTCTGACTGGGAGTTGTTTCATTTCATCAGAGATGATGTTCACGCAAATGTATCAGATATCCCGATTCAAAATGCAAATCAAGGGCTTTACCCCAATTGCGGAACCAGTCGCGACTATGGTTACGGAGTGATGGGGTTCCCGACATTCACATTCGAAACCGATGATGAGCAATGGTTGCCGGGGACAACAGAGCCTTTGTCCAGTCGGCTCGGTGAAGAATTGGATGTGATGCGATATCTGATTACCAACACATGGTATTGGCGGGCCCGATTGTTGGTGACATCGTTTGACTACAGTGGAGATTCTATTGAGTTGAAGGTTGACAATCTAGGGCGAGCAACCACTTCAAATGCCACCGTTCAATACATCGATGACGGAGAGGTGATTTGGACCTCGGAGTTGTTTAGCGTCAATGCTACCAACAGTTCGCATGTTTACCTTGATACAACGAATTTGAGCACAACTGAATTTGGTCACTTCGAATTATTCTATCAGAAGCGTGTCATCGATGCGAGCATGTGGGTGAACGAAACCATCCCAGAAGAGATGATCGATATTTCTGATGGCGAAGAGAAGGGCTGGCTTCCATTTGTATCCCCAATTTGGGCAATATTGGCAATCGGGTTGGCTGGAATTAGGCGAAATGAGGATTTAGTCGCCAATTTGTGACCATTTGATACAATTTATTGGCCTGAAAAGCGGATTCTTGAACACAATCCTTTGTATATCGTGATGGAATCGCCGCGTTCAGTGATTACATGGATGCAACCGTAAGCGAATTCGATAATGTTGGAGACATACTGATTTTACCTCTGTTTGAAGGGGTCGACAAAGCACCGAACAATGCCCTCTCTGGGCTTTCTAGAACACAACGTAGTCTTGTGAATGAAGCCCTCGCCAGCGATAGTTTCACCGGCAAGGCCGGAAAGCGTCTCAGTGTATGGACGGCTGGATGCCAAGTCATGTTGGTTGGTATGGGTCTAGATCCCAGTGACAAGGAATGTCGGGATGGTGGTGCAAAGACACTTGCTTCCCTATCCAAGGATCATGGGACAAATTTGACGGTTCGATTTACGACAGGATGGTCTACCTCGAAGATGGTGCTATTTGCAGAGGGTATGATTCTACGAGATTATTCATTTGACAAATATCAGCAAAAAGAAGACGATGATATTCAGGATGATTGGAGCTTAACCTGTCAAGCCAGTGCACGGCACCAATCAACATTGACAACGGCCGTTGCCAAATCTTCTGCTGTTGCCACTGGTGTTCATGTTGCACGCGAACTTGGAAATGAGCCCGCCAACGTGATGTATCCAGAAGAGTATGCTCGCCGCGCAATGGAGTGGGCAAAGGGCAAGCCCAATGTCGAAGTCGAAGTTTGGGATTATGACCGTCTACAGAAAGAGGGAATGCACGGCGTGATTGCAGTCGGAAAGGGCAGCGACCGCAAACCCTGCATGGTCTTCTTCCGCCTCAATCCAAATACGCAGAAGGGTGAGCAGGTGCCCTGTATTGTGGGCAAGGGAATCACCTTTGACACAGGTGGAATATCCATCAAACCTTCAGCCGGAATGGAGGACATGAAATTCGATATGCACGGCTCCGCAACTGTGTTCGGCCTCTTCGTTGCTCTTCATGCGAGTGGGTACAAAGGACGTGTCAATGGCATTACTTGCATGGCAGAAAACATGCCTAGCGCTGGTGCGTATCGTCCAGGCGATATTATCGACACATATTCTGGAAAGACGATTGAAGTTCTCAACACCGATGCCGAAGGACGCAACGTTCTCGCAGATGGTCTTTGGAAGTCAGCAGAACTCAATCCATCTTACATCGTCGATTTGGCCACGCTCACAGGTGCATGTGTTGTCGCATTAGGCCATGAAGCCAGTGGACTGTGGTCGAATGATTACGACCTCTCACAGCGAATCCATAAGGCGGGTACAGCTGAGGATGAAATCGCTTGGCCAATGCCTCTACTTCCTGCCTTTGCAAAGGAAATGACTGGTTCCAAAGTGGCGGATGTTCAGAACCTAGGCAAGGGACGATGGGGTGGTGCTTGCACTGCTGCTGCTTTCCTTTGGCAGTTTATCCAAGAGCGAGATGGAGAGAAGATCTCATGGGCTCATCTCGACATTGCTGGAACCGCTTGGGGTGCCTCAACAAATGCGATGGTTGCCAATGGTGCAACCGGCATCCATGTTCGAACACTTCATCGATTGATTACCGAGTAATCATTCGTCGTTGTCTTCATCGACAACTTCGAAATCTGCATCGACGACATCGTCATCGATATCGGTGTGATCACCGCCGCCTTCCTCAGCCACATTTGCTGCGGCAGCTTCGTACAACTTCGCAGATATACCGTGCATGGCCTCCTCCAATTCCTGGACCTTGGCCTGAATGGCGGCCTCATCGAGGTCATCATCAGATACGGGCCCATCATCGGTACGAATCATGGCTTCAAGTTCAGTGAGTTTGTCCTCAACAGCAGAGGTATCTTCGCCTTCGAGTTTGTCTCCGGCTTCCTTTAGCGTTCGACGAGTCTGGTAAACGATATTGTCCGCAGTGTTGCGGAGTTCGACCTTCTTCTGCCGCTCCTCGTCCTCAGCAGCAAACTGCTCTGCTTCGGAAATCTTCTGCTGGATTTCATCCTCGCTAAGACTGGTCGCACTCTCGATGCGAATCGATTGCTCTTTGCCTGTGCCCATGTCCTTGGCGGACACACTGACGATACCATTTGCATCGATGTCGAATGTGACCTCAATCTTCGGGATGCCGCGAGGCGCTTGTGGGATTCCTTCAAGGAAGAATTTGCCCAGTGTGACGTTATCCTTGGCGAACTTCCGTTCACCCTGCAGTACGTGGACCTCGACAGCCGGTTGGTTGTCTGCAGCCGTACTGAATACTTCGGATCGACGTGTAGGAATGGTCGTATTCCGTTCAATCATAGGGGTTGAAACACCGCCAAGCGTCTCGATTCCAAGACTGAGTGGCGTCACGTCTAGTAGCAATACATCGGTCACACCTTCGTCACCAACGATGATTCCCGCCTGTAGAGCCGCACCCATGGCGACGGCTTCATCGGGATTGATCCCCTTGAATGGCGCCTTGCCGGTTTCTTTCTCAATCGCAACCTGAACAGCTGGGATTCGAGTGCTTCCGCCGACGAGAAGAATCTTGTCAATATCTCCTGCTTTGACGCCTGCATCCTTCATCGCACGCTGTGTGGGTTTCATTGTCGCTTCAACTAGATCAGCCGTCAAGTCGTCAAACTGCGCGCGTGACAAATTCAAGTCTAGATGCTCAGGGTTTCCATCTTTCATGGTGATGAATGGCAAGTTGATGTGACTGGTTTGTGTTCCGGACAACTCGATTTTGGCTTTCTCTGCCGCTTCCTTGAGTCGGCTCATGGCCTGGCTGTCTCCAGATAGATCGATACCACTCCCCTTCTTGAATTCAGATACGCACCAGTGGATTACACGCTCATCAAAATCGTCCCCACCGAGGCGATTGTTACCGGCAGTTGCCTTCACTTCGATTTGTGGTTGATCATCAACTTGGTAGATTTCGAGTACGGATACGTCGAATGTTCCACCACCAAGATCGAACACGAGAATGGTTTGATCGTCTTCTTTGTCAACGCCATAAGCCAACGCTGCTGCCGTCGGTTCGTTGATGATTCGAAGAACCTCTAGGCCAGCGATTCGTCCGGCGTCCTTGGTCGCCTTGCGCTGTGCATCGGTGAAGTATGCTGGACAGGTTACGACGGCTTGCTTGACCTCATGTCCAAGGTAAGCTTCAGCGTCTGCCTTCAACTTCTGTAGGATGAATGCAGAAATTTCCTGTGGTGTGTATTCACTATCATCCACACCTTCTTTCCAATTTGTCCCCATCTCTCGCTTGACGGACATGAATGTCCGCTCATTGTTGGTTACAGCCTGTCTCTTTGCGGTCACACCAACCAGGCGCTCACCATCTTTGGCGAATGCTACAACACTGGGTGTTGTTCGTGCACCTTCGGCGTTGGCGATTACAATCGCTTCCCCACCTTCAATGGTGGCCACACAGCTGTTTGTCGTTCCTAGATCAATTCCAATTACGGATGTTTTTGCCATTTCAATTTCCTCCTTGTGTTGTTGCAGATTCGGTTTCATCACGCAGTGTGAGGGTGATATCGAGAATACCATTGTTCAATTCCCAGCCATCGACACTCTCAGCCGCCTTGGGCAACTCGAAGCGCTGCAACGGGCGCATTTGTGTGGTGCGCATCAACTGCAATGTTGATCCACCTCCAGTGAGGTTGAGTTCAAGTTCTGAATCATCCAATTCGTCGTGTCGAGAAACATCGATTGTGATGTTCATTGAACTTCCATCGACATAGATGTCCGCGATTGGAACCTGCTTGAGATCATCAGACTCTTCAGCCTCTTCCACGAATTTCACTTCTTCCGGTTCGGGTGCGTTCTGTTGTCCCATTTTGACATCGACCCCCATCTTGGAGAAAATGTCACCCAAGTCTCCACCCTTGCTAAAAATTTCTCCGAGGTTCGCAAAATCACCCTGGAGGTTGATTTTCACATCGCCAGATTTGACCTTCTCAGGGTCGAATCCCATGCCCTCTAATTGGGATTGAATTTGGTTCATCATACGGGTCAAATCGTCTTCTGTAACGTCAATCCCCATCTGCTTGAACATCTCAATCATTTGCTTCAGAATTTGCTCTTCCCATTCGTCTCGCTTCATGTCCTCACCCCAACTACTTAACTCGCGGTTGTATAGTGCCACCATCTAGACCTATATGAAGCATTGGAAGGCGTCGGATTCAAGACGAGGATACGGGTGGGGCGGTCGATGGTGCAGCAGGAACAAGACAAGGTCTTGGCGGATACGGAGCGTCTAGCAGGGCGTCAAGCCTTGCGAAACAACGTCGCTGCAGCCGTTGCACTCGCAGATGCTGTTCGTAGTACTCTAGGCCCAAAGGGCCTTGACAAGTTGCTGGTGGGTAGCGATGGTTCCTCCCTTGTTACCAACGATGGTGTGACCGTTTTGGAGACTGCAAAAGTCGAGCATCCAACGGCAAAAATGCTGATTTCAACCTCACGTGCACAGGATGATGAGGTTCGTGATGGAACCACCACGACAGTCGTCCTCACCGCCGAACTGTTGGTCAATGCGTTGGAGTTGGTCGATCGTGGAGTACATCCAACGATGATTGCCAGTGGATATCGAATGTGTGGGCCTGAAATTGAACAAGCTCTCGATGAGATTTCAATTACAGCGAATGAAGAAACCTCCCTTTCCTCTGTGAAAACCAGCTTGGCTGGAAAGGGTGATGCAGGCATGCAAACCGTCCTCGCTGAGCTTGCCCATGCCGCCTCACAATCGACCGGCACAGGAGATACTGAACATGTCCGAATCCTCACCGAGCGGAGTGGTTCCATCAAAGACAGCGAGTTGATTCCAGGTATTGTTCTGGTCAAAGCCCGCGTGCATCGGGAGATGGAAATGAAACCAAATGCGGGGCGGATTCTGATTTTGGACGGGGGACTCGAAAAACGCAGACCAGAAATTGAGTCCAGTTTGAAAATCACCAACCTCGGTGCAATCGATGCCTTTCACGCGCGCGAGACCGCAGATCTGCAGACGCGAATTGATGCACTAAAGGCCGCCAACATCGATTGTTTGGTCACTCGCGATGGAATCGAAGAAGAAGCCCATTCCATGCTTGCGGCGGCGGGCATCCTTGCTTATCGCCGGGTTGAACGCCCAGAAATTGAGCATCTTTGTCGAGCCACTGGAGCGAGACCGGTTTTTGGCGTTGAAGACATCCAAGACGAAGATGTGGGTCACTTTGCATCAATTCGCGAAGAGAAATGGTTGGGTGTCGAACACACCATTTTCGAGGGTTCACAAACTCAAGGTGTCACCGTGGTGATTCGTGGTTCGACCGAAATGCGATTGGAAGAGGCCCAGCGAGCATTCGATGATGCACTCGGCGTGGCTTGCCAATTGGTTCGCGAACCCCAGTTGCTGCCAGGTGGTGGCGCCACTCAAATCGCATTGGCGCGTCGCTTACGCCGGCATGCAGAGACCATCCCCGGCCGAGAACAAATGGCGATTGAGGGCTTTGCGGCAGCGCTAGAATCCATTCCACGAATCTTGGCTGAAAACGCCGGACTTGACCCAATCGATGAACTTCTGAGAATCACAGCAGCACAGGCTGAGAATGATTCGGCATGGCAAGGTCTCGATGTCAACACCGGACAAGCCTGTGACATGGATGAGGCATCGATTGTTGAGCCGTTGAGCGTGACAAGGCACGCGATTGCCGGTGCGACAGAAGCTGCGATTTCTGTTCTCCGAATCGATGATGTACTATGGGCCAAGCAGGATGCGCAGGAACCCGATTGGCGCGAGGATGATGATTGAGATGAGCGAGCCATTTGTCAATGTCGCAGGCTATCGATTCGTCGATTTACCAGACCGTGATGAATTGCGTCAACCATTCCGCGATGCGTGTGAAAAGAACAGGTTACTTGGAACCATATTGCTGAGCACTGAGGGAATCAATTTCTTCCTTTGTGGAGACCAAGAAGGCATTGATGGATTCATCGAATACCTTGAGCAAGACGAAAGGTTCGTTGGAATTCAACTCAAAATTTCGCATAGTGAAAAGCTCGCATTCCGTCGAATGAATGTCCGCCTCAAGAATGAGATCATCTCAATGGGAATGGACGAAATTCGACCCGCTGAACTTACAGGGGAACCAATTTCTCCCTCAGAATTCAAACAATGGTTGGACGAGGGGAGAGACATCACAGTACTCGATACGCGTAACGATTACGAGATTCGTCTTGGCACCTTTGACAATGCTGTCGATTTCAATATCAGCACATTTCGAGCATTCCCTGAAGCGATGATGAATTCCAATCTGGACAAGGAGAAAACAGTGGTCATGTTTTGCACCGGGGGAATCCGCTGCGAGAAGGCCAGCGCGATCATGCTCAATGAGGGCTTCCAAGATGTTCGCCAATTGCAAGGCGGTGTTCTCGGCTACTTCGAAGAGATGGGTGGTGCACACTGGGATGGAGACTGCTTTGTCTTCGATCGAAGAGTTGCCGTCGACCCCGAAATGAACGTGACCGGGGCCGAGGTTTGCTTTGCGTGTCGAGAACCTTTGACCGAAGAGGAACTGAATTCTCCGCTCTATGTTCCTGCCATTTCCTGTCCATATTGCAAACGTTCATAACATACCAGAACATGATTTGTTCATGGCATCTGAACCCAACTTTACAATACCAGCAACCGAAGAAAACCTCACTTTAGAGGTCGATCGACACATGATGGACACACAGTCCACCGAACCTCTACCAGAGCCCACACCACCGTATTCCGTGCTCGTGGACGGTATTCGTGGAGAAGCTGCGGTAGGCAGTTTCGGGACATGGAGCACCCGCATCCGCATCGTCCTTGAAGAAGAGCACCCTGAACTTGGAAAGGAATTCATGACCAAGTACTTCCAATTCACAGAACCGGGAGTTGTTCATTGGGGTCATCATGGACAGAGTTTCCGAATTGTGAAGACTCTTGAGTGATTTCGTTAACCAAGGGGTAGTCACTGCGCATACCCTCTGTTTGATATTCTATTTCCTCG
>CAZXVR010000067.1:0-8946 GCA_964644485.1 uncultured Candidatus Poseidoniales archaeon | reverse complement strand
GTCTGCTGCACCACCTGAACCGTACATCGATTTGGCCGTAGTACGTTGTTTCCACGGCCTACGTTCCTTTGTGACCATTAGGCGTCCTCGAAGTTCGGCATCCCATTATCACGTATGAAATCGCCGAGTTGGCATACTCAGACGAGGACGGCTTGGAACACATCGAACATTGTTTCCGAACCACGTTCGTTGAACAGTAGGTATTCTTCTTCTACCAAGTAATCCAACACCTCGTTGTAATTGTCGCCTCGCTCCAATTCGCTATCACTGAATTGTTCCTTGGCGTATTGCCAGAACTCACCTCGATGAAATCGTCGGTTGTATGGATATCCATTGTCAAAGAAGATGGCCTTGCGCATACTCAACAAACGTTCGATTTGACGCAACACCCAATCACCTTGTTGTTTCAGTTCTTCTGAAACCTCTTTCTTTTGGCCCCCATTTTCGTCCTCGTCCTCGATGAATTCATCGAAGATATCTCGCAGTGTGTTGTTCACGTTTTCTTGCTTGCTCTCAAATTCTTCTTCGTCCATGTCATGACCTCCAGTTCTGCTCGCGCAGGGACTTAGGGCGGTGTTTGGCCCGGTCTATGAATGTACGCCAATTTGCCAAGATTATCAGGGCCAATGTCGTTCTGTAAACCGGTTTTCCAGAACGGCTTTTTCGGGCCCCGCCCCTCTTAAAGCCATGTAAATTGTTACGTTTTACTGAGGCTGTGGGCCATACACTGGCAGGGTTAATTCTACTCCAAATAACGGGTCTGGGTCCGAGTTGTCATGGTAGGCAATCACAGCCCCTCCATCGGGAAGAATGCCCATGCTGGCGAAGTCAAATCGGATGTCTTGTCCCGCTCCACTGGTACTGTCAATATCTCCCAAACCAATCCAAGTCATTTGGTCCGGCTCCAGTGATTCGCTGTAATCGCGCGCGTGATAGGCCACATCCTTGTCGGGTCCACCTGTCTCTTGGTAGCGAACGGCGAGAACGAAGAGGTCGTTCTCACCTTGACTGTGCCATTCCCATTCTTCAATCTCCGATGCGCTTTCATGAGTGTAATTCTGTGTAGTGAAGTTCTCACCACCATCCCAGCTGACCATGTGCTGCAGTGTGGTACCTACCGCCTGTAGGCAATGTAGAGCACCACTGGAATCAAAGGCACAATATTCGGATGGCAAACTGTTCCCCTCGAGTGTCGTGGCCTTCCACCAGTTCAGACTGGTGTCGACATAGGCGTCATCACCATTGACGAAGTAATTGGGGAAATACAGGCCACCTGAAGGCACAGGGAAGGAGCGCATCTCCTTGTGTGGTTTGGTGAAATCCCATTCTACACCGAGGTCTGCATCGACGAAGTTGAGGTCGACTTCCATCGAATCTGGGTTACTGTCCCGGTCAGGGAATCCAAAGTAATCGTAGTTCAGACCATCCGTTGAGATTTGACCTCCGACATTCTGGACCTGATGCCAGAAGTTGGAAATCACGAGGCTTGCATATTCGCCGCTACCGTAGAGACCCCCATTGATGGGTCCAATCACTTCAACTTGCCAAGAGCGATCGTAGAATGGTTCAGGGGTTCGATTGAAACACCATTGCCACTCTTCAGATTCCGCATCGTAGAGGAAGGCGTAGAATTGGTCGCCACCGCTTACACTGGGGTAGGGGAACCAACCCATGGAAATCAAATCGCCATTGGTGGCTTGCACGATACTACCCTCGCCCAACCCCTCTTGTCCAGGTGCGTTCGGTTTGGGTTCAAGGCAACCAATCTGTGAGAATACGCTCGGAATGTACTCATCCCAAGTGTGTCCGCGATCGGTACTCCAAGTCGGATATTCTCCTCCAAAGTTGAGAATCCACCCCTCCTTGGTGGTGGCCAAATAGTGCTCGCAACAGTTGCCGCCTTCTTCATTGCCAAAGACAGCCCAATCCAATTCAGTGGTCTGATTGATGCCGAGGTCGGTGGTTGTGAAGTTGCGTGGATCTTCGTGTGGTGATGAATCAATCAACGAGAAAGAATCGAAAATGGGTGCGCGAATAGACTCTGCCGGCTTCTCATCTCCACCCATGCATCCAGCCAACAACTGACTGACGACGATGAGCGCGATGATGGCGGTTCGCCCTGGTCGCTTCATTATTCGTGGGAGTATGGATGAATATTTGTTCCTTGTGAGTGGTAGAGTAATTTTATCGTTGAGGAATGCTGTGAGTTGCCATGGCAGTTGGTCCGGCAGGTTGGTCATCTCACGGCGCACCATTAACCTGCACTGAAACTGCCATCGCCATCGGTTTGGCAAGATGGGTAGGAAAAAATCGGCGATGGCATAATGCAATGATTGCGCGGAATGTGTGTTTTGGCCTGTTTTTCGGGTTTGCAACATTTTCACTTTTTTCGATGTCGTTTCTCGTTTTGAGTATTTCTTCCGGATTAATCGGTTTTGGAATTCACCTTGCTTCAAACCCTGAAAGTGTTGGATTTCCAAGTGTGGCCATTACCACTCACGGTTGGGCAAAATTTGGGCCCGTAAACCATTTGGTTTCACAATCTGCTACCCAAGGAATTGACCTTTCAATCTATACAAAAATTAGAGAAAGAGATTCACACACCCCTTCAGATCATATTGAATCAAATCAACTTCGAGTCTCAGATAGTAACAATCACCTTTCGGTGGCATCTCTGAAGGCCCTTTTGGAAAGTGAAGGGCAATACTTGAACCTAGTTCAAAATACTGAAATCAAGGATTTTCGCCTCGCGGTAATGAGTCTCAATGGTGCGCAAGATTTGGAGAATCATATTGTATCGCAATTTCCTCCTTCTGCAAATCAATCTCTTGCGGGTGTGGCTGTAACGGAGTTGGATCAACCCATGATTAATCTCGCTCAAGATCAAATTGATTGGTTTGTGAATGTGAACCAATACAATACTGGCGTTATTGAAAGAGCTCAAACAAATCAATTGATCGATTGTGAACCTTATCAAAAGTGGTCTGAATCATTGTATGAGGGCGGATTAAATCGCACCAAGATAGTGCTAGATTCCACTCTACAGGGGTGGATGAATTCAACCCATGGTGTGGATGCTGCTGAGGATGCACTAGAACGAAGCGTTGCAGCTGAAATTATTGCTCAACAGGAGGCAGTGCAACGAGATATGGAGCGCGCTGAAGAGCAAATTCGCGAAAGGGAAGCTGAGATTGAAATTGAAAATACAAGACAAAGGGAGCAACTTGAAATCCAGTGGGATCAACTACAAGCGCAAATCGATGCGGTAGGACGACAAGTGAACAAGATCCAATCAATTCCAATTGACTCACAATTACAATTGAAATATGCTTATGGAGATACGTATGGTGGTGGTGGAGATTCATCAGTTAGCACAAGACCCAATGTGGAATCTTATTGGGTTCCGAATCCGGCTCACTCTACCCGGCAAGCCATTGTAGAACTTGCCATAGGCGATCAACAATCATTGGCCGGAAAGCAAAATTTTGTCAAGAAACAGATTGAGAACATTGAGGGAATGAAAGAGAGGATGATGGAGCACTTGGCGGAGAAAAAGAATGAGAGGCTTGCGCGTCTTGAAGAATCGAAACAACGTGCGATGCGTGCCATTCGAAAGGATGCAAATGAGGTGCGATCACTTGAGAATATACATTATCAATTGAACAACTCATTAAGAGAAATTGTAGGAAGTTTTTGGCTACAATCTCACAGGCATGTGGATGGAGTCCTCAGTAATTTTCAATCTCTTTCAACAAATATAGGTGAACATTTTTCTCGGATTCAATCATCCAATGATGGAGCGGTTGAAACGCTTAGAAGATCTCCACTTAGTCAGCATGGAGGTACACCGTTATACCATCATTGGGTTGCCATTGGTGGTAAATTGTACAGCGATACACGGGTCCATTCAATGATCGATTTCAAGAAAAATTCTAAACCGCTTTCAATTAACACCGGATTGGCTCAAGGACATCTGGGTTTGACGCCACAATATGTATCGATACAACCCTTGCCATTGGGTGTCTTTTTCCCATCCTTACAACGCTTGAAAGAAGTAGGAATCATCGACATCAATTTTTTCAATAAGGTATCAAAATTGAAGATATCAAGTATCATTGGAGGTGCATAACTTGGAAGAGAATAAGCATCAGGCGATTCTGAGCCGCTCAGCCTTAGAATTGACAGGGGATTCCGTACGATTACATGAGGGGCAGGTGCATGAAAGCGGCATATTGCCTGCTGCTGGTGGAGATCAACACCGTCGTGTGCAAGTTGATGCCGGTGGATGTGTAAAAGGTTCGATTTTTGCAGGGGATATCCAGATACAATCCGCCAACACCGCCACCAATACCGGCACTGAAATTCAAGGTTCATTGAACGCTTTGGGATCCGTTGGAATTGGCCACGGGACTTGGATTCAAGGCGGCATAATGGCTAAGGAAACCCTAAGAATTGATGACACATTTCATGGTGATGAAAACGTCCCTGGACACATTGTAATTGAAGGAGGTGTGAGCGCAGATGAAGTGTACATTGGTGATGGTGTAATGATTCTTGGACCAGTTACAGCATCCAATACAATTGTCATTGGGAAAGGGGTCACAATTAGAGACCATGTCATGGCCCCCGAAGTCATCGTTGGAGATGGTTGTTTACTAGGAAGTTTGATTGCCACAAACAGTGTGGAAGTTGGTAAGTATTGCACCATTTCATCATCATATATCATCTTGCCAAATTCTCGAGATAACTGGAAATTTGCTGGCAACATACGCTCACCTGACTTGAATTGTGATAATTGCCCTGAAGATGATTTCTTTGGTACGGGCCCAACGACAGTTCGAAAACTAGCCTGTCATTTTTTTGTTGAACACAAAGTAACTTCTGAGTCCATAGAGATTGGTCCTGGAAAGTGCAAGGATTGGGGGGCATTCCCAATTAATGAGACTGAAAAGCATTGGAAATTACCAACAGGGTTGGTGGTTGTAAGTCAAATTGAGGATGATTGGGTGAATCATTCTATTTGGGCAGGATCTGCCTCGAGATGGGAAAGAGGAGGTGAGGATTAATGCCAATCTGCTGCAAATTACTCCATTTGGGTTGGATTTGTCCACGCTGTGGAAAACGCTCGTTGGTCAATCCTCACAATGGTAATGATCCGGTCCCAATTGGGAAAATTTCACAACAAGTTACAGTTGTTCATGGCGATGTAATTCATGGTTCAGTAATTCAAGATAGTGTCGTAGTAGGTGATGTTCCTTCGCCCGAGAAAGGGAAGAACATTGCCAAAGATTCTATTGTGATTAACGAGGATATTGATACTGAATTCCTCGACGAATTATTGTGAAACACAATTCAACGGCTGGGGGTTTGGCTTATGTGGCGGTTTTGCCTCGCTGATTCAATGGGCTCACATCGTCTTTCAGTAATCCTCTGTTCGCTATTCCTCCTCAGCATGGCTCCATTGATGCCAGTCACCGCCGATGAATCCGATTCGTGGCATAACCATGTGGTGATTAGCGAGATATTGGTCAGTGCGAGTAGCGAGGAATACGATGGCGTCGACTGGAACGGGGATGGTGACATCGGCTCCTTTTCAGATCAATACATCGAGTTGTGGAACCCAACCGATCAAACGGTGAACATTTCCAACTGGGTTCTCGATGATATCATCGGAGAAGGTAGCCCGTCTTGTTCCATCGGATGGAATACTGAATTGGCCCCTGGAGCACGATTGGCATTCTTCCGCGACAATACACGAATCGAGTTGGATTACTGGGATGGTGATACCGTGAATCTTCTCGATGATCAAGGCAACATCGTGCATTCAATGTCATACCCTGGCGAAGATTCCTATTGGGATACCCCCTACACTTTGCTTGAGAATGGCTCCTACTGGAAGGACTATGATGGCCCGTCTCCGGGTGCCGATGAGCCCGCAAATTGGACAGGGCCCAGCGTCGGAGGTTCTTGCTACACCATTTCGGATACGCAGCACAAGGGTGCCTACATTCTGACGGGTCGCATCGTCACGATGGCCAGTGAAGGAGCGGTCTTTGATGGCGGCATACTCGTTGTGGATGGACAAATTGCATCGGTTTGGTCCGGTCAGAACATTCCCACAGAGCACGAAGGGATTTCAGTCGTCGAAACCGGTGGTACCATCTATCCCGGCTTGATCGATGCTCACAATCACATCCACTACAACACCGTACCCCTCTGGGATATCGGCGACAATGTCTACACAAATCGATACCAGTGGAAGAACAACCCTGGATACAAACCTGAGGTCACATGGCCCAAGACCCTCTTGTCCAGCGGTTCCTATTGGAACATGGAATATGAAGCGCTCAAATACGCAGAAATGAAGTCGATCGCCGGCGGCACTACCGCGGTTCAAGGCAACCCCACCGGCCAAGATGATGCCTACACCTCCGTACTTTCCAGAAATGTCGAACACTACAATTTCGGTAGTGACCAGATGCATACGAAGGTCACAGAACTCGAGGATGATTATGTTGGAAATCACATCAAGACGGGCTCGTCCGCCGGCACACTGGATGCTTGGTTCCTCCACCTTTCAGAAGGAACTGATTCAAGCAGCCTCAATGAGTTTGAAATTCTCGTGAACAACGACTTGTTGGTTCCAGAATTGATGTTGATTCATGGTGTTCCTCTGGGACCGAGTGAATATGCACAGATGGGTGCGGTTGGTGCCAGTTTGGTCTGGTCGCCAACCTCCAATCTACTGTTGTATGGCGAGACTGCCAACATTGCAGCAGCCCATGAGGCCGGCATCAACATCGCGCTGGCGCCCGATTGGTCACCCTCGGGTAGCAAATCTCCATTACATGAAATGAAACTAGCAGATTGGCTCGACAACAATCGATACGGAGACATATTCACCGATTATGAACAGGTCGAGATGGTCACCACCAACGTTGTGGATGGCATCGGCTGGTCGGAAGAAGTTGGACGCATTCAGGTGGGTCTTGCAGCTGATTTGGTTGTTGTCAACACCTTCCACGAAAACCCGTATCGCAACCTGATTGAGGCCATCGACCCGGATGTGACATTGACTGTGGTTGGAGGTTTACCGATTTACGGTGACACGAACCTCATGCAGCAACTGAAAGGCGATGACAAGGAACCGATCACATGGAATGGAATGACAAAATCCGTTGACATGACCTATCGTGGTGTTGAAGATGGCGAGCAGAGTTGGGCTGAAATCGAAAGCATGCTGACGATGGCCCTCGAATTCGATCATTCGGACATGTATGCCAACTTCGGTGCTGCAGACGACATGGACTTCAGTGAATTTTCGGCCTGGGCAGATGACACTTGGGAAGACCTTGACTCCGTGGGACTGGACAGTATTTTCACTTGGGGAGATGAGCGATACTTCGACCGATTGAACGGTTCGGTCGGCTTCAATCAAATCGGAACCATCGATCTCTGGTCAGCCTACTATGACATCGAATACGATGATGCATTTACCCGCCCTTACATCGAGGATGAAAACTACTCAACCGAACCAGAACCTGAGCCCGAACCAGAACCCGAACCAGAACCCGAACCTGAGCCTGAACCGATCACGAATCTCAAGGTCACACCTGGTGATTACACCATTACAGGCGAAATGGCTGACGTCGAGGGTGACTGGACTGCCAAAGCAACCGCCAATCAAATCATCATCTATGTTGATGGAAACGAAGATCGACGCTTAAACCTCGACATCGAAACCAACCAATATTCGTATGATGCATCCGGATTGAAACGAACTTTGGAACTACACTCTTTTGATGAAGTCAACAAATCTTACACCGGATTGGATTGGGGTGGTGCTACCATCAGCCTGAAATCGATGGAGCAGTCTGATTCAGCAGGTGATGGACCTGAACAAAATGCAGAATCTGGATCCGAGTTGGTCAACGTCGGAATCATTGCAGCCATCATCGTCATCGTACTGAGTTTGATGGCGGTTCAATCCATGCGAAATCAGGACGAGTGATTACTCAAGCGTCCAAACCACACCATCTGGTGTGTCTTTGACCGAGACGCCCATCGCAGCCAGTGCATCACGAATCTCATCGGCACTGTCCCAATCCTTCGCCGCTCGGGCGATTGCGCGCCGGGCTAACAATTGCTCAACATCGTCCTTAATCGCTTGACGTGCAGGGTCCAAACTTGGGTCATGGACGGCCATGGCCACATCCTTGTCGGGCAACAATCCGAGAACCGCACCTGCAAACTCTTCCAACCAATCAATCGCATACATGGCAAACGCCGCAGTATCACTTTCATCGATGTCCTCATTGTTGAGGATTTGTGGAATGAGTCGCGCTCCATTGGTCACCTTGGCCAATGCCTGACGGCTGTTGAAATCATCATCCATGGCGATGGCTGCTTCCTGTAGGAGTTTCTCAAGGATCCCCAGTTTACTGGCCAAGAAATCTGCTGATGCAACATCTGCTTGTGGCAGTCTAGGCGCATCTTGAATCCCCGCTTTCTTGGCTTGTTCAGTCACGACCAATGCGTGCCCATAGGCTTCGACCAATTTCGTGTGGTGCCCTTTTGCATCCTCAATCAATTGTTCAGTGAGGTCGATTGGCGAGCGATAATGTGCGTTCAACAATGCTTGTCGCAGAACCAACGGGTCGTATTTCTCCAGTGCTTCACGAACCGTCCAGAAGTTACCTAGCGATTTGCTCATCTTCTCTCCATCGATATTGACGAATCCATTGTGCATCCAATACTGGACCAACGGCGTCTTCTCAGTACAACATTCGGATTGGAAAATCTCAGCCTCATGGTGTGGGAATCGTAGGTCATGTCCACCACCATGAATATCGAACTGCTCGCCAAAGTGCTTGAGAGACATCGCACTACATTCGATGTGCCAGCCGGGTCGACCATCTCCCCATGGTGAGGGCCACGAAGGCTCAC
>CAZXVR010000066.1:0-9155 GCA_964644485.1 uncultured Candidatus Poseidoniales archaeon | reverse complement strand
CGGGTAAATGGACAGATTACATTTCTTCGATGGGAATGATGCCCACCGCTTCGCAACCGCGCCTCAGGTGTTCACGAGCCAATTCACTAAGGATGAGGTTTTGAACATTGACAACTCCTTCCTCGATGACGTAATTGTCTCGATAGAAGCGATTGTAATCCACTGCCAGGGCACTCAACCAAGCACAGAAATTGTGTGGGGCACGGGAATCGATCGCCGTCTGCAATTCATCGTTCATGTATGCCATTCTTCGAACCAAATCTGCAGCGGAGCCCGAAAGAGCGGATGCATCGAGACCTTCGGAAAGATCCACCTCGCCAACCTTGCGCTGAATCGAGCAAGCTCTGGCATGACTGTACATGATGAATGGGGCACTATCCGCTTCGAGGCTGAGTGCATCCGCCCAACGGAATGTGATGCCTTTCTCAGGTGAGATCCGAGCGATGTTGAAGCGTGTGGCACTGACACCAACTGATTCTGCAATCTCAAGCAATTTTTCCTCTGACAATTCGGGCCGGGCTTCTCGTACTGTTTCCAATGCACGCGCACGAGCCTCATCGAGTAGGTCATCCATGTAGACGACATTTCCTCTTCGAGTACTCATCTTGCCATCTGCCAATTTGGTGAAGGCGTAGAATACGACCTCTGGTGTTCGAATATCCAATTCCTCTAACGCGATACCCACTTGTTTTGATTGCAATTTGTGGTCTTCGCCCAAGATGTTCAGCAGATGATTGGAACGTGTCCATTTGTACTGATGATATGCCAAGTCTCGTGTGGCATATAGGCTACTTCCATCCCCACGGCGATAGTAGAATTGTGTCGACTTGCCCTTCACACCCTTGCTTTCCAACTCAAGGTAATGGGCACCATTCTCAGCGACCCCGTGAAGTTCGGATGATTGCAATTGATCCATCAATACCTCGACGCTGCCATCGACGATAAATCTCGATTCCTTGGTGAATGTATCGAACGTGATGCCCATGCGACCTAGGGTCTCCAACATTCCATCGAGGACGGGTTGGTATGCTGCTTCGAATCTCGCAAGGATATCCACATCGGCTTCCTCGCTCTTCTGAACCAATTCCGTGACGCCTGAGTCGACCGCTGGATCTTGAGCCTTCAGCAGATTTGCTGCCTGGTACCAAAGAACTCTAGCGTGGTCCTCTTTGCCTGAGTGTGGCGAGTCCTCAATCGCAATGTCACCCTCTGCGAGAAGTGCTCTAACTTGTCCATCGTCAAGATTCTCTAGGGCCCAACATAGAATCCCAACTTGCTTGCCCATATCGTCAACATAGTATTCGGCGGTTACATCGTATCCGGCGGCACGGTGCATCCGAACAAATGTGTCTCCTAGCACTGCATTTCTTGCACGCCCGACGTGGAATGGTCCATTGGGATTGGCAGAGGTGTGTTCAATCATGACCGACTCTTTTGATTCAGGTTGCTTCGACAATTGATCTGACAACCATTGCATCGAGGCTCGAATGTTGACATAGGGACCGACCGCAACCGTTTCGCCAATCTCCAATTCCAGAGCATCCGCGATTTGTTGGGCGGCTTCATCCGGTGAGCAACCCAATTGCTTGGCAAACGGGAAACAAGGTAGAGCCAAATCACCCTGACTGGCTTCCTTTGAACGTGAAAGCATGTTTTTCCAATAATCACCTTGGATGCCAACGGAGGCCATGGCCGATTCCAGAGATGGAAGGACTTCGTCAATCAGTGCCTGCATTTGTTCAACTCCAAGGGTAGCGCAGCAAAGCGGCCAATCCAGCGAAGGCTTCCATCAGCGTTGCACCTTCTTCGGTATCCATCGAGATGAGTTTGACATTGCTGGACGAATGACCGGCCATTAGTGTGAGTTCATCCATCAGAGATATTGTGTTTTCAGGATCCTCTCTGATTTGATCCGGTGCGGCCGAGCACGAGGGGCAGGGTGGGATTTCGACCAATCGATCAGACGTAATCTGCCAACCATGTTGGCACTGCCTGCAGGTGTAAGCATGACGGATTTTTCGCAAACCTTCCGAAAGCAATAGCGTATCGACGGCACCCTGCTCAAGTGCGCTTCTGACCATCATTTCACCATAGGTGGCTTTGGGGTGACTCTGCATAATTTCTGACAAGAATTGGTCGACCAATTTACGTTCTGCATCCAACTCTATCTCATGCATCAAACCACCGGCTCTCTGCACCAATTCTCGCAATCCAGATTCGTTGGAATAGCCTACATCAAAGGTTGGTTTGCGAACAAGTTTGGCAATTTCATGATGGAAGAAATCGCCTTTGAGAACTTGATCTTTGGTATGCCCAGGACCGCCAATAATGATGCCTTCCATATTGTCAATCAAGCCAAGCCAGTAATTACTTGCATGCTCTGCTGTTCGCTTGAAAAATTTGTGAGCATGCTCTTCAATCAATCTCTCGAAACGCTGTGCTGATTGCCCTCCTTGACGGTGCTTGCCCATGATGTTGGATTGAATTTCTTCCTGACAGTGAACTGATTTCCCGCTCGCCAAACCATAAGCCGCTTCTCCACGATCGATGACTAAAATTCCGTAACAGGTTTTGTCAATCAGCATGTCTTCCAACTGCGTGACCTCAAACGTGCTGTCACATCGATAGCGAAATGATCGGAAGGGCTCTGGAGGATCATCGATGACAATCGTTGTCATTCTTGTCTTGTTATTGCCGACAATGACGTGACCTGTGAAGAGGGCAATCCCATTTTCAGGCGTTGACTTCATGCTGTTAATCGAGGATATTGCGGATTCAATGGCATCTGAAACATGCTTCTTGGTTTGTTTGGACTTGATGTTTGATGCCTGCCCTAATTCTTGAGACAATTGTTGGCGGACATCATGAATGGCTCTGTCTGGTGGAATAATCACGGTCACAAGTTCTGTACCCATCCCTCGCATGTTACTCAAATCATCCAAGGCATTCCTCGCTTTGAGACGGCGCTGCTGCATCTCAAGTTCGTCAGACATAGCGCTTCCTCAACCTTGGCGGCGACTCGGCCCTCATCAATCCTTCCGGCGGCGTAGCCGCCCGGAAGGGAAGGTGTCATGAATCGTCACTGATGCGACCACCATGATGGCGGCCCCTCTGGTCCTCGCACTTGGTGGCAGTTTACTGCGTCCTGAAGAGAGTGAGCGGCATGCTTGGCTTTCCTCACTGGCAGACCTCCTTTCGGACTGCGATACACCGATTGGAATCGTGGTGGGAGGGGGAGCACCTGCTCGTGAGGCCATCGAACTCGCGAAACCGGTGCTGGATGACGTAGCTGCATTAGATGAAATAGGAATTGCAGCGACCCGATTGAATGCTGCGATTGTCGCCCAAATATTGCAGGGTGCTGAATTGGATGTTTGCGCAGGGATCCCTTCAGATGTTGCATCTGCCGCTAGAGGCCTTGAGGCGCACAAGATTGTCGTGATGGGTGGCACACGTCCAGGACACACCACTGACAATGTCGCAATCCGATTGGCAATTCAGGCAAATGCGACCAGATGTTTGATTGCAACAAATGTTTCGCACGTCTACTCATCCGACCCGAAATTTGATTCAGGTGCCCGACCTATAGAATCTATGCTACTGTCTGAGTTGCAAGAAATCGTTGGGCCACCGGTTCACGGCAAAGCGGGAGGCTCGGCCGTCATTGATCCCATTGGAGTTCAGGCCGCCATCCGCAAACAAGTGCCATGGGCGGTACTTGATGGTAGAGAATTGGAACGGATTGCTGATGCTTTGGCAGGCAAGTCCTTCATTGGAACACGTATAGAGGTAGGATGAGAATATGGCCAACAAGCAGAAACTCGCCGACCAAATTCGCGCCAATGTTGAGAGTTCCAAGGCTGGTGAGAAGAAGAAAAAGGGTGGTAAAACCGGTTTACCGAAATCAGCCAGTTCAAGCGCCTACGTCGCCCCACATCGCCATTGTGCCATCTGTCAATGTCCGATCGCACTCAATCGCGATCCTGCAATCTGTGGTGAAACAAAATGTTCTGACGAATACGATAGTCGAGAGCGGCAGCGGAAACGATGGAATATCCTCCTCTACGTCGCGCCCGCAATCATGGTGGGTGCGTTGGCGTTACAATTGATGGCGAGTGCCTAGGGGTGTGAAATGATGTCAGTCATGGTTAGAGTCATGTCTTTGCTTCCATTTGCAACCGGGTCTCTGTGTTTGCTTTTGGTACTGGTTTCCTTCTTTGGCTTCGCATCGGGTACGATCGACGATGAAATTCCTGCACTTCCATGCGTTGGGACACAAGACGAATGTGCGACTGGAATGTCTGAGTCTGATCTCGATGTTCCTGCAGCATTCTTCTTGCTGGATGTTCATCTTGATATCTCAATGGAATTAGATGAAGAAGCTTGGATTGGTATTGTCGATTCCAAATACGCAGAATCTTGCCCACCAGGCGAAACTGGCTTGACAAATTGCACTGCCTCGGATTATGAATTTCTCGCAGGAGGACCCAATCATGAAGGGACCATTGGGCACAATTTGGAGCCTGGAAGTGTTCGATTTGTAACCGGCGGTAATCCAGGTGCCATTGAACTCCAAGACAATGAAATTTCGACCGAATGGTCCGTGCATCTCGCAACTTGGGTTGAAGTGATTCTAGCCCTCGCGGGTCTCGGTTTGTGTGCATCTGGAATGCACATGGCATTCCCCATGGTCGGAAAGGCGCGCAAGGACTGAGCCCTTGCGTGGCTTTCAAGAACCGAATGTGGGTGGGATGAGGTATGAGTGGGTTCAACTGCAGTGGTTGCGGGGCGGCCATCGATATCGGTGGGCTGGAGCCTGCGGTGGCTGAACGCAAGGTCTTCTGCGTGCGTTGTGGTCATATAACGACGATTTGATTCAAACTGAATCATCTCGTATGTGCCAATTTTCAGGCAGGGACAGTGGGTCTGTTTCTCGCATCTCACCAATTCTCTCAATGATTTCATATCGCAAACGCTCAATGCCTGCTGATTCTGTTGCACTGATGACAAGATGCCCGGTGTCTGGATTTCGGATTTCGGGAATCGGGCCTTCTGGATCTTCGCTCAATGCAGCTTCCATCTCACAAGCAGCAGCCCATTCTTCTGCATCTATATTCTCCAGAAGATCTCCTTTGCCGTCGATCACAATCAACGGAGTCTGGGGTAACAAACTCGCCACTTCTTCGAGCAGGTTCATCTGTACTTCCTTACTGGTGCCGCCAGATTCTGAGGGGTCCATCAAAAACAAGCAAAGATCGCCAACGTGTTCCAATGCTGCAATCGCTTGCATCTCAATTTGGTTTCGCTCCTCCATTGGACGATCTAGTAGACCAGGGGTGTCAACGAGTTGGTATTTCATGCGTCGATTCACGAAGTGGCCCACGTGCAGTTGACGTGTTGTAAATGGATAGGCGGCGATTTCCGGTTTTCCACTCGACATGGATGCGATGAGGGCTGATTTGCCTACGTTGGGTGCGCCAGCGACCACCAAACATGGCTCGGTTGGGTCAATCATTGGCAAAGTTCGGAGGGTGTCTCGTGCTTCGCGCAGGAATTCTAGATTCTTGTCGATTCGACCCATGATACTGGAAATACGACCATAGGCTTCTCTTCGAGCCTCATGCATTGGAGGGAGGTTGACCATTCTGCGCAATTTTTTGGCATTCTGTTGTGTGATCTCGACGCATTTCTCGGCAGCCCATTGACAAGCACCCAAACTCTGTCTATAGTCGTCGCAACCCACAGCCGCCTCGACCATCGCAACATCAAATTCAGACATTTTGTCAAGGCTGGGCCAACGTCGGACCCAATCCAGGAGGGTGGCTGAGAGTGAATCTCCGGCTGAACCGACCATTCTTGTCATCTGCTTCCGAGTTCGATACACCCGATCTCTATCGACGACAGCATCTCCAGCCTTCTTCGCCTTACTGAATGCCTTATCGAGGAGCTCTTCAACGGTCAAAACGGTTGGGATTGCTCTCCAAACGACTGAAACCATGTGTCCCCCTCACCCTTGCGGCGTAGACCATCCCTCTTCAAACAAGAGGCTGTAACAACCCATCGGTTCAAGAGCGACCGATGGCTGGGCTGGTCGATTCCGATGCCAAATGATTCACCTGACCTACCCGATTGGGCACTCTCAATTTGGGAAACCCTTGGCAAGCCAGAAGTATGCGAGGATGTACTTACAGGACCACTCCTCGACCGCCGTGCAGGCATGAGGCGTGATGATTTGGTCGAGGTCCTTCTCGATGCCCGTTCATTGCCAAAAGGTGCTGAAGAATGGGTGCGTGGGCGCCTGATTGGAACCAACAAAATGAGTGTAGAAATCTTGGATACCGACGGTGTCTACCGCTATATTGCACGCGACGTAATCGTTGAGGTTCGCTTGATTGCACACATGAGACCCGCTTACATCGACGATGAAGAACTACTCAAATTCGAACGTGAAGACCAGAAACGTCGAACAAAAATCCACGAAGATGTGGAGAAGAAGACTAAGGGTGGAGACGACGATCATCTCTGGGGTTGAATGAATGGCCGCCCATTATGATTGGAAAATCATTGAAGACCACCACTTGGAACGAGAATGGGCCTTTCCAGATTTTGCATCTGCCCTAGAATTCGTCAACAAGGTTGGCGCCATTTGTGAAGAACAGAACCATCATGCGGAGTTCGAACTCGGTTGGGGCCGAGTTCTGGTTCGGACTTGGAGTCACGATATCGATGGATTGTCAATACGCGATTGGAATCTGGTCAAAGAAATCGACCGATTGGTGTGATGTTCTATGCCTGGCTTTGAACGACACATGTTCTTCTGCGCGCATGAAAGAGATGCCGATTCACCCAGAGGTTGTTGTGCAGCCAAGGAAAGTTTGGCGCTGATGAAAGCGGTAAAGACGGCTGCCAAAGCCGAGGGGATTGCAAAAATACGAGTCCAGAAGGCCGGTTGCTTAGGCCAATGCGAGCGGGGGATTTCATGCGTTGTTTATCCAGAAGGTGTTTGGTATACGCTCACCGGTGAAGAGAACATCCCAGAACTCCTTGAACATCTTCGCACGGGAACCATTGCAGATGGGTTGAGGATGAAGATTGAGGGTTCAACATGAAGCGCGTCGTCTATGCACGTAGAGGTGGTCTAGAGGCCATCGAATTTGTCGATGAGGAAAACCCGAAACCTACGGCTGACCAAGTGAGAATTGAGGTGCACAGGGCAGGTATCAATTTTGCAGACTTGATGATGCGTCAAGGGTTGTATGGTGCCGCACCAGATTTCCCATTCACACCGGGATATGAAATCTCAGGAATCGTCAGCGAACTCGGCGAAAATGTCAATGATTTTTCTGTTGGCGATCGTGTGGTCGCGCTCTCAGGATTTGGTGGCTATGCCGAACAGGTAGTGGTGGATGCAAATCGTGTTTGGCCCTTGCCGGACAAGGTCTCTTTTGACTCGGCAGCTGCAATGCCAGTCACCTACCTCACCGCGCATCACATGTTGGTATATCTGGGGAATTTCAAACCGGGTGATTCCATTCTTGTTCATCATGCTGCAGGAGGGGTTGGGACTGCAACCGCTCAACTTGCAAAAGCTCTAGAGGCGGGTGAAGTCTACGGGACAGCATCTGCAAACAAGGCGGAATTTGTTGAGTCCCAAGGCATGATTCACATCCCTCGTGGAGAAGATTTTGTCAAGAGAATCAAGGATGACATTGGTGGTGTACACCATGCATTGGATCCTGTCGGTGGCAAGAATGTCATGGATTCTTATCGCGCGCTGCGGAATGGTGGACGACTCTATGTCTTCGGCGCCTCTTCTGCTGTCAAAGGTCCGAAGCGTTCGATGTGGAAAGCACTCAACATGTGGAGAACAACACCGCGTTTCGACCCGATTCGAATGATGAATTCCAACAAATCGGTCTTCGGTGTACACATGGGCATGTGGAAAGATGAGGATGTAGTTCGCGAACAGATGATTTCTTTGGCCAAGATGCTTGAGATGGGATTTATTGACCCAGTGATTGATTCCGTTTATCGATTTGAGGATGTGGCTGCCGCGCAACAGCATATACACAATCGGGGAAATCGAGGCAAAGTCTTGCTCGACTTCAGTCCAAAATAATCACAGTTTGACCGGGCGAGTCCCACCACAAGCTTGGCATTTCAGCAATGTCGTTCGATCCTCTTTGAGGAAAGTGGTGTCAGGGGCATTGCACTGGTGACACAAAATGAAGGTCTTGACGTAAGCAACGATTCGCTCCTTGATTCGGCGAGGTGGGATTCGACCCTTCAATAGAACGCGGCCCTTGTCGCGCGTACCACTGGTACCGAGTTCATTTTGCAGGAAATGGTAGACATGATCTGCGTCGCGGTCCATCATTGAGACCAGCTCGTTGAAGTTGCGCAAAATGGTCTGTGAACCTTCGATAAGAACGTCGGGCTCAGGCAATGACCAGCGACTGCGGGACGAGATATCCTCAGGAATCTTGTCCCGTGCCCGGTCGAGCAACGACTCGTAATCGAAGTCCGTCATCGACTCGCCCACTCGCATCCCCTTCTTGAGACCACCGACAGAACAAATGCTCCCCTGTGCAACGGGTGGTGTGATGGACGAACCTGTTGAGGTGCGAATTGCCCGCATCCACCCCGATGCCATGCTGCCTGTTCAAGGCAGTGATTTGGCCGCTGGGTTTGATTTGCATTCTGTCGAACGTGTTGAGGTCAAGAAGGGAACAACAGAGATGCTGCCGACCGGACTCGTATTGGCGATTCCACCAGGTTGGGAGGGGCAGGTTCGGTGTCGATCAGGATTGGGTAAACGTGGACTCATTTTACCCAATGGCGTCGGTACGATTGATGCCGATTATCGGGGTGAGTTGATGGTCCTCGCACATTGGATTGGAAAGGCCGATTCGTTTGTGGTAGAGAAAGGTGAAAGAATTGGTCAACTGCTCCTAAAACGAGTGCCCGTAATTTCTTTTGTCGAAGTCGCGAGAGAAGAACTCGATGATACCGACAGAGGTGCTGGCGGCTTTGGCAGTACGGGTCGGTTTTAGGTAGAGTCCTATGGACTCTGTCCGGTGATTTGATAGGACGCGGACCCGCAGACATTCCCGATTCACATGGCGCTGAGCATTGACGAACTGCGTGAAAAGGTC
>CAZXVR010000065.1:0-9222 GCA_964644485.1 uncultured Candidatus Poseidoniales archaeon | reverse complement strand
CTTGGAATCTTGTCGACGTATTGCGGTTTGACCGCAATTCGAACACCATCGCCAGCGACAAGGGACATGAAATCCCTCAATTCTCCTCTTGGGAATGTGTCCAATACTTCCTCCCACGGCCGCTCCCCACCTAACCAGTCACCTAGATTGGGCCTCAGGGTCCCTGAGAGCAGGTTGATGGCCGTCGATTTGCCGATTCCATTGGCCCCTAGAACACCGACGACTTCGCTTTCTCTCGGTGCGGGCAATCGGAATAGCCGGAATCCATTTTCTCCATAGCAATGGGTCAAATCATGGTCTAGTTCTTGCGGGAGGTTGATGATTTTGACAGCGTCACCAGGACAATGTTTCGCCCGGACCAAGCAAGGTGGACACGCAGACTCCAGAATTTTGCATTTAGTACCCTCCACTTGGATACACTCAGCACCACATTGTCCTGCATATTTTTGCAGATACATGAATGCGGGGGAGTTGGGTTTGCAACGATCTTCCAAGAGCACCGCTATCCGCATTCTATCCCCTCCTTGTTTGCTCGCGCTTGCTGTCGTTCTTAATCGGTTGCGTGGCTCACCAAAGGTGAGCCCGCGTTTTTCTTGGTTCAGAAAGAGAAGAAGCGATGTCGCAAGTATATGCTCGCGGCCAAGGTCAACTTCTCTGCTTTACTCAATTTGACACGTTCTGTGAAAACATCGCCACCGGTTCTTTCGATACGGCGTAGAATGCTGCTGTAGAATGCCATCATTGCGGCTGGACTGTAACGGCTTTGTTTTGGAATACGTGGTAGTAGCTTGAATCCCTTGTCCCTGTAAGACCTGACTCGAGCACAATATTCCTTGACGAATGGTTTCCAACCCGGGTGGTCGAGTAATTTCCTTCCAGACATTACATCGGCCTCGGTGATTCCATATCGCTCCAAATCCTCGAGTGGAAGGTAGATTCGATCACGCTCAGCATCTTCTTGAACATCTCTCAGGATGTTGGTCAATTGCATGGCGATGCCCCAGGCTTCTGCAAATTCACGCTCTGCAGCGGTTGATTCAACCCCGTAGATATCGATGCAGACCAGACCGACGGTTGATGCGACTCTGTAGCAGTAGGAATACAATTCTTCAAACGTCTGGTAACGGTTTGTGTAGAGGTCGTCCTCCATACCACTGATCAAGTCGTCCATGTATTGCCGTGGCACTCCAAAGGTTGAGACTGTGTGCTTTAGGGCCATGAAAATCGGGTCCGTACTCGACATACAGTTGTATGCGGTTGAGAGTTTCTTGCGGAAGAAAAACAGTTGTGCCAACTTGTCCTCAAATTCCGTTCGCTCAATCACTGGCTTGGCCGCAGCAAGTTCCTCCAATTCACGACGATATTGAATCGCTTCTGGATCGTTGGCGCCGAGAGCCCCAGGGAATTTATCGACATAATCACCGTCGGCAATGTCGTCGGCACGTCTGCAGAATGCGTAGTAGGCACAAATTGCTCGCCTTTGTTCATCGGGCAGATACTTGAACGAATGGTAAAAATTTCCCGCCTCACGACGTGTCAATTCCTCGCAGTAGGCATAGGCTGCGTCCAACATTTCTTGCGGAACATTCTCTTCTTCCCAAACCGGTGCTTCGATGTGTTTGAACGGATTCACCAATTCTCCACCACGACTTACGACACCCATGAAGTGGGCAGATTCTGTCGCCAACTCTAGGGCGGTAATGCTGGCTGCTCGAACCGCCTCACGAGTCAGAACAACCGCTGCACGAAGTTGTTCCAACCGTGCATTGACCTCAGTCCCTTCCTCTCCCTTCCGGACCGGTTCATCCTCGATGAGAATGAACTCATCTAGGAAATCAGAGGGTTGGTGATTCACGGTGTCGGACATACGCGCCACTCGTAGGGTGGGCTCGTGCCTTATTGAACCCACCCCTCAAAAGTCCACTTGGTCCCCTTTGGGGACCTTCCACTCGAAAAACCTTCTAACACCAGTTTTTCATGCAGCACGATTTGTCCTCAACAATTTTTGTGAAGAACCTGGAATGAATAGAGAACGTTTGGTCTTCTTGATCAAGATCTTGATTTCGTCCCGCGATACCTTTACTCGATTTTCCGCATCCAACACATTTTGCCCCCTCAACATGTCAACAGTTCTTTGAGCGATTAGTATCGGTAGCATACAAGCGGCTCGAAGTCTGAACTGTGTATATGGTAACAACCCTACATACTCCACAGCAGCACCGAGATGTTCATCGGTAACATCCAACAATTGGTCGTAAAGTGGTCGGAATGAATCCATATTCGTCGGATCCAATAGATCGGTGGTGGAAAGACCTGTTGATTCAAGGGAGTTGGCCGGAATATAGCAACGTCCAAAGCGCAAATCTTCAGGAATATCTCGCAAGATATTAATCATTTGAAGGGCCTTTCCAAATCGAATTCCAAGGTCAAAAATTTCCTCTTCTTTTCCAGGCTTTACTCGTATGAGATGCGCTAACGTCATGCTGGTCCAAAATTCTCCAACACTACCTGCGACCCGATAGGCGTAGTCATCCAAATCTTCAGGTTGTTGAAGTGCAGAGATTGAACCCGATTCATTGGCGGGACCGAATCGTTGTAGGTCAAGGGTTTGACCGCCGATGATAATCCCAAGACAGTTCCGAATCCTCTGTTGATCATCTTCACCATATATTGTCAGAGCTGAAATGACTTTGCTGACATTGCCCAGCAATCTCCTCTCGCCGTGGTGCTCTTGCAATGCAGCAACAGACTCAAGTTCTGGTAATTCATTCGAGAGTCCCTGTGCCACCGAATCGTATTCTTGCAGTGTATTAATCAGATTCTCCGCATTACCCGTTTTGGTATCAGCAATCGTATCGGCAACTCGAGCCAATAGGTAGAGCAATCCAACCTGTCCACGAATCTTCTTTGGTAGCATCTCAAGCGTGAGGTAAAATGAACGTGATGTGTCTTTGAGAAGAGCATCAATTTCGGGTTCGATTAAACCGGTCAAGTTCGCGCCTCCTATGGGTTCGTCGGGGCATGTGTTCTTGACCCTGTGGGCATCTCACATCTACGCAACCTTTTCTAACGGGGGTTCCGCCCTTCCACCCGTAGGGGTGGAACCATGGACTGCCAAGTTTGCTCAGAAGAGATCCCTGATGATTCACTATTCTGCCCAGAATGTGGGGCTCGTCAGGATCCTTCAAAGTCCGGAGCGATGGGTGGTAGGAACTTCGGAGTTGTCAGCTCACAGGCAGTTCAAGCAACTCATGACATGCAGGCGGCAGATGCTGCAGGAGGCACCAATATGGGTGCAGATCCTTCATTCCTAAATCAAATCGCAAATCAAATGGGTGACGCCCCCCCAACGCAAAGCGCACCTAGTGACACTCCCTCCTCAATTACCGACCAAGTGGTCGATCATATTGTTGAAGCTGAAAGAGCAGAGAAGACAGGTGCCCGAAATGAATGGTTGGCGATGAACCAGAAAACGGCGAGTGGCGTGTTGGCTGGACTCGCTGGGGGGGATGTTCCAGAACACCTTGCGTCGGCAACCGGTAGTGCAAGATTCCTCGATGATGGCCAAGATGTTGGCCTTGAAAAGAAGCGGGCCAAATCCAACCAACCTTCATCCTCTTTACTGCGTAGAATGGCAGAGGTCGCCTCCCGACGCGTTGCCCGAAAACGTGGTGTTGCTGTCGAATCACCTCAGGTTGCGATGACAGAAGATGACACCGTACAAGTGAACGTGACTTACATTGATGATGGCCGCGTTCTCGACACCCCTCCAGATCTCTCCAATGCATTTGAGCATGCGATTGCAACTGAGTTGGCTCTCAAAGGGTTTGACATAGGCATAGAAATCGCTCTCTTTCGTTCATTGGATGGACAAATCGAGTTGGTTTGGGGTGAAGCCACGGGCGGCGATGATGACATCGATGATGATGATGGCGAAGATTTGTTCGCTTGCGATGACTGTGGTCATTACCCGATTCGTGATTCAGACTCCAGTTGCGCCGGATGTGGTGCACAATTCGTAGATGATGATGATGATGGCTGGGACGATAGCCCCACCCCTCCAGCTCGCGGTCCTGGTGGCCCCCCCTCACGTGGCTCAGGCGGCCCACCTTCACGTGGTCCTAGTGGTGGTCCTGGTGGGCCTCCGAGAGGCCCTTCACGAAGTGGCCCCCCCAAGGGTCCATCTCGCGGCCCTAGCGGTGACTCTCCCAGTCGTGGTCCCGGTGGTGGTCCTCCCAGTCGTGGTCCCGGCGGAGGCCCCCCCAGTCGTGGTCCCGCTGCTGGTCCAGCCAGTAGTGGTCCAGGTGGTGGGCGGGCCATTGGTGGTCCTGGTGGTGGTCCTCCCGGCCGAGGTCCGAAAGGTGGTCCCCCCAAGCGGAAGGGCCCTCCTCGTTGATCACAATAGAATCCAAATGCCGAGCGCGGCCAATATGGTTCCCATTGTGAGTTCAAACTTGCGAGCATTTTCTTCCAGTGCTTTTAGCAACGGTGTGCCGGAAATAATCAGTGCAACCAGCACATACCAACCACCATCGATACACATTGCGATGAATGCAACCAAAGCCCGTTCACCCCAAGTGAAATCAGGTTGAACAAACTGACTGAATATGGCCATGAGGAAAGCAAGAATTTTCGGGTTCAGGAAAGCGATTAGAAACCCTTCAGTGAATCCGCGACGACCAGAGTATTGGTGTTCGTTTTCCTCACCAGAACCGCGCAGCATGAGTAATGCAAGCAGTAGTAAGAAGAGTCCTCCAATGGTTTCCAATAATCCAGCAGCACCGCTGGAACTGGCTTTCAGCTGAGCGATTCCAGCCACTGCAATAAATGCATAAATTCCGAATCCGACCCCATGTCCAACCCCGCAGGCAACCCCACGAGATTTACCACCTTCTACCGTATTGCGAATCAAAATGGCAAGTGAAGGTCCCGGCGACATTGCACCGAGCATTAACACGACCACAATGGGTGCAAGGGCAGCCAATTCCATGAACGATTAGCGAAGCCCGGCAGCCTTCAGACTTTCCAGAAGGACTGCACCGATTTCGGATGGATCGTTGGCACATCGAATCCCTGCGGCTTCCATCGCTGAGACCTTCTCTGCAGCCGTGCCCTTGCCACCACTGATGATGGCGCCTGCGTGACCCATGCGCTTGCCCGGAGGAGCCGTCATTCCTGCGACGAATCCAACGACGGGTTTGGTCATGTTTTCAGCGACCCATTCCGCCGCTTCTTCTTCGGCATTCCCACCGATTTCCCCAATCATGACCACGGCTTCTGTTTGTTCATCATTTTCGAATGCGGCCAGACAATCGATGAAACCGGTCCCATTGACCGGATCACCGCCGATTCCAATGCACGTGCTTTGACCTTCATCGATACTCATTGTCTGTGCAACAGCTTCGTAGGTGAGTGTGCCCGATTTAGAGACGATGCCGATTCGTCCCTTCGCGTGAATATGCCCGGGCATGATTCCAATCTTCGAACCCCCTGTTTCACCGGGGGTGATGATGCCGGGACAATTGGGTCCGATGAGCCGCACACCTTCTGTGTTGGATACATGTTCGACAGCCTTGACCATGTCAAGGGTCGGAATACCCTCTGTAATGCAGACGATGACACCACCGCCCTTGACCTGTGAAAATGCATCCGCCGCTTCAATAATCGCTGCTCCAGCAAATCGAGGTGGTACGTAGACGACACTTGCATCTGCATCGGTTGCCTCAATCGCTTCAACCATGGTGTCCCATACGGGTGCTTGCACACTACCGAGGTCAACGGTTTGACCTCCCTTTCGGGGTGTCACACCACCTACGATGTCGGTTCCATATTCGACCATCTTGGTCGCGTGGAAGGTTCCTTGGTTACCTGTAATCCCCTGAACGAGAACCTTGTCATTTTCACCGATCCAGATACTCATCAAGAATCACCTCCGACCAATTCGACAATCATTTGCGCCCCTTCTGCAAGGGTTTCTGCGGTATGGATATTGAGACCACTCTCTGCAAGAATCCGACGCCCCTCTTCGAAGTTGGTTCCGACCAAGCGGACGACCAGTGGGTCTTCTAGCGCGAGAGCTTGAGTGGCTGCAATGACACCACGTGCGATGATGTCGCAGCGCATGATGCCACCAAAGATGTTGACGAGGATACCTTTGACATTCGGGTCCTCCATGATGATTCCAAAGGCCGTTGTAACCTGCTCTTCATTGGCCCCTCCACCCACGTCGAGGAAATTCGCTGGTTCGCCACCATACAGTTTGATGACATCCATGGTTGCCATCGCCAGCCCGGCACCATTGACCAGACAACCGATGTTCCCATCCAACTTGACGTAGGATAATCCAGCGGCTTTGGCGCGAACTTCTGTGGGTTCTTCCTCGGAAAGGTCGCGTAATTCGACAATGTCCGGGTGACGGAACAATGCATTGTCATCGAACCCGACCTTGGCATCCAGTAGCACGATTTGATTGTCTTCGGTGCGGACCATTGGGTTGATTTCAACCATCGCACAGTCCTTGGAGACAAACAAGTCGAACAATCCAGTGACGTTTTCGACGAACGAATCGATGGCGGCCCCCGAGAGGCCGAGTGAGTCTGCAAGTCCTTCCGCTTGCTCAGGCAACAGACCCACACTTGGATCGACGTGAACTTTGAAAATCGCCTCTGGTGTTTCCTCGGCGACCTCTTCGATATCGACCCCACCTTCGCATGAAGCCATAATCAACGGCATCTTCTCTTCGCGATCCACAAGAATGGCGAGATAGTACTCATGGGCGATTTTACAGCCACCTTCGACATACAGGTTGTTGACCATCTTGCCATCAGCACCAGTTTGCTTGGTGACGAGAATGTTGCCGAGAATATTTGTTGCATAATTCTCGACGTCTTCTCGGCTGAATGCGATTTTAACACCACCTTCCATCACCAGGTCACCATTTTCGGGGTCATACAGGGTCCCCTTGCCTCGGCCACCCGCGTGAATTTGGCTCTTGACGGCGACTACATTGCTTCCCAGCGCATCGTAGGCGGCCAGCGCTTGCTCGACGTTGGTGCAGTGCACACCATCTTGTACGGAAAGTCCTGCATCGCGGAACAACTGCTTGCCCTGATACTCGTGGATGTTCATCGGCGTCCCTCAATTGCGCTCGACCTGAAGCCGCTCTTTGAACGCTTTGACGCGCGCGCGTGAGACCTATCTTCGGTGAGTAAGGCACTTGAGGTGGACCCGACTCGCAGAACTGATGGACGTCATCGTATTGGCCGGCGGCTTCGGTACTCGTCTACGACCGTGGACACTCCATACTCCAAAGCCATTGATTCCAATTTTGGACCGCACGATGATTGAGCACGTGGTCAGTATCCTTCCTGAGGAAATGGTGGACAAGGTTCTGATTGCTGCAGGATACGGAATTGAGCAGATGCGCGACCACTTCGCAGCGCTTGACTTGCCCTACGAGGTCATGATTGTCGAGGAGACAGAACCACTGGGCACTGGTGGGGCCATCGCCAACTGCCGCGAACATCTCGGGCAAGGGACCTGTTGTGTCATCAATGGAGATCTTCTCACCAGTCTACGCGTCGATGAGATGCTACGTGCACACAAGGCAGCCGGAACGCTTGCATCCATCTCATTGTGGGAAGTTGAAGACCCCAGCCGATTCGGTGTGGCTGATTTCGACTCAGATAGTACGCGCATCCGTCGATTCCAAGAAAAACCTCCACGCGAAGAAGCCTATTCCAATCTCATCAATGCTGGGACCTACCTACTCGAACCCGAAGTGTTCGATCGAATGCCAGAAGGCGCATTCAGTATGGAGAGAGTAGTCTTCCCAGTCCTCGCCGAGGATGGTGAATTGTCGGGATTCCCGTTCGAGGGGCATTTCGTTGATGCAGGGACTCCAGAATCATACATCGAAGCGGTTCAAACATCGATTGCAAACCAAGTTTGGGTCCGTGGAAATTCTGCAGAACAAAACAACTGGTTTGGAGATGGTGTGGTCATAGATTCAACATCTAAAGTATCGGCTTCTGCAGTTGATTCTAATTCCAATATTAGAGATTCATGCACCGTTGTAAGTAGTGCCTTACTAAATTCGGTAACCATCGAATCGGGAACCGCAATATCGGGTTGCATGATAGGACGCAACGCTCAGATTGGTGACGGTTGCAATTTGCAAAATGTCGTCGTCGATCACGATGCAATCATACCTGCTGGACATGCGCAAAATGGCGGTATCTTCCCGACGGCAGATTGAACACCTCCCGTCTTTTCGCAGGGTTTGATGAGCGCTCTCATCGTTGTCAATTTCAAGACCTACGCGTCCGCCCAAGGCGAGGCTGCAGTCTCTCTAGCCAAGGCCATGGCTGAAGTCGATGCAACGACAGATGCGACGATGGTCGCCGTTGTCTCAGCGTTTGATTTGAGTGCCGTGAAGGCAGCTGCACCCAATCTCGAAGTCTGGACCCAGCATTTGGATCCAATCGGCTGGGGTTCAAACACAGGCTGGCTACACCCTGAGACCGCAATGGGGCACGGCGCAACAGGCTCCATCATCAATCACGCTGAGCACAAGGTCGATTTGGGTCATGTCGAGACACTGCTCGCCCAACTTCCTGATGACTTCCCTGTATGCGCATGCGCAGCAGATATCGATGAAGCAAAGGCACTGGCAGCACTTTCTCCGACATTCATCGCTGTGGAACCACCCGAACTAATCGGCGGAGACATCAGTGTAACCACGGCTGACCCAGGCATTGTATCGGGCACTGCTGAGGCGGTCAAGGCAGCGAACCCCAATGTCCGTGTTCTATGTGGTGCAGGCGTCAAGAATGGTGCAGATGTGGCAATGGCGATTGAACTCGGCACAGAAGGCGTCCTACTAGCCAGTGGTGTGACTAAAGCGAGCGACCCTGCTGCAGTTCTCAGAGACCTTGTATCTCAACTCTAACCGAAGAGATCCGCGAGACCTCTGAAGGAATCGTCATCCTCTTCTTCCGGTGCTTCTTCAGGAATAACATAGTAGAGTCCTGTTTCTGTTGCCGCCCAATCAATGAGTTCTCCATTCTCATCAACATCGGTACGGTCTCCATCGGTATAGTACCCCTTCGTAATGGCTTCTTCAGCAGGTTTTGCTCGCATGTTGTATGTCGTAGGTCCTTTGAGAATACCTAACAATTCACGGACTCTCTCACGAATTTCTCGATCATCATGGTCAACGTA
>CAZXVR010000064.1:0-9238 GCA_964644485.1 uncultured Candidatus Poseidoniales archaeon | reverse complement strand
TTCCGCCATTGAACCTTCGACGAGGGGTGCCTATATCAACAGGTGGCTACCGCCCGGAGCCGGGCACGTTGCGTGTCTGCCACAGGCGGGATGAATATGGGAGCGGAAGCAGAACCAACTCAAATTCGCCTCGTTTGCGTTGGTGACGATGATGTGGCCACGGGTTCACATGTCCAAAAGTGGATGGAAACAAGACCGTTGGAAGGTATTGAATTCGATGTGCAATTTGATGTTGGGCTTTCTTCAGCACTCGAAATTCTTGAGGGTGGGGGTGTCGATTTACTCGCTATCTCGGCATCGAGTTGGTTTGTATGCAAAGGTGCACCCGATACCATGGTTGCAGCGGCACTTCCACGCCGTGATGAAAACCATATCTTGGTTGCAGATGATCGTATCAGCCACCTGCCACGAAAATCAATTATTTTGGCTAGAAATAGACTACAAAGAAGGCAACTTCGACGATACAGGTCCGATTTTAGGGTCCTAGATCCTGTGGCTTTTGCCGACATGATTGGTCAAGAATTTCCCGATGGTTCAGATCTTGAAAAACAATCGTGGATGGAGGACCTACGCTCAACAAAAAATATCAATGGATATGTCAGTCAAATGCACCTATTTACAGCGGCCAATATTGACTCTCGAAGACACAAATTGATGACCGACTCTCGTGACGATGCATCCAGATTTTTGCCAAGCCCACTGAATGGCTTGACCCTGTTGATTTCGCGCAAAGGTTTCCCGAAAAGTCTCTCGGATAGAATCGGGGATGCCGAATCGTTGACTGCTTGGACAAGCGAACAAATCATCCTCAACCATATCGATCAACAAATTCATGACAAAATCGGAATGATTGTCCGACACCGCCAGATTCCTTCGTTGCTCAATCAGGCGGAAGAGGAGAAGGATTTACTGCGCTCAACATCACTTCTGGATGCTGAAGGTGAAATTTCCGACATCTCTTCCCTTGTAGAAATTCTGATTGAAATTGTGGGCCGAACTGGAGAACGTACCCTACTGCTTGAGAAATTGGTGGAGAAAGAGAATGTGGAAACGTACGCAAGGCTACTAATTCCCGAATGGGAAGAAATGCTAAATTTGGTGACCATTGAGCATGAAGATGACATCCGTTTGGGTCCTGCTCGCCCACCTTTCCTTGATTTGTGACGGCATTTTTGCAAAGGTCCCAAGACGGCCCTTAGGGCCGTTCATGAAGCGTAACATATACAGGGGCTTAGGAGCGCAAACGGTGGCGAGGGTGCAGAATGGTCGATGAAAATCTGTTGTCACAGTTGTATTCGGCCCGTTTGGATGAATTGCGAGAGATGGCCATCTCGCACGAGATTTCAAAGGCCGGAAATGTGGAACAATTGCGAGCACGCTTAATCGATCAGGTCGCTCTTGCAGATATTGACCTCTCATGGGATTCACTACAAGAAATGCCAAACAAGAACTTGGGCGAAATGTTGGGTGTATTCGGCGTCAAACGCTCTGGTTCAATCAAAGAGAAAAGACAGCGTCTTTGGTTACACCTGAACCACGATCCGAAGAAACTCAATCCTGAAACCATCGTTGACGCGACGCGGGATCAATTGCATGAGTTGTGCAAAGCGCTCGAATTGCCCCGTTCTGGTAGCAAGCAGCAACTGTTGATGAGAGTCGCAGGCGTTTTGGCATCCCAAGAAGGAGGTTGGGGGAAGGTCAAGAAGAGCCTGCGCCGAGGGAAAACATCTCCTGTCGTCCCCAGCGCACCAGCACCAGCACCTACTCCTGCACCTCCAACTCCCGTAGAAGATGATGAAGCTGCAGAACTGGCAGCGATGATTCAAGCATCGATCGATGCTGTCGATGTCGAAGAGTTGACCGATGTTCTCGAAGAACCCGATGAACCTGCACCAATCGTACACGAAGGAATTGTTGAACCTGAAGTCGTTGTTACTACTCCAACTGAACTGACCATTGATGAGGGCACTGGTTCAGCGATTATCGAATTGGAATCGCGAATCGCGGAGTTGCATAGCCACATCCGGGAATTCTTGCTAATCAGTCGAGAACATGATGCCAATGATGTCACCGCCTTTGTTGAAGACTTGGGCGCACAGGGCTTCCAAGTGGAACATGCAATGGTTCGCAATCGAATCCTCTCTGAAATTACAGCAATGGCAAATCGACGGGATGCTGAAAGTGATGCGAGTTCTCAGGCCCCTGGTTCTTGGAGAGAGCGCAAGGCACTAAGGAAACTTGAGGAATGTCGGCCCGGACTTCTCGACAAATTAGAAGCAATTCTAGATTCTGATGGTGATGATATTGCTCTGGCCAGGGTGCGTTTTGAGACTGCTGCTGCCGAAGCGGGCTTGGATCTTGATTTACCAGGAATTAGCGGTCGTGTGCATGGTCTGTTCGATCTACAAATCAGTCTTCGAGAGGCTGAGGAGGATGTAGATCCTGTCACTGCACGCCGCCAGCGTGCGATGGAGGTGCTCTATCGCGGTACACAAGATGTCTCTAGCGATGCGATGCGAACCCTACAGAGATTTGAGGAACAAATCGAAAACTTTGAGCGGATTGTCGAAACTCTCGTCCGCCGAGCAGATGGTGAATTCGGTCCGGTTGAACACGCACTACTCGTTCGCTTCCTTGAACGGAGAGGATGGGATGTTGGTCACCCTGAAGTGCGGGCTCGTGCAATAGCCGCTGCAGGAGTCCTTGCAGCTGCGATGGGTTACATCAATCCAGAAGATGTGCCTGGATTGCCTACATCCATTTCACTGGACCCTGACAAGGTCTCGGACGTTGTTGACTCACTACGGGGCCTGCTTGTCGATATGGGACGCAGTGCCCCAACGGCTGACAGCGTTGCACACGGGGTATCAGCGGATGATGCTGAACAGGCTGCTGAAACGTCAAACATTGGACGTGTTCGAGGGAAACTCGACCAAGCGGACGAATTGTTAGGCCGCCTTTCGCGGGGCTTTGATGCTGAAGCGAGTGAATAATCAGCGGTTCGCTGAATAGTACGACTGGAACACTTTGGTCACTTGCTCGATACTGCGAACCCCTTGCGCCTGCAAATCAAGGAGGATTTGTTCACGCATCTGGATTGCAGCCTCGAAGTCAGAGGCGCGGATTCCGGCAGAAGCGCACAGTGTCTCTCTGAATTTACTGGGGACCCCGGTTTCGACAATTGCGTCGCTGGCTGGGTCGTATTTCCAAATTGGATTCAGGCGAGGCTTGTTGCCTTCCATACCCGAAATCTCGGCAACCTCGGTGATTCTACGGAGTGTCTTTCCACCCTTGTGAACGCGGCTTTGCATGATGATGAGATCCAAACCAGTGAGCATGATTGGGGGCACATTCATCGGAGCACTTGTGAGACGTGTGACCGTCTCGGCTGCGGTGTTTGAGTGAAGACTACCACAGGACCCATCGTGTCCAGTATTCATTGCAGTTAGCAAAGTTGCAGCTTCCGGACCACGAACTTCACCGACAATGATTCGGTCGGGGCGCATACGCAAACTAGACTTCAAACAATCATCCATTGATACTGAAGAGGTGCCATCGGGTCGTTCTTGGCGTGTTTCCATGCGCAACCAGTGGTCGTGGTAAACCTGCAATTCAGCCGTATCCTCAACCGTGAGCAAGCGCTTGTCCCATGGAATAAACATCCCCAGACAATTGAGTGTGGTCGTCTTACCAGAACCGGTTCCGCCCGCGATGACAAAGTTGGCTGGACGAGCATTGAGTCCCTCGACCCAAACCCACATCATCGCCGCCAATCGACTGTTGATTGTACCCCAACTCATCAGGTCGATGATGGTAATTGGATCCTCACGGAACTTTCGAATGGTGAGGGTCGGACCATCGGGTGAAATGGGTGGTAGTGTCCCATTGACACGGGAACCATCAGGCAATCGACCATCAAAGATTGGAACGAGACCTGGTCCATTCCCCAATGGAACATTGGTGAAGGCAGCAATGTTCTTTGCAACTTGAACTCCTTCGTCGTCATTCATCCAAACATTTGTTCGACAAATCCCGAAATCACGGTGGGCAACTTTGACACATTGTGCCCCACCATTGTACATGACTTCCTCAAGTTGGTCATCTTCAAGCAAAATCGCCAATTCACCATAGGGGTTGTCTGTAGCCTGCCCATCGTAATGATACATTGGACTGGGGTGTCCAGGTTCCATGTAAACCGTGACTGGGCCATATCGTGCAAGTACTGATTCTGACATTTTTCTTCACCTCACGCCATTCCACTCTGGATTGCTTGAAACAGACCGATGTATAGCAGAGCAGAGATTGTGGACCAAAATGGAATCCACCAAAGTGCCTGCTTGGTTCGTCCAAGCATCCGACCGGAAATGACGACACTGAGGGCGGCCGAAGCCATGAGATAGGGCATCATTACACCGTGAATGTGACCCCAATAGGCCCCGGCAGCAGCGAGACCGAAAACTGCGAACATGAAACCCATGACGCCTGGAAGTAGTAGACACATCAACATCAGAAGCAAAAATGATTGTCCTGACATTTCCTTTTCCCTGACATTGATGAGTTTGTTCAAACGATCATATTCGATGGACATGGAATTGGTGACCTCGCCGAGTGGGGCATCCTGTTCAATCGCAGTTGATAGTAAATTTACGACTCGTTGAATGAGGACGCTCCGACTGTTGATTGCATATTCTGCGAGAGCAGCGTCAAAGGACGTTGAACGGGACCGATCGATGGCCTGCGTGAGCAATTTTCCTGTTTCATCCTTACGATTACGTGAAATGTCAGTCAGGGCCTGCTGTAGACCCAAACCTGCCCCGATGTTGGTTGAAATTGACTCGAGAACCTCGGGAAGGGCCTCTTCCAATTGTCGGCGGCGGCGGCGTTCAAGGAATCCGGGGATCGCGCCAGCCAAACAAGGTAGCATAATCGGGATGGTCAGAACGAGAAATATGCTTTCGCTGAATAAATCATAGAGGCTCCAAAGCATCTGCATCAAATCACCCCCGGGTCACTTGAGTGTGCCCTGTATCCAAAGAGCATCATTACAATCAGCGTCATGAACAAAGCGGGCCCAAAACAGGATGCGGCAGCCGCAAGAGAAGACATCCCCGGAATCCCACTGCTCATCAGGCCGGGGGCAATCACGGGAATCATCGCTGCAATACCGAAGATGATTGGAGAAAGAATACCAAAGGTTAGCAAAATTGTCGGCATACCCGATAATTTCTCGATGTATGCTGCCAACTTGTCATTTCGCTCTTCTTCTTCTCGATCGGATTGTTGTGATAGAGCCCGAACCAAATCTGTATCACTGGTCACATTCGTCCTCAATGTGTTGAGAAATCGAGAATAGGCCTTACTACTGGCTTTAGAACTCAATCTTGAGAATTCTTTTTCCAGTTGTGAGCCACGTTGCAAATTGGAAATCGCTTCCCTGAAATCCTTTGAAATGATACCATAGCCGCCTCGTCCAATCATCTGCATGGCCGCCTCAAGCCCAATTCCCGAGCCGAGTAAAACCATGACCGCTCGCATGGCATAGAGAAGATCTGCGGATTCTTCAGCATCGGTGGCCATGTCTAAATCACATCCTCAATCAATTCAAATGAATATGCGCCATCATCACCATCGTATTCCAATCTGTGGAAGGCCACCTTAATCTCGGATTCTGTGAATGGATCTAGGAGCCAAACCTCGGCACTGCGGAATATGTTTAGCACCTCTCTATATCCAGCAATTCCCAGGTGACCTTTCAGGGTGTAAACAGCAGACTCAGCGCCTTCATCAACGAGGTCATCGCCCTCGCCACCGCGCTTTACTTCCCGAGTAATTCGGCGCCGAATATTTACAGAAATATGGCAGTTGTCGAACTGAAGCCAGTCCCCATCCAACCCCCGAAGAAACACTGTACCCGCTTGCGCCATGGTCACGCCTCAATGGGGCAGCACCGCAGAACGGCCTTCAAAGTAGCGGGGGCGAACCGTCCCTATGGGACGGACCTCACAATGTTTTGAACCAACCGAAACGCGGTTCCATGATTTCGCACTTATCATCTCGAAGAGCTTCGATGGTATCTTCAATCAAATCTTCATCTGTTAGTCCGCGTTGAGCGCAGTGCTTCATAATCGAATCATAGTCGATTCCGTCGTCACCTGCGTGCTCAGAAATGATTTCTAGAACCACGGATTCAATCTCAGAATCATCAGCAGAGGTTGCTTGAGATTCAGTTGGTTCTTCGGCGATCTCTTCCCCTGCTTCTTGCTCTTTTTCACCATCGCTTTCCGATGTTGATTCCGCTTCGTGTTCCTCAAAGGATACGACCCGCCCTTCAGCAGCACTGAGGGCTTGAAGAACACCCACCTTGTATCCCTCTGAGTCCCATTCGCCATAGTGATTCAGGGCCAAACCGAGACCATCGATGAGATCCTTTGGCACCCCTGCATCCCGCAATGCGTTTGCATCGGTAGTTTCGGCAGATTGCGCCTTCCCAAGAGCATCTATCCTACGCATCGTTTGATTGGCGGTTTCGATGAGCCAAGATGCATACACGTCACGGTTGATGATGGAATAATCCTCCATTTGCATTCGACATCGGAATCCTCCGTCTTCAGTAGTATAATGGTTGGATTTACCAATACATGCCATCAGGAATCGATCACCACCCTCAAAACGTGCAACCAATTCTTCCATCTCAATGTGCAATTCGGGTCGGAATGAACCAACACTCCACAAATGCAATCCGGTCGGATCACGAACTGCGCCACTGAACATCGGGCCACGCTCCGTGTCTCTGCGTTCTAGGCGCTCGACGACACCGCAAACAAACATTCGATTGACGCGGGCACCCAACTTTGTAACCACGAATCGCGGATCGTATTCACCCTGCCCACCATCTGGTAGGCTGGATTCATAGAACTCGCGCGCGAATAAGCGGATGGCCGTCTGACGACGACTGCGTTGCTGTCCACTCATCATGCGAACACCCCCCAGCGCTCACGAACTTCATTGGCAGATTCGACCAAATCAGACTCGGCCAATACGAAATGATCCGCCATCAGTAATGCTCCTTGCGCATCGATCATTGCTCGTCCAGTAAACGTGTGTTTTTGTCCAAGCATTCGACTTCGTAACTCGGCCAAGAATGCGTCGCCACCGTCGACCTGGGTTGCTTCTCGAACTTCAGCCATCGTTTGGCCTAAGAATGCCTCAGCACTATCACGGCCCAAGATTAAGGCACCATTCGACACGCCATCATCGAGGATAATACGCAGTCGCAAATCCTCCACCCCTTCCTGTGGACCATGTTCTCGGCAAGCTCCATCACGCATGGCCTTCTTGCATTCAGGACATCTGTGGATGATACCTGAACCCGATGCAACTGAGATGACGGTTGCAGTACTGGAGACACCACTGCGTGAACCCCCGGATAGAAGCTCCGTGAAATCAACCTCGACCGAATGCTTGCTCGCATCGATTACATCCCATGGAATCGCGTCTAGAACTTCAGCCTGTTCGCTGCGATCAACAGTCAAATCAGGTGTCCCTTGCCACGAACGAACACGGACGTTGCTGAGTTTCAATGCGAGGGGGAGTGAGCCCTCATCAATCGGTAATTCTGACCACGCTGTCAACCTGCAGGTCCCTGTGGGATCAACTGCATCACCGCCCCACACGGTCTTTTCAGCACCATCTTGCCCTGTAAAACTACGACTTCCCCAAGAGGTGAGTTGAACGGTGATACTCACATCACTAGAACCATCTCGAAGTTGCCCAATTTGCATTACAGAAGAGGCTTCAAGGTCGTCTAGACTGGAAAAAGCGCTGTCATGATAAATTTCGACTTTGGTCCGGTCTCCAATGTTCAATTCAGGTGTATTGCGGAATCTTCGGATGGCGGCACTCTCAACTTTCAGAAGGGTTCCAACCGGGTGCTCAAATTCGCCAAAACATGCGAAACCAATCGTTCCCGTGTCATCTGCAAGTCGTCCTTTGACCATATCCAAAGTCCCGCTTCCATCCTTTTTGTTGACCGTCATTTGGCGGGTTGAAATCACTCGTGCAACCACTGTCGCGAATCCATCCATACCCAATACGCGCTCGATGGAGATGGGTTCAGATGGAGCGACCACAACCTTGCGCTCACTACCGCGCAGAACTGCGACTCGACTGGTTTGATTGATGTTGAGAGAACGTTTGCCATTCCATTCATTGACAGAGACGCCTTCTAGGCGCACAATACTTCCTGGACTGAGACTTTCGGCATGATTGCCCCAGTCCTTGAAGTCCCAACGTGTGCGAATTCCGCCCTCTTCCCAAGGATTGTCTTCGATCCAACCAAAGGCAGTTTGCTTCTCTTCACCACGGACCATCGTCATACGAGGGACATATGTCACCACCTCAACTTCGATGGTGACATTGGTGTCATCTGAAGATAGGTCTGTGAATCTCTCTACGGATTTTGCTGCACGCCGAGTGGAGGGGGTTTTCGGTGCATTGACTTCCATCCCTGCTTCTTTTTGGAAATGCTCGATGACGCTGCGTAGAGCGTGTTTGGGCGGTACTAGGAATTCATCTCTATAACGGGTGAATTCACCTGCAATCGCTGATTCATCTGCATCTGGTACGGCTTCTTTGACCGCACGAATCTCTTCTTCAAATTCTTCTGGGTTAGACATTTCGAATTACTCCTGGGAGGGTCAAAAGACCGCGTCCGCACGAGCATGTCCTGCTTCGACTGAAAAACAGCCAGGGCAGAGAACAATGGTCGATCGTGCTGTTTGGGGAAGACGCGGCACTCCATTACCTCCGGGAAACATCACCGGGTTACGGGGGTTCTTGAACTCTCGTATATCACCGTTGTAAGGAATTGTTAGCAGGGCAGGGATTGTTATCAAATGAGAATGTGGGCGTTGCGTGGCCGACATGGAATCCTTTCATTTTGAGGGGGTTGAAATTGCCCCGGGAACGGGGAAAGAAGTTTCACTGGAACTCGGAGATGGGCCCGCAGGAAACCCACGCAGTATGCCCGTTTACGTCATTCACGGCACCCGCCCAGGCCCCGTATTGGCATTGACTGCAGGCATCCACGGCGATGAATTGAATGGCGTTTCTGTGGCACACCACCTCATCCATGGTGACGATCATATCGCGGGAACGGATGATGACAGAATCTCGCGCGATGAACTGGCTGGAACATTCATCTGTGTCCCTGTTGTCAATATCGAAGGGATGCTATTGG
>CAZXVR010000063.1:0-9356 GCA_964644485.1 uncultured Candidatus Poseidoniales archaeon | reverse complement strand
CATGGCTTAATCGAATTCCAATAGCGGTCGCCTCCGGCAGGATCAACCGGATTTCTTGAGAAATCTCTGATCCTTAGGAGTCGTTATTATTGGTCACTTGGTTTAACTTGTCTGTTCTGTATATTGACGAGATTGCACTTGAATTTGAAAAAAATACTTTGTTTCTACTCACGTTGCACACATCATAATGTGTATCGTTGTACAATCTTGATCACCTCTCAGCCCCCAACTCGGCTGGGGACCGCACGTCCCTCGGCTACGTCTTGTCTGATGGAATCCGTCATCGCACGAATGCTCTGGTCCCAACGCCGTGACTCGACGTAGCGTCCCGCCGACCGCCCTTTACTATTTGAACATGACGAGTTGTCACAACCAAGGAAATGAGGGACTGCGCCTCATTCTGCGCCGAAGAATTCACGTAGAACAGGATGCATTTCCATCGCCTGCTCTTTCTGGATTTGCTCATAGGTTCGCAGGATGATTCCGACGGCCAAAAGCAACCCTGTTCCGGTCGCATTTCCGACCGTACCCAACAGATCAGCACCGGCGGCCAACAGACCGACGAAAGCACCTGAAAACAAGGTCACTGGAGGGATGTAACGCATCAAAATGCGCTCGAGAACCTTCGGATTTTTACGGAATCCTGGAATCTGCATGCCCGTGTTTTCGATTTGTTTGGCGACGTCCTTGGGGCCCATGTTCGTGGTTTCAATCCAGAACTTCGCGAACATCATCGAACCAAGTGTCATCACTGTGACATAGGTAATCACGTGCAGAACGACTTGCCACAAACTATGCCCATATGGATCGGGTGATTGATTCAGCAGTGGTAACAGCCAATCTCCAACACCATTCACCATGGAAGCATACCAAGCGAAACCGTCGGTTGCTTGGGTCTGCCCAATGTCATAAGATCCAAGATATTCTGCTATCGACCACGAACCCTGTGAACCTAAAATCGGCACTGTAGACATCGTTGGATGGCTCCAGAATAGGAGTGTGAACATGTTCAGGTTGGCCAACAATGCAGCCATCAAAATCACCGGAATGTTACTTGCATAGACCAAGCGAATTGGGTATTGTCCACGATGACCACGGACCTTTCCGTGTGTTAGAGGCAGTTCGAGCTTGCTGCTTTCAGCGTAAGCCACAACCAGGAACACAATCACGCTCGAAAATAGAGCTACGACCGCGTTTGGATGGGCGGCATCACCCAATAGAATCGACTCGAAACCGTTGGCTGACACCATCTCTGAGAAGGATGCGGTTCGCAGTGTGTAGAAGATCATCGGCAAGGTCCCAGCAGGTGGGTTTTCCAATGCAAATGCGCCGCCGTTGACAGACAATGGTGACAAGGTTCCAACGAAGGTTGACTGTGCTACACCGGCAGCGATGAATAGCGAAATACCGGAACCGATGCCCCACTTGCTGACCATTTCATCGAGAAGGAACACGAGTAGTGAACCGATGAACAGTTGACCAACGATGATTGCATTGGCCCAGCCTTGGCCGAACTGTCCGACCAATTCCAAATCTGCTTCAAGGAATCCGTAGACTTGAGGAATCGATTCAACTGGAATCATGATTAGAACCAGAATCTTCTGGACACCCTGATACAATTGCTTGTCATCGCTGTCACCCAAATCCAATTTGATGATCTTCGCACCTGCGAACAATTGCATGATAATCGAACCTGTAACAATGGGTCCAATACCCAAGTGCATAATCGAACCTGAGGCACCAGCCATGATGGCGCGGAAGCTGCTGAATACGTCGATGGTGGCTTCAGAAAGACCCCAAATCATGACGTTGGTCATGGCGAAGTAAATGATGAGAACGAAAGTTGTAGTCCACAACTTCGAGTTGAAGCGAACGTGGCCCTCTGGCTTGGAAATCGACGGGTAAACGTCCACCAGTCGCTTGAGACCATACAGACGGCTACTCTCTTCGCCCGTGTATAGTAGACAGGTTAGACAGAGACCTGCCATCAGGCCCATCAGGACGATTCCGACCAATAGGAATCCAACCATGGCTGGATCATTCCAACCCCATATGGCTGCACCAAAGAAGAAGGTGAGCCAAATTCCAGGTTTCAGGCCGCGCCCTACAAACTTGAGATCCTGAATATGTTCTGGCAAATCGGTCGAAGTACCCCACATGATGAATGCAACATATGGAATCGACAAGGCGGTCGCGTAAAGCGAACGCATCTGGTGCTCTGGATTTGTACCGAACAGTTCATCCCACTGCCAATACAGCAATGCACCCCAATAAATCGAGGAGATGATTAGGATACCAGGGACGTTGGGTCTGCGGACCATATCTGACGCCTCCTTCTATTCCACCATTCATTGAAGAAGGATTACTCCTCTTCCCATTCGCCGAATTCATCGCCGTCATCCACTGTGACTGAGCCACCAGCGGCTTCGATCTTCTTGATCGCATTTGCACTCGCGTGTTCGACCGTGACATGAATCGCCGAAGTGATTTGACCTGAACCGAGCAACTTGTCGATATTGTGTTCTGACAAATCGATGCTGTCACCATCTCCGACAAGGTTTGCCAACTCGCTGACATTGCACGTTATGTGGCGCACACGTAGACTTGGATCTCTGTTGAATCCATGCATACCCCAATGGCGGGGCATGTACTTGATTCGGGTCATGACCTTGTGCTTGTTGAGACCTGCGTTACCTCGGCCACCACGCTTACCAGCGCCACGACCTGCTTTCTTGCCACGGCCATGGTAGCGAGAGCGGCCACGGAATTTGTTTGTACGGGATACCATATTGTTCACCTCAAATCATTCGAGCTGCAAGCTCTTCAATCGCCTCGCCTCTAAAGCCGAGAGCACCACCAACTGTGAAATGGCGCTTGACACCACCCCATCCCTTGTTGCCTCGGGGGGGGTGTAGACGGAACACACGCTTCAGCGACTCCATGTCCTTCACCGTTGCATCGCCGCTGGCAATCGCCTTGGCAAATGCATCGATTGTCTTGTATTCTGAAAATTCCTTGACCGCAGCATCGGTTACTGGCTTGTCTCCAACCAAACGACCGCGATCGCGAATGAGTCCAGCGATTGCATCGGCAGAAACCTCGCCCCATGTGACGAAATCCTTGACCTTCTGAAGCATTCCAGCATAGGTTTCGGATTCGGGAATGAGAACTGCGTGGTTGACTCGAGTCAAATTGAGATGCTCCATGGTTTCACGGATTTTGCGCTCGACCGTTCGGTCACTTCGAACACGGATTACAAGCCAAGTCATTCACTCACACGCCCCTTTACGATGTTCAGTGTATCCTGGTCACGCTTGGTGATTCGGTGAGCGTTCAACTGCTTGAGAGCGTTGAATGTCGCCTTGGCGAAGTTGATTGTGGTTCGGGTCTGACCCTTGGAGCGAGACCAAACATCGGTCACGCCCGCCAGTGTCAGAACCTGGCGACCAGTGTCGCCGATGACCAAGCCCTTTCCTGTTGGGGCTGGTAGAAGTGTAATGCGTGTTGAACCTGCTCGGCCTGTGACCTTGAATGGGACACTGGTGCCTGCACCTTGTCCGGATTCCCACGAACCATTGCCGCGCTGGACTTGGATGATGTTCAATTTTGCATTGACAATCGCCTTGTGGATTGTTGCAGCAACTTCCTTGCCCTTGACAATCGAGAGACCCACATAGCCATCTTTGTTGCCAACGCATGCCATGACATTGAATCGAACACGCCGACCACTGTCTGTCATGCGCTGAATCATGTTGACATTGATGATGTCATCCTCTAGTCCTGGAAGAAGTGCATCGACGATTTCGACTTCGCGAATGGGGATTCCAGTTGCAAGGGCATCATCGATCGTAAGGATTTGGCCGCTCTGGACCATGCGGCCCAATCGAGTCTTAGGGGTCCAATTTCTCAATTGCTCCATCGGGTCGGGTCCGACACCACGGCGACGACGAGGTGCACCTTCAGCTGATTCCTCGGGTTGCGCCCATGCGGCTGCAATTCCCGGTGCTTGTGGCGTATTTTCTTCATCGCTCATCTCAGTTCGCCTCCTCAATTGCGGATTTTGTCTTGTCGACAGCGCCCGCGATACTCTTGTCGATGTGCTCTCCTGCGAGACGCTCATCGCTTGGGAAAATGTCCTCATTGTGTGGAACCCATAGGCCACCATCCACCATGCCCTTTAGGGCGGCGAAAACACGGTTACCTGGGGTGGATGCGGCAAGACCGATGTCGAGAACGGCCTCGTCATGTCCTGCTTTCTGAACCTGCTTTGCAAGAGCGTAGCCGGTGCAATAAGCTGCTGGAACCGATTTTGTAGAGACCTTGCTGGGCCATGCATACTTCCCGCGTAGAGATGAACCATCCGCGGCGGAGATGATTTGATCACCATCTGGATGATATCCGACCAATTGGCAGATGACCTGAGTATTGGTCACTCTGACAACCGCACGAGGCGCACCATTTCGAAGCAACTTGAGGCGGCGGTGGTAATCTGTTTGTCCGGTTGAACGGCGCTTGTATCGGCGGCGTTGACGTTTACCCTGTGCCATCACTCATCACCTCCTAGTGAAATTCCATCAATCTCCATATTGGCTTTCATATGGGCGATTGAACGGTAAGAACCGCCCTTGGCCTTACGATAGTAGTAACGATATTTGCTGGCTTCAAGTGTGCCATCCTCGCGCATACCCTTGAGGGTGCGGCGCTGGCTTCGAATGGTTCGCATCCAGCGATTCTTCTTGGGTAGACGCGCGCGGGAACTGCCCTTTCGTGAACCATGACCCCGACGGCGTCCCTTGGCACGCTGCTCAGCGAGTTTGCGAGCTCGAACACGACTGGTGCCTTGGATCGGACGAGCCTTGATGAGGCCTTCTTCAATCAATTCGCGAATGTCGGACTTCTGGACTGCACTGGTAACTTGATCCACATATCGTGGGTCGACCCAAACGCGGTTCACACCACACTTCAGAATCTGCGCAGCCATCTTCTTCTGGTTCGTAACTTGCATCAGATACCCCTCCTGCGATTGAGAATACGAATGCCCAATTCATCTGCGCGTTCGTGAATGTGAACTCGCTTGCGGCCACCGACTGTACTACCGACACGAGCTGCCTGAACAGCGGGGTCGATGCCATCCAAATCTTCTGGTCGGTGAACAAGCACCTCTTCGAATCCAGAAGGATGTAGGTTTCGAACCGAAGCAACCTTTCCATATCCAACACGAGCCATTGGGCTGCGATATTTACGGTTGAGACGCTGGCTTGACTGCATACCTTTCGGCTTGCGCCATCCTGTCTTTGAGAGACGGCGGTAGCGGAACCATTCCTGGCGGCGGAATTTAGGTTGTGTCTTCTTCTGTGCCTTTCGGGCCTCTAGAGCGGTCTGAGTTGCCTCATCGAGTTGAGGCTTCTGTTTTGCGACATGGAAGTATTCTTCCTCTTCGTCGTCCCAGTCTTCGTCGTCGAAGTCGTCGAAGTCGTCTTCGTCTTCCTCAACTTCTTCTTCGATGGTATCCTCTTCCACATCAGCCTCTTCGAGGCGAGCGATGAGATCGGCCTTCTTTCCAGAGACGGGTAGACCGGCCTCCTTCAGGAGTTCCTTGAGTTCGGCAACGGTCAAGTCACTTAGTTCACTCATTTCCATTCCTCCCTCATGCCTTCTCGACGATGTATACGCCGTCCTGGAACACTCGACGGTCACGGCCGCGGATACGGCATGCTCGCTCGATGTTCGCACTGGTCTGTCCGACCTTCTCTTTGTCAATGCCAGAGACCACGACTTCGGTCTTGTTTTCGACCTTGACCGTGACTTCAGCAGGAGTCCAAGGAAGACTTGCTTGCCTTGGGACACGCTCTCCGAAGAGATTGGTGATTGTGAGTGTGGAACCATCCACCTTGAGAGTCATTGGGAAGTGAGAATATACAGCCTTCAAGCGATACTCAAAGCCCTCAGCAAGTCCCTTGTTCATATTGCGTAGATGTGCACCCCATGTTCCAGCAAGGGCCTTCTCCTTCCGTCGAGGAAGGTCGCAGAAGACTTCTGGATTTCCATCGTTCATCGAGATACTGACACGCGAGTGAATAAATTCACGCGAGATGGATTTGCCGTCCTTGGATAATGTGACCAGGCCATCTGAAATTGAGCAGGTTACACCTTCGGAAAGTTCGACGATGTGCTTGATATGATCTAACTTCACCATTTTCTCACCTCAATATACGTAGGCCAGTAAACGGCCACCGATTTTCTTGTCCTTCGCATCATAGTGATGCATGACACCATCATTGGTGGTCATGATCAGTAGACCGAAGTCACGTGCTGGAAGGTATCGAGATTCCCACTTGTCGAATTCAGCGCGCTTGACGCTGTGCCGAGGCTTAATCACGCCACAGCGGTTGATGGCTCCAATGAGTTCGACACGGAATGCGTCTCCTCTTCCATTGGCTACACGTTCGTATTCACCAACATAACCAGACATTTGCATAATCTTGAGCATGTTGTCGAGTAGTTTGCTCGCTGGTGCAAGAGAGACTTCGTAATGTCCAGCTTGCTCTGCATTGTACATTCGCACAAAGGCGTCACTTAGAGGATCAAATTGCATCTTTTCACCACCTCAACTAAATTTCTTGAAGCCAATCTGGGGGGCTACATCCCGGAAACATTGGCGGCACAATCTGAGTCCATGCCGGCGAATCATACCACGCTTGCGACCGCAACGGCGGCAACCGACTGTTCGTCCGATTTTCTCTCCATGATCTCTTGCCATGTTCAGTCCTCCACTACTGTAAGGTCAAATCGACCTTGGAACCATTCTAGACTCTCTTCACGCGACACTCGGTGTGAGTAACCCACACTCGCCTTGCGTCGGCGTCGGCGACTGACACGATGGCCAGGGCGCTCGAGAACGACGTTGACATCCATTCCGAAGATACCAATCTCAGGATCATACTTCATCTCGGGGAAGTCGGTGTAATCTCGAATGCCAAAGGAAAGGTTTCCTGAAGCATCCCAGTTGTATGAGGGCAATGTGTTCTCGCGGCACCAGAAGGCGTCCTTGAGGAACTTGTCGATGTGTTCGGTTTCTCGCAATGTGACCTTGCAACCGATTGGTGCACCTTCACGGGTTCCCAAATCACGGTTGGTCTTCTTGGACAAGGTCCGAACGGGTTCAAGTCCTGAAAGCAAGCCTAGAACTTTCTCCGCGAGAAGAAGACGGTTTCCGCCTTCACCAACACCAATATTGACGGTGACCTTGGTAATCCGAGGTTTTTGCATTGGGTTTTCTGTTTCACTCATGCATTCACCTCATCCAAAGGTAGGCTGGAATCTCCAACCACGAAGACGTGATCTACAATGGTCCCAAAATCATCGAATAGAACTTCATTGTCCTTGCTTGAACGCTTGACAACATACTCGTTCATCGTCGCTGTGCCACCGATGTGACTTCCACCGATGAGGTAGCAGTTTGCACCGATTTCGAATTTGAGATGCTTGTTAATTTTCTGTGAGGACACATCTAAGACCAGTGAATCCATTGAATTGTACTTGTTTGCATCATCGACCAAGATATTCCGTCCATCATGCAGATTGAGTTGTGTAACACCGCCCTTGATGGTCGTCTTGCCGTCGATTCGACACAACTTGTGAGAGGCTTCCTTGGCTGAAATTGGGGCGTAACGCAACTTACCGTTGCAGTCTAACACACAGCGGTAGTGGTCCTCACCGACTGTGAGAACATCCATCACTCCCACACCACGGCGCATGTCTGTGGTCACACGACCATCGACTAGGATTCTGCGGGTTGCAAGAGCGCGCTTGGCCTCTCGCATTGATTGGGCAACACCGAGAACGTCGCGCAAGACTACTCCAATGGCCATACATCGCTCAATCGGGTGACCGCTTGGGCGAGGGCGAGAAATCCAGACATCGGTCTTGCGGGTCAATGGCCAACTACGTGGCATTGCCAAACGCTTCATGTGACTCGAACTCATTCGTCATCGCCTCCATTTAGTGATTGTAGTTTCTTCAAGCGGATTGGATCGCTATCGTCGATTTTAACGACGACAACATTGGACGCGTGGATTGGAATTCCCTCGTCCTTACCGTCAGCCTTGGAATGTGTGACACCCTCAATCAGGATGTGGCCGGTGCTGGTATTGACACTGGCGACTGCTGCTTTCAAACCAGCTTTACCACGAGCCTCACCATGTCGCTTTCCTTTCTCACCCTTCTGTGAATTGGGGTTGCCGAAATCGCCGCGATGAATCTCAACTTCATCGCCAACACGAATCGTAACATTTCGGATGTTGGCATAATTCGGGTCAAGGCAGCGAGCGCGTAGGCGCTTTCGCTGCTTGTGAAGTGGAGCGTTTGCGGCAGCCTTTCGCTGCTTACCTGGGGACTTACTGACCATTCATTTCACCTCACACAATTTGCTTCGCCGTAGCGGCGATTCGGGGCCAGCGTTCCGCAGCTTCGCGGCTTACGGGTCCCTTGATATCCGATCCGCGAACTTCTCCGCGATCGTTTACGAGAACACAGGCATTGTCTTCGAACTGGACCCATGTTCCATCTGGACGACGGAATGGACGCTTTTGTCGAACAATGACTGCGTGGAATATCTGACGGCGGGTTTCTGGTGTGCCTTTCTTGACCGTTACAACAATCAAGTCGCCTACACCACCTGCAGGGTATCGGCGCGCGACACCACCTGTGTTTAGCACTGAGATTAGTTGGACGACCTTGGCCCCTGTGTTGTCGACACACTGGATACGCGCCTGGGTCGGCAGACCACGAGTGACCTTGGATGAAATTCCCCTCATGCACTCGCCTCCGTTTCAATGACACAGAATGTGATTGTCTTGGAAAGTGGTCGGCACTCCATGATGCGAACATTGTCGCCGACATTGACCTCTCCGATACAAGCTGGTAGATGTGCAGCGTAACTACGGGTTCGCTTCTCGTAGCGCTCAAACTTCGGCATGTAGCGTATGTGTTCACGCTTGACGATAATCGACTTCTGCATGCCAACCTTGGCAATGGTGCCTTCGATAATCTGTCCACGAAGCCTTAGGGAACCGTAGAACGGACAATTCTCATCGCCATCCCATTCGCCTGTCGGCTCACTGACGTCTACTCCGATGTCTCGCATTTCAGTTCCTCCGGTAGTTTCGGTGAATTCGATCTTCGGGGCGCTGACACACCATGGCGCCCTGAATGAGTTCGTCCTCATTGTCGAGGGTGAACTCGATGACGTTCTTTGCGAGAGTCTTGGTCTCGCTGCCCACATCGAGGGCGATGGTGCGACGTGTTTCGCCGACCACGATTCCCGACACTCCGACCAAATCAGCATCTGAAGATGC
>CAZXVR010000062.1:0-9525 GCA_964644485.1 uncultured Candidatus Poseidoniales archaeon | reverse complement strand
GGCGAGGGTTTTGATGGAAATCAGAATCTACAATCCGAAAACCGTCTCCATCTCCGTATCTATCGCTGGACGGATACCGACAATGACGGCAATTGGACCACTGATTTTGACAATGACAGCTATGTCGATGATGGAGAGTGGACCGAATCCAATGAGTTGGCCATGATTACCGAGCATGTCTACGAATCAGGTCAAGTCGAAGCTCGTGTGGGCAATCCACATGATTGGGAAGGAGATGGATTGATTGTGGCTCTTTGGAGGGAACATGTTCGCGATCCCAACAAGGACCCACTACACATCGAATTTGATTGGACGGCTTTTGGCCCAGCCAATGATTCTTGGATTTCAGCACCATCGAATTTGACCATCGCACCACAATCATCGTCTGTTGTCAACGTCACCATCGATGTCCCACAGACGGCCAGAGGGGGACTCAAACAGCACGGGCTACGAATCGAAGCCATGACAAACAACACAACGAGGGAATGGTCTTGGCCAGTAATCACCAACGTGGGATTCAGTGGACCCTTCTCCATCACACCCTTGCCCGTCGATGGCAATGTCAGCAATCAAACCCTGTATGAAGAAACATGGCTACAAGGGGCCCAACGTTGGGGTTGGAGGGCGGAATCAGGAGACTGGAAGTTCTTGACAATGGATTGGCCTAGTTCGCTTTCCGGCAATGGCTCAATCTTGGTCGATGTTGATTGGCCAGACAATCCCTATACAGATGTCGATGTTCACTGGATGAGTGAGGCCGATCATCCGTTCTATCTTGACGATCCGGCTGCGTATGGCCCTCGTACAGTCGTCATGGAAACGGGATCTGTGGGTCAGCACCAGGGTGGTGGAAAGTATGCGCACTACACGAACGGTGGCGGTAGCCGTGAAATCATCATCGCGGATGATTCACCAGGCACCAAGCAAATGTTGCTGCATTCAGCTATGCACGGGGTCAATACCAATGACAACCCATTGAATATCAGTGTTGGTTATATCTCGCCATTGGATTCTGGGCTGACCACCACTTTGGCCGATTGGACGCAGCATAGTGGCGTGTCCACGCATCGCATCGGCTCAACCATGGATTTGGACATCGACAGCATCAGTGCCAACGGATTTACCATCCCCCAGTATTTGTCTAGTGAAACAGTCTACCAAGACGATCCCGCCGACGTCACTTCTTCATCGTACATCAGAAGTTTCACCGCAGATCCAAACGAATTGATTGAGTTGGAGATTGGTTGTCATCAATCCGGGATTGATTTGGATTTATTCTTGTATCGAGATGCCAACGGCAATGGAATATTGGATTGGGGCAATGAACAGGTTGGAAGTTCTGGGAATTTCAATTGCGATGAATCCATTGCCTACACAGGGGGGCAATCGGGGACCTACTGGGCAGTGGTGCATGGTTACGACTTGCGAGCCTCGAATACAACGTTCTGGCTGAGATGGAGTGAAATTGGTGGAAATGACCTTTCGATATCCGATTTCGTGACGCTAAATTCCACTGAAATCCAGACACATTATCCCAATGGTTCGAACGCATTGGCGGGCGCGATACCACAAACTGTAATCGAGCTGAACCTGACATGGAACCGACCCACAAGTGCTGGGATTTGGGGGGGCTTTGTTGATTTGACGCTCGACAGTGGCGGGCTGATTCGCCTGCCCTATTCGTTCACACTCATCGACCCCGCTCCTGAAATCTCCTTCTCTCTACCGAATGGAACACGTACGAATCAGACGCTAGACATCTCTATGCATTCCTTTGACCAAGGCACAGGTTTCAATATCAGTGGTATGACATTCGATTTCGATTCAGAGATTTCCGGCACCCTCCCCAATTCGGCCACACTGGAAACGATCTCTGTGAATGGCCAACATAGCAACAACTCTCTAGAATTGTGGAATCATTGGAACACGAATCGTATTTTCAGCGGAGGGGATCATTTCGCTGCGACAAACAATTCTCTCTCTCTCGAAGCGGAATCTGCCATGCACATTGTGGATGGGCAAAGCCCTACATGGTCAATTTCCAATGCATTGGGAGATTATTCAGGTTCGGGTTACATGACCACTGAACACGATGGTTTCGATTCACTCAACCAATCGTTGGGTTCACGTCTTTCATGGGATGTTGAATTTGATACAACAGGAATCCATTGGGTATGGGTCCGACTGAATCAACACAGCGAACAGGCGAATTCGATTCACGTAGGAATGGACGGCCAATTACTAACTGGGGCAGACGGAGGGTTGAGCGTCAATGGTACAGGCTGGACCTGGTCTAATTCTGCCATCCACCAGAACATCAGTTCCCCTTTTGGTCTGAATGTGACAACCCCTGGCCGTCACACTGTCGATGTTTGGGTGAAGGAATCAGGGGTGGATTTCGATCGACTTGAATTGACAACATCTTCACTTTGGATCCCTCCATCTGGTGATGCAGCCAACTATTCCAACCCATCCGTACGATGGAATGATCAGACCCTTCGTTCCGCTTGGCTAAACTGGAGTTTGCCTAGCGACAACCAATGGCACGAATATTCGGGGGAAACACTGGATTTGACCAATCGATTGGATCAAACGCATCTCAGAATTGAACACGATGATATTGCTCCCCTCCTCGCCATTCACAATTGGAGAATGTTCACCAATCAATCACATTTGACCGATACATGGGCAATGACAGACCCCGAAGCCACATTTTGGATGAATGGTACCGAATATCCTGTGGATTCAGAAGGCCGAGTCGACTTGAATATAGAGCTGAAACCAACGGTGTGGGGTCGCCCGAATTCCGACCCTGCTTCGGCGGAATTCTGGGATACATCCACTTGGCAATGGCACGAAATGAATGAATTCGCTTTCACTGCGAGAGATCCAGCAGGAAACTGGAATTCCGCCAACGCGAGCATGGTATATGACCCGTGGGCCTTGGACAATTCTGGACCTACAGATCAACTTTCATTCGATTCCATCATGGTTCCAGAGTGGGGCGGTGCTTACGTCCCGATTCAAACATCCCACCCCTACAACTTCGAAGCGGGCGAGGTATCCATTACGAGGTTGTTCGATGGCCGGGAGATTTGTCTCACAATCATCTCATCTATTGGAACCGAAATGGATGAACAGTGCCAAATTGATAACGCCCCACCGTGGGAGGAAATTCCGTATTCAAATCGACCCATCATGGAAGAGAACCGCTTCATGGTAAACTTCACAGATTGGGCGGACGATTTGTATGAATTGAGATTAGAGGTCACTGATTGGGCTAACAATACGGGTACGCACAGTGCTGAGATAATAATCGATCGAACCGCGCCAACCATCAGTATCGAAGCCCCTGTAGAAAATCAAATTCTACTTGACCACCACCTCGCGATTTCTTGGAATGTTAGCGAATCGAGTTATCAATGGGTCGAAGTGAATGGTGAGAACCTATGGTCGGCAGGACAATTCATCAATGCAAGTCAAGACTTACTTGTGGAACTTGGGCGCACTGGAAATCACACAATCTGCATTTTCGCTTGGGACAATACAGCAATCGAGGGCATTGTTGATCCGATTTTATCGGAACAGTGTGTCGAGGTGATTTTACCAGAAGAAACATACTGGCCTACACTTGATGCTCCATGGAATAATTCCCATGTAAACACGTCGAGAGTTTGGGTGCATCTGACGCTAGGTCCAGACCAACTATACCAGTGGTGGCACGATGGCATCAATGGAACCGAATATACAATTGAAAACGGTAGTGTCTCGATTCCGATCGATCTTAATGTTGGGGAGAATAATCTGATTTTCCACCTCGAGGCTCTTGAGAAAACTTTCGTCTATGAACTGGTCGTTTTCCTAGATCAGGAACCTCCTGAATTGGTGGTTGAATATCCACAAGATGGTTATGCTACTTATCACTCTATAGCAAATGTAGGTGGGCTATGCGAATATGGTCTGATGGTATTTGTCAATGTGAGTGGGATCATTAGTCAAGGCAATTGCACAGAAGTTGGCACGTTCTCGATAGAGGCCAACCTTCCTGTCATTGAAGGCGAGTGGTATCTGGTCACCTTCCAAATCGACCTTGCAGGCAACCGCGCAGTGGATGTCCGCACAATTATCACCGATAAGACGGCACCCAGTGCGAACGTGGTCTGGAGCCAAACTGAATGCGATCGAAAACCGACGGCACCTGTCTGGGGGATACCTGATGACGCAGATTGTTTTGTCACAGCAGACATCTCAATCCTTAGCCCAGATGTCGTTGAGTGGTCGATTGTCGTGCAAAATGGGGGTGTGGATGTTTACAATCAGGCCGGAACTGGAAGCGATTTTGATGGTATGCAACCAGAATCTTTCGCTAGCCAAGGGATTCCTGGCGAGTGGTCAGCAACCGTCGATTTAATCGATGCAGCTGGCAATCGACAGCGCCTCCAGATTAGTACGAACTTGAATGCTCCAGAGGCGACGGTTGGTGAACAGCTGAAGACACCCGGTTCCCTGCACAATTTGGCTGCATTGGGCATATTCGCATTACTGCTCTATGTCGTGCAAAACATGCGCATGCGAAAGCCTCCTGAATCCGAGTCATGGGGTGTTGAACAATCGAGCGAAATCCATGAAGCAGACTCGCTGTTTGAAGACGACGTAGTCGTCTCGCACGAGGAAGCGACACTATCAAACACTGAGTGACGGTGTGAGGATTGTGAAACAGAACAGCCGAACCTCGATTTTCTTGGCTTTTCTGATGGTTTCATCCGTATTATTTTGTTTTCCTACAGCCAATGCTGCTGATGGCGACAATGATGGATTTGACGATACTGTGGATGACTGTCCCTTCGCTGCAGGAAATTCCACAACCGGTAAACTTGGGTGTCCCGATACTGATGGGGATGGTACTCCCGACATATTGCAAGGGACAATTTCAGATTTCAATGAAGCTGACTATGCCAGAACAGTTAGCACCTCCAGTTCGCGTAGTTCGATGGCTCGAACGATCGCAGTTGCTCCGAATGGTATGTTTGTTGCCGGTGCTGATGCTTGTGACTGCGTCAAATTGTTCGATGCTGCGGGCAATGAAATCAAGAATTTGATAAGTCTAGATGACAACCCTCGAGACCTCTCATTCACCCCCAATGGTACATTGCTTGCCGTCTCAGCATATGAGGCGAACAACAATGCTTCGGTCCATGTTTTCACGATGGATTGGGCAACCCAGACAACCTCACTCTTGGTTAACCTTTCCGCCAATCACGAAGGTGACATGTATGCGCTCCGCTTCAACCCAAATGGTAGTCTTCTCCATGTCGGAGGGGAAGACCAGAATGTCACGACCTATTACGCCTCAAACTGGTCCATTGCCCACATTATCGACGTCGATGATGATGTATACACAATCAAAACAAGTCCAGATGGACGTTTCGTCGCCTTCACACATGGCGAAGAACTGAGTGTCTACTGGACCTCAAATGGTACTGAGCTTTTCAATCGCCACAACCACTCTGGTTACACTCTAGGGCTGGATTGGAGTCCGGATGGCAATTGGATTGTGACGGGAAGTTCCGACAACTCGATCAATATCTATCATGCTTCAAATGGTACTCTTGTGGATACCCTGACTTACAGTTCCGATGTAAATGAAATAGCCTTCAATCATGCGGGGACACATTTTGTAATTGCCACTAGTGATAACGATCCGACATGGATTGTACGAACCTCCGATTGGACTGTAGAAGCCACTTTTGGAGATTTCCCCGGGGGCAGTGGAAGTGGCGCCTCAGGACGCCGTGGTGCAAGAGACGTCGCTTGGTCCCAGGATGAGACGAAAATCTACTTCGGCGCCAGATACTATGGTCGAATTTACACATATTATTCGACTGATGCCTATGCATGGCTCGGTGGCGATGTCACTGGCGAATTGATGGGTCAGCGTTTCTTTGAATATGCAGATTCTCACAGTGATTACATTCCGATGCACTTCAACAGCACATCGATTCAAACGACCAATTTCCTCTGCAATGGCGTCAATCCCAAGGGTGATGCTCCATTGATTGGTGCCTCGTCTAGCACGGCGGCTGAGAGATTTACAACGACGTTGTCCAATTACTCGACCAGCGGTATGCGAGATTGTGATTCAACAAGCGCACGCCTTATCGAAGTTCCAGTCGCGAGAATGCCAGCATCACTAATGGTTGATCCGAATACAGCAACGCACCAATGCCTGAACACGACAGGTGGCCTTTCAATGGGTCAGATGCGTTGGATTCTATCAGATGCATCACAATCCACCCTATCCTCGTCTGGAGTTCACCCAGGGGTTGTGTGGAACTCAGTTGTGCCAAATGATGACGGTGATGGTGAGCCTGAATGGATCGATTTACACCCCTCCTGTCCAAATGAACCCATCCATATCTATCACCGATGGGAAAACCGTTCAGTTCCCCAGATGATTTCAGCATTCATGTTCTGTGACCATTGCAGCTTCCCTGAAGGTTGGTTTACAGGTGAGAATACGCCTTCAGGACGTGCAAGATATGATCTTGAAACGCGTGAAGAAATCATCACTGGTGCTGCGAACAACGACGACGTCATTGGGATTACAGAATTGAGGGCAGCAATTGGCAGCAATTCGGTATACCACGTACCAGTGTTTGACAATTGGACCCATGGAGCAGTTGATGCCCGCTCCGCTGGCAATCCAGAGATATTACCCTCATACAACAATAGTACCTCAGGAGTTTGGCCATTTCAGGATGATTACCGCCTAACCATTAACGAAGAAGACCTAGACGAACTTCGACCATTCCTCGCATGGATGTTGAGTGAGGAAGGTCAGGACAACTTCGATGAAATCGGATTTGTGCGCTTAGACCCATTTTCGCGCGTTCAGGCGGGAGACCGAATCGGCATCAACCTTCGCCACTTGCTACCCGATGATGATGGTGATGGGGTTTGGAATGGTGATGACAATTGCTCCAATACAGAACCTGGTATTTCCGTAGACGCATCTGGATGCGCTCAAAATCAATTGGATGATGATGGAGATGGTCTTGTCAACACCGAGGATGATTGCCCCAATGCCAGTGGGACAAGCACACAACCCACAGTCGGTTGTCCCGACTCAGATGGGGACAGTTGGGCTGATTCAAGCGACGCATTCCCAGAAGAATCGACACAGTGGAATGATACTGATGGAGATGGGTATGGGGATGAACCCGAAGGGTTTGAGGCAGACGAATGCCCTGAAGAGGAGGGCTATTCAAATCAGGATCGATTTGGTTGCTTGGACTCAGATGGAGACGGTTGGTCAGACCTGAATGACATGTTTGTATCGAACCCATCTCAATGGATAGACAACGATGGGGATGGTGTCGGAGACAATTACACTTGGGGGAACATAATCAATGGTATTCGAGTCTCCGAATACGGTGATGCCTTCCCGACGGATTCGACACAACACAAAGACCGTGATGGTGATGGATATGGAGACAACCCGGATGGATTCATCCCCGACTCTTGTCCGGATACGTTTGGAACTTCCACGCTAGGAGGGAACATTGGATGTCCTGACTCAGATGGTGATGGTTGGGCAGATGATGATGACGACTTCCCCAATGAACCGAGTCAACATTCCGATTTGGATGGTGACGGGTATGGCGATTCTCCTTCGGGCGTAATGGCTGATAGTTGCTACGAAACGCCAGCGGACGAAATTTCACTTGTCGACAATATGGGCTGCGCACCTTCTGAACGCGATTCGGATTTCGATGGGGTTCCCGATTCCGATGATGTCTGCCCAAATACGCCTGAGGCCGAGGTGCTAGATGTAGATTCTAACGGGTGTTCAGAATCAGAACGCGACACAGATGGAGATGGAGCAATCGACTCAGTGGATTGGGATCCAGAGGATCCCTCGCAAACCATCGATTCAGATGGGGATGGATTTGGAAACAATGCATCTGGAACAAATGGCGATGATTGTCCGAATGAAGTGGGCACCTCGACAGGGAATCTTCGAGGCTGCGTTGATTCCGATGGGGATACTTGGGCCGATTCAGAAGATGTTGTCCCGAACATTCCCACGCAATGGAAGGATACCGATGGCGATGGTTACTACGACAATTATGCCAACAGCATCTGGTCGGACGATGAGATGCGCGTAAACCTGTCATGGCCCGGTGAATTGATTCCCGGTGCCCGCACTCCTGATCGTTGTCCATTGCATGCGAATTCATTGCAAAATCTGGAACATCCAGGATGTCCCGATGACATGTACCCTGCCGGATATGATGCCGGTGACGATACGAATACGCCTTACATTACACCCGATTCTGGCAGTGGTTTGGGTACGACAACCATCATCTTGATTTCAGCACTGGTGGTCTTGTTGATTGCGATTGGTGGGGGTTTGAGCCTGGTGCTTCGAAAGCCCAAGAAGAAAAAGAAACGGTCCAAGGCCACTTCAACCACTGAACCAGCAATTGAGTCCGAGCCTGAACCCGAAGAGGAAATCGCGCCAGAGGATGATCCAAATTACAAGATCGATGAGAACGGCTGTGAATGGTGGTATGACGAAGGCGCTTGGTGGTACAGAACTCCAGATATGGAAGACTGGGCTGAATACGACAGTTGAACCCCGCTCCCGAAGGGGTAATCAATCGAGGCTCGCTCGAATGAGGTATGAGCATTGAGAAAATTGCCGTCCTCGGAGCAGGACAAATGGGTAACGGCATCACACAGGTTGCAGCCTGTGCTGGGTACACGGTGACGATGATTGATATTCAGCAGGAATATGTTGACAACGGGATGTCATCGATTTCGAAATCGTTGTCAAAATTGGTCTCTAAAGAGCGCATGACACAGGAAGATGCAGATGCGGCACTCTCTCGAATTTCGATTTCTGTTGACCGTGCTTCAGCAGCCGATGCAGATCTTGTCGTAGAGGCGATTCCAGAAATTCCGGAACTGAAGTTTTCCACCTTTGCAGAACTGGATCAAATCTGCAAAGAGGACGCCATATTGGCGAGCAATACCAGCAGCATCAGCATCAATGAAATCGCTGCAGCGACTTCACGTCCAAACAAAGTCATCGGCATGCACTTCATGAATCCAGTTCCAATCATGAAATTGGTTGAGATAATCAACGGTTCAGAGACAGATGAATCTGTGACTGCTGCCGTGATTGAAGCCAGTGAAAAGATGGGCAAAACTGCACTTTGCTGCAATGATTCCCCAGGGTTTGTATCGAATCGAATCCTTTGTCCAATGATCAACGAAGCAATCATCACTCTACAGGATGGTGTGGCTGAACCAGAAGCCATTGATGGAATCATGAAACTAGGGATGAATCATCCGATTGGCCCACTCGCACTCGCTGATTTAATCGGCAACGACACGGTTCTCCATATCATGAATGTCTTACACGCGGGCTTAGGTGATGACAAGTATGCGCCCGCCGAACTGCTCGTGGAGATGGTTGAACAAGGAAAATTGGGGCGGAAATCGGGTGAAGGTTTCTAC
>CAZXVR010000061.1:8052-9548 GCA_964644485.1 uncultured Candidatus Poseidoniales archaeon | reverse complement strand
AATTCGAACTCACCGATTTCCTCAGCGAAGACATGGATGTCATGGAGGGTCGAGACCAGCTCTACACCTCATACGAGGCCGCGGGTTGGAAACCCATCTACATCCTCATCGAACCTGCAGAGGGTCACACATCGATTTCCGATGACGCGAATTTCCTCAGTGCGACGAGGTCCTTGGACAATTGGTTAGAATCCACTAAAGGGGTAGTTTCTCCTCATGCGGATGGTAATTCCCACCCAGCGTATGATGGCCCCTACCTCATCTTGTTTGATGCAGTAGAAGGCGATTCGAGTTTTGGTTCAACGTATAATTTAGCGATTGATCACGAGTTGGAAAAAACCGAATCTTTCGCTGAAGGGGACATTGCTGCCGCATTGAAATCACTGAGCACAAATGATTCAATTGCAGATCCTCTCACTGGCGAAAGTTGGACCGAACGAGTGGAAAAGGTGGTCGCATTCAACGAAGATGACAGTATTCGATACATCCGCATGGAAGTCCTCATCGAGGTCAAGACGAGCAGCGATAGTTCAGCGGTCCTCGCCGCACTCAGAAACGATGTCGACAACTTTGCCGAGCACCCTGGTTTGCAGGGGGCAAACGTCTACATTGCAGGGGACAGTGTTAGCCTTGAAGCCGTCTTAGATGGTTTGACAGAATCCCAGGTGCAATCCACACTGATTAGCCTAGCAGTCTGTTTCACCGTTCTGCTGGCACTGACTCGACGAATCGGTCCAGCCCTAATCATCGTCTTGCCCGTTGGAATTGCTGCGACTTGGGTGGTCGGAGCGATGGCTGTATTGAATCTGAATTGGAATGTCATGACCGTCATGGTAACCGCATTGACCATCGGCCTGGGGATCGATTATTCCATACACGTTTGGCGCCGTTTTGAGGCAATGAAGACTAGAGAAGGAGATATTTGGCGTGGGATGCGCGAGATGTATGCTTCAACCGGTGTCGCTCTCTTACTATCAGCAGGCACGACCGTGTGTGGCTTCACCGTCTTGCTATTCTCGCAGATGCCAGTGGTCCAAGACTTCGGCATAGTGACAGCGATAACGGTATTCTTCTCGTTGATACTTGCACTAATTTTGCTGCCCGTATTCTTGGTCTTAGACACGCAATCGAAGAACGGTTCGGCTTTGAATTAGCCCGCAATCGCCTGCATGAATGGTTTCATCGGCAATTGCTGTTCTCTGGCAACCAACAACAAAGCCATCCACAGTGTGACTGGCCCCAATGCTCTGCGTTTCCTTTGGGCGCGCCGCATGACTTCCTTCCGTTCAAGCCCTGAAGAGTTTGCAATTTGATCCAAGAGGTCCGTGATATGGGCTGCCGCGGGATCGATGGGGACAGATTCAACCTCACCTTTTTCCTGAACAGGGTCCTTGACAGAAGGTTTCTCGCTGATTGTAACCGAAGTTCCCTTGGGTAGGGTTGGCGGGTGATCCAGCAGCCTCATCGTGGGCAACCAGCCAAACGGTACCGAAATT
>CAZXVR010000061.1:0-8042 GCA_964644485.1 uncultured Candidatus Poseidoniales archaeon | reverse complement strand
TGCGGGCATCAACCCATCCGTGGTTTCATCTATCCATCCTGATTTGATTAAATTGTCACGCACACGCGTAGAGGTTTCCATGTCAAACCAACCCATGTCAAAAGCCCAAATTCTGCAAACAGCCTCCCGGTCAATCGGTTGGTTCCGATGATTCTGCCATGAGTGTGCCAATAATATTGCAATATCCGGTGCAATATCCATCGCATCCGCCATACTATCGTTAGTACCGACCCAACCGAGGTTCTTCATCGTCGCGGGCCAAAGGTCATGCACTAGTGACCCCTGCGCGGCCTCGGACCGATGGCTTTGAAGAGGTCGGAGTGTACCCTGTGAGGCGATTGCATGAGAGATTACATTGCGAGAGATCCACGAACAGGTAAACCACTTCGTACAGGGAAGAGGGGTCGGAAAAACCTCGACCTTGCATACAAACCTGCAGAAGGTGCATGGGATTCAATCCCTCTCGATCGTATCCTCCCCCTCGCACGTGGAGAAATAGAACTGCACTCAGTTTATTGGCGCGATAAAGAGAGGCTGATGCGGCAACAAGACGCTGTACGCGCCCTACCTAGAATCCGTGGCCGCGATTTTCTGGAAGCACATGCTGCGCTTCAATCTGCTTTGGGTTCACTCGATCCGCGATTACGAATTGCGGGTTTGGCCAGTTTACCGTATTGTGCATTGAACCACACGGAAACTCTGTTTGAGCACCTACATGAACTCCTAGAAGATGTCGATGATGAGGTTCAGAAGGCGGCCCAGAAGTGCTTGGTCATCGTCGCTCCTGTGTTCCCTTCCGTGACAGAGGAAACCATGCGACGAGAGTTGCGCCATGAACAAAAGCCACGAAGAAATTCTGCATTCGAAGCTCTCAAGCAGGTCGCCGCCTCTTGGCCGGAGGTTGCTGAGCTACACATTGATGAATTGATTCGGGAAGAAGAAGGCGAACTTCGGGGTATGGCTGCGGCTCTCTTGTCGCGCCTTGCCAAGCATAAATCCGCCACTCTATGGGATTTGATTGGCTGGTGTTTACAAGATGAGGCTGTCATCGTTCGGAGACACGCTGCGCGTGCTCTACTCCCTCTCGCTGATCACGCACCCAAGATCACACAAATCGCCCTTGAAATCGCATTTTTCGACGAGGACGAGGCGGTGAGAAATTCAGCACTGAAGGCCTCAAAGAAACTTGACCCTCATTCGTTCAGAATGCAGCGATTGATTTCGGATGGCACCCGTCATTCGGATCGAAATATCCGACTGTCCTGCATCAAGATGCTACCCATCATCATGGTTGACGCAGAAGCACGTATTCAAGCCACTGAACTCCTAGAACAAGAAACCGATCCCGAAATTCGAATTCTCCTTCAGGAATTGATGATCGACGATTCGCTTGAGGGCACTGAAGCGGAGAAAAATGCGTATTTGGCACCGGCTGAAAAGGTAGAGGTGGAAGAGGGTTCACTTGCAGTCCCTCCCACCTTTATGCAACAAGATGAGAAGAAAGACGAACCGGAGGATACGTCCAAAACACCGGATCCTATTCGTAGGCCGACTCAAGATGAAATCTTCTATGGAGATGATTTTGATGATGGCAATGATGACCTTGTTTGAGATTGTTTCTCCCCGTAGGGGAGTCGGCACGGTTAAAGAGGGGCGGAAGGTCGCCGACGCCGAGGAATCCGCATGAGTGACGAAGAGTTTGACACGAAGCGCGAGCAGTTCAGCAATCTTTGGGATGGTATTACACCCAAAGGGGTCAATCGTACGAAGGCCCTCAAATTCCGCCAATACATCCGTGAGCACGTCCGCCAAAAGCGGGTGGCTCTGACTCGAGAAAACTGTGAGAAGTACTGGATGGGTGAGTTGCAGAAGGAATTGCACGACGCGGAGACCTTCTGAACGAGCTGACACAGATGTCCGCCGCCAATGCACTTTCGACCGTCCGTTTTTCGGATTGGAACCTTGCCCCTGAGATTGCCGAAGCAATATCGGCAAAGGGCTGGGAATTTGCAACTCCTATTCAGGCGGAGTCCGTCCCTCTGGCTCGTTCAGGGAGAGACATAGTCGGTCAAGCACGCACAGGTTCGGGTAAAACCGTCGCATTTGGAATTCCAATTATCGAAAACTGTCAGCCCACAGGTCAAACCCAGGCATTGGTGCTTTGCCCAACTCGCGAACTTGCCACCCAAGTGAGCGAAGAAATCCAATGGCTACAGGGTGGAAAGGGCCTCAAATTCATCACGGTTTATGGTGGGACAGATATCGACAAGCAAGCCAAATCATTGGATGCAGGGTGTGACATCATTGTCGGGACCCCTGGCCGGGTCATCGATATGAGTAAGAGAGGCCACATTGATTTGGATACCATCACCCATTTTGCGCTGGATGAAGCCGATCGAATGCTCGACATGGGATTCTTTCCTGACATTCTTTGGTGTCTCGAGCGATTGACCAACCGTCAACAAACTCTACTGTTTTCTGCGACTTTCCCTCAGGAAGTTCTTGAGGCCGCGAACGAGTTCATCTCGGATGCTGAGCACGTCATGAGCGATGACCTAGATGTCGAGGTTCCAGAAATTGATCAATTCATGGTTCGAATCGGTCGGGCAAACAAACTCTGGGTTCTAGGTCGATTGATGGTTCGACTTACAAAGGAGGATCAGGTGATTATTTTCACAAACACAAAGCGCATGGTCGACCTCCTCGTAGAGCGCCTTGAGCGCCACCGTTTTTCTGCGACCGGATTACATGGAGACATGGCTCAAAACAAGCGTGAAAGAATCATTTCAGATTTCCGCGACGGTAAGACACGGGTTGTCATCGCAACGGATGTAGCCGCGCGCGGTCTCGATGTTGACGGTGTTACAATGGTTGTCAATTATGACGTCCCATCTGATTCGGAATCCTACGTACACCGAATTGGACGCACAGGCCGAATGGGTCGGAAAGGAGAAGCGTGGTCGTTCGTATCAGGAGATGATGCACCCAATATGACCAAGATCATCTCTACATGGAACATGGTCGTCAAAGAGGTTGAGGCCCCCGAACTGCCCGAAGGTGTGGAGAGAGATCCAGTCCGCAAGCAAATGGATTGGGGTGAAAGTGCAGATGTTTTCGGGATGGTTCCAATCCGTTTGTCTACGAACGAGACATCCAAACTGTCCATCCACAATTTCGTTGCGGAGCAAGCACGCATACCCGATCTCGCCATTGGCCGGATCCAAGCAGATGGCACGCAAGCCGTTGTCGAGATTCACAGGGAGAAGGCCCAACATGCGCTGGATGCTCTCAAAGGTAAATCGATGAACGGTTCACAGTTGAATGCGGAAATTGCAAATTGATTATTCCTCACTTTCATCTGCGGAAAGAGGTTCTATTTTGGTTATTGCAAGTCCTGCAATGACTCCCGAAAATAACCACATCCGAACGCTTCTGTCCCAGACATTGGTCCAGATTTTCGCCTCATCATTTTGACATTCAGAACCTTCACATTCGTCCGCGGCCGCTTTGAATTGTAGGTTTTCATCATTCATCGTCACTTCATGAGTCGCCCAAATCGCAACCAGTGCACAGAGGACCAGTGTCACAACCGAGGCCTTTGGGAGAGAATCACGCATTCTGATTTGTTCCAATTTCGGGAGGTCTCCCAAGGTTGGTTTGGATTTTCGATTACGGAGTCCATTTCGCTCCAATTGGATGTACCAAATAACCCAAAATATGACGAGCAAGATCAGGAAACCCTGTCGGAAAATGAACTCGTGCATCTCGTTCATTTTGGCTTCACCATATTGCATACCTATTGGATATAGCGCGATTAATCTGAGGAAATTGAGGAATTGTACAATCAGTACCATCCCGATTAATGATCGGTTGCGTATTCGCCGCTCCACTCCTGGCGTAAGCAACATTAGCACACCGAGGAACATGACTTCGTGAACACCTGCACATTCTGCATCAATGTACAATGGAACCTCACCATAATGAAATCCAGAACCGATTAGGTCAACCCCGGTCCAGGATTGAGAGGGTCCGTGAAATACCAATTCAGCCGAGCCCGGCCAAATTAGATTGGAAACACCAGTCCACAACCATGCCAACAGGACTTGCAAAGGCTCCAAGCTTGCATCTGGCTCAGTCGCCCACCAATAGACAATCTCGACCAATACCAATGCAAGAGGGATGCGCAGATACCCATAGGCCATTTCACCAACTTCAGACCAAGACAGGTCGTCCTTTGGGCGGCTCTTCTGTTTATCTCGCACGACCATCGCAGCACCTGTTCCCGCTTCAATCCCTCTCATGAAAACCCCCGTCGCATTGAATAAAGGAAGGCCCTCTCATCAGACCATGGCACATACGGAAGCCGATGTCACCCTTGATGTGCTTGGATTCCACTGCCCTGTGCCCGTCCACGAAACAAAGCGAGTTTTATCCTCAATGGCCTCGGGAGAGGTTGTTTTGGTGATGGCTGATGACCCTGAAACCAAGATGGACATTCCAGCACTCTTGAATAGAAGTGGCGACACACTTCTAGGTGTAGAGGAAGAAGCCGGAGAGTACCACTACCGGATACGCAAGGAGACTCAGTAATGACGCCGATAGTTGAGAAAAGTGACGTCCCTGCAGACGCACGTTTACCCACGGCTCACGGTGAGTTCCGAATTCGCGTATTCCACGATCCAGAAACGGGTTTCGATCATGTCGCTTTGACACTAGGTGACATGGATGGGCCCGACCCCGTATTGGTTCGGTTGCATTCAGAATGTTTGACAGGGGATGCGTTTAGTTCTGCTCGTTGCGATTGTGGAACACAGCTCGATGTAGCCCTCCAAACCATCCAAGAATACGGGTGGGGCTGTCTTCTGTATTTGCGCCAAGAGGGAAGGGGTATCGGCTTGCACGCGAAAATTCAGGCCTACAATTTACAGGATCAAGGGGCCGATACTCTTGATGCAAACCTGATGCTTGGTCACCCGGCAGATGCACGCGACTATCAAATCGCAGCCGACATGCTCCAAGCGGTTGGTATCTCTGACGTTTGTCTACTGACAAATAACCCGGACAAAGTGAGTGCTTTGCAGGGTCTTGGAATCACAGTTTCAGAGCGAATGCCTCTGGTTGTGGGTGTCAATGAGGAAAACCGGTCATATTTGGAAACAAAGGCCACACGCATGGGGCATGAAATTTCACAACATGAACTCAGAATTGATTGATGGGGCCGCGACCGGGAGTTGAACCCGGGGTGGCAGAGCCACAATCTACCGTCCTAACCACTAGACCACCGCAGCCACGATGTAAAACGGCGACCTGCGCACGGTATTTCAAGCAAGCGCACGGCGATGCTACGCCCAATCGTCCTCGCTCGCGCAGGCGAGGGATTGAAGGGGCTGCTCGGTAGCGCAGGTTCATGCACACCCGCAACCTCTCGGTCCTGCTGGTTCTCACCCTCTTTTTTTCAATCATTCCGGTATCGGTGAGCGCTGACACTGTCATCCGCTCGGAAACAGTGGATTTGTTGCCAGCAGGTACCTTTGACGACCCATCTGAATGGGACCTTTCGACCAATAAAGCATACAGTGAAGATCCCGCGGAATATTCTCAATCGTTGGTTGCAGATAACAGGCTTTCATTTACCCACAATCGCCCAGCAAATTTCAATGAAATTACATCCTGGGCTACAGTTTCACCGACGGGTGACAATCTTTCAATCGGGAGTCCTGATTGCTTCAAACCCGCATCCGATCCAGTATGTGACAATGACTTAGATGGGGATTCGGATGGCGGTTATTCATGGACAAAAGGTCCGATTATTGAGTTGTCAGGATTTGATTTGAGCCAAGGCTCCAACTATGAAATTGCCAATGTATCTCTTTCAGTTGCATTCCGCGTCCCAGGCCCACTACAGCAGGACAGCGTGCAATTCATTGTAGAATCAGGAAGCACGCAACACCTTGTCCAAACGTATGCACATACAATGGGTGAATTGAATCACATGAATTACAACGCCCAAGTCTACTCTTTGGATGCGTTCAAAAATTGGACGTGGAGTGAACTTTCAAGCCTCACAATCAAGCTCGATTACGTCTCAGTCGGCGAATTCGATGACACTGAGTTACAAGTGGATGCAGCTGGATTAATCGTCAAACATATGCAGCCATGGGGCACATTTGAACTGGCACAGGCATCACATTTGGTTTCGTTTGAGGACTTCCCGGTAATCGACGTTAATCTGACCACTGGTTCTCCAAGTGACCTCTCCATTACCCCTTGTGGGTTGGAAAATTCTGGGCCGACATCAGGTACATGGGTATCATCGCCAATTTCACTACCACATGGGCAGTCTTGGGGTCGTTTCCACCCGACTGTCAATGGCAATGCCACTTGGTCTTATTCAACATCTGGAGATGGTGCCACTTGGTCGACATCAGATTCAATATCTCCTGGAGAACTGATTCAAACATCTGATCAACACGTCAGGTTCCACACAACCCTACTAGACGGTTGCATTCAGAGTCTGAAGGTTGACATCAACGATCCAACTCTCACAATCGACGGAGAAATCATCGGTGATGTCCATTCGTTGGTTTCCGGGTTCGCCAGTTTACGAATTGCCATGAACGGCGAAGAAGTGGCATCTCATGACATTACTTCAAACAATTCAACATTCACCTTAACGGCATCAATTGGTCATCTGCTAACCCCGGGTGGTGGAGATATTGAGGTTGGTCTTTCAGCACGCTTCCACTGGTCGAGTGACGGTACCTCCGAGGATATCGTGGTGCACGTAGATTCGATGAATATCGTTGGCGGTTTCCTAATCGAATGGGACCGAGATCCAGTTTGTGATGGACAAATGGACCAAGTTTTCGAGGAGGATGGTGGGGGGCGCCTACTCGAGTTCCTATACACCTGTTCTGATGACATCACCCCCAATGAGAATCTCGTCGTGACAGTCACAAGTTCTGACACCTCAGTTCTTGAGGCCAATTTCGTCAATGGTCAAGTTCGTCTGCAACCGATGGCCGATGCGCATGGTCAGGGCAGCGTCACCATCACTGTCATGGATGAGCGCCAAAATCCCTGGACAGACGAATTTGAATTCATCATCACGGCAGTAGATGACCCACCTGAGATGGAATCACTTCCTGTGGAATTGACCATGGAACTGGATGAACCCACCTCGATTCCGTTCACCTATTGGGATTTGGACACACCCTCGAATATGTTAGACGTTCAAATTGAACCATCTTGGGCCATATTCTCCGGGGGTGAAATCACCTTGGACCCCAATGTCATAGGGGCTCACGTGGTCACTGTATCAATCACAGACGGTGTGACAGAAATCAATCAAAGCATGTCTGTAATCGTGACACAGCGAGCCGACATCTGGGTCCAAAGCATCGGAATTCTTGATCAGAATACAGGCGATTCTTCAGTGATTGAAGGCAATGATATCAGCATTGATGTATTCATCCGAAATAGTGGCAACAGCATTGCACAACCCGTCACAATCCGCTGTTCAGTAAACGGGCAGACCATAGGGACGCCACAAATTGCGATGATTTCTCCAGGTGGGCTTGAGACTGCAACCTGCACTGAATGGAACCGTCTTGATATCCAATCTGGAGAAGTCACATTGGAGATTGAAGTCGATTGGACTGATGATGTAGATGAAACCAATGAGGTCAACAATGTGTGGTCTACGACCATCACCGTCCAGGATAGTGCCGATTCTTCAGACGATTCTGGAAATCAGGAATCCAGCTCATTCCTCAATGAATATAATTCCATGATGTGGGTTCTAGTGATTGCATTGGGATTGTTTGCATTATTGACCTTCATGTATGGCCCCAATCAAATCCGCAAGATAGAGTAGCGGTTTAGGTGGCCAAAAAACCTCATCTGGGCTGATAATGCGAAATTCGCCCTGAATGGTTATACGGGGTAGTCGCTTCTACGGAATGTTCCCGCAATGATTGGTGCTCCAATCGGGGGGTGGGGACAGGGGTGGTAAACCACATGGCGAAACTAAAGATCCGTCT
>CAZXVR010000060.1:0-9585 GCA_964644485.1 uncultured Candidatus Poseidoniales archaeon | reverse complement strand
CCCGTTTGAACGGCAACCCTGTGACACAGCATTTTGATTGTAATCTCCTCACCAATCCCTGTGGCTGCCAAGGCGATTTCTTCGTCAATCCAAAGCCCGGGACCCCAAAGCGGGGTGTCACCCACTCTGCCTCGGGGCCTGCCTGTGCAACCTCCGGTGGAAGAGGCCACTGCCATCAATCCATTCCCATCGATGGCGACGCATCCAACCGTATCGTTTCCAGAAGGGGAGTCGCTCCCCTCTACAGCGCCCTTTGGGTAGCCCTGAGTGTCCGCCCAATCGCGTGCACCTTGGCCCACGAGAATGTGTATTGATTCGTCGAGCAGGCCAGCGGCCACATGGACGGGGTTCGGTGTATCTTCAATGGCCATGATTGCACCGAGTCGACCATCGGAAGTCGCCACAGCTGCGTCCAATTGGACCGAACCATCGGCTCGTTTTCTTCCACCAGTACCGGCGTTTAGAACGGGGTCGTCCTCCATGATTTCAACGGCTGCCAAGACGGCTTCGAGAGCCGAGCCACCCGTAGACAAAATCGCCCATGCCGCATCGGCTGCCAAATCGACTCCAGGCTGATCCTTGGCGGTGTGGCCCGCACCTCCATGACAAACGACCATTGGTTTCGGCATCTACTCATCCTCCTGTAGCGGTGTTAATCGAAGAGAGATTTGGACAAGGGCTGCTACGACTGTCAAGAAACAACTCAATCGGAACACCGTATGATATGTCCAAAATCCAGACCCATCTACAGTTTCAGCCCACACAAATGCTGCCAGAACGGGACCAATGATTCGAGAAAGAGCCCCATACCCTTCTTGGGCACCCATCACGCGTCCAAGATCGGATTGAGATGAGCGAGCTTCTAGTGTGACCAACGTACTTTGTGTCGGTTGGAATAGGCCGTTACCCAATGCGATACAAGCCATTGCTACGGCTCCAGAAAAATACGCTTCGGGAGTGAGATACGGTATCCATCCGAGGCCGAGACCACAGACGAGTAACCCGAAAACCATCATTTTCCGAGTATCCAACCTTTCGGCCAATTTACTGCGCATGAAACCGCCTTGGACCAGTACACCTACCAAACCAACAAACGCGAAAATGTACCCATTTTCTCTAGCGTCGAATCCAAGTCCACCTTGTTCAATCGGCATCGCTGTGAACAGAATGAATGTGGTGTGCATGATGGTAAAGGCCACCAAAAATAGTGAGTTGACCAAAATCAATATTTTCACGGGTGAAGAAAGGTCCTGGATACCAACCAAATTACGAATGATTCGTTTGATGGCCCTATCCTTGTTCCCTGTTTGGGTTCGTGACTCTGGTGGAAGGCTCTCAGGCAGCCGGCGAATGGCGAGAACAAAGGAAATGGCGGAGAGCAAACCCGCCACCAGACAGGGGAGGAAGTATGGGTGGCTTTGCCACCATGTGGTTAGGAACACGCCGCCAAAATTGGTGTATGGGTCGGTGAGAACACCACCAATAAATGGGCCAATCATGAAGCCCAAGCCGAATGCAGCACCAAGCATTCCCATTCTGCCCTTCAGTTGAGCAGGTGTACTGATATCTCCGATGTAGGCTCTAGCCACAGCAATATTGCCATTTCCTGCCCCGGCAAGGAACCTCACAAGCAGGGCAAACCAAAGGCTCCCTGACAAACCAAATGCGACGAAGAAGATGGTGTTTGATACCAATCCGAACATGATGATTGGGCGCCGCCCCATTCGATCGGATAGAGAACCCAAAATCGGTGTGAACAAAAATTGGCCAAAGGTGTAGGCTGCCAGCATGATGCCGACCCACAGGTCACGTTCACCCACTTCGGTGAATCCATCACCCGTCGCCAGATCTTGAACAAAATAGGTCAGAAATGGGATGACGAGGGTCAATCCAATCAAATCGATTAGAACAACGAGAAACAGGATTCCCATTCCTGACGGAGGCTCTCGTTGCTCACCCATGGCCTACGGCCATGAAAGACAGGGCATAAGTCTGCGCTCAAGCAGAAGGATTGCCACTTGGGTTTGGAGTTAGTCTGTCGATTACCGCACCAAGTCTCTCCACCAAGGAACTCTTTTTGTCGTTCGGAACAAGTGCACATTCCATCACTTCATCCAATGTGTCAACTGCGATAACTTCGATTTGATCCTTGTAAGCATCATCGATGAGAACGTCCTTCATGTTTGCACGAGGGATGATGACACGATTGATTCCGCTTTTCGCAGCGGCTTCAATTTTCGCGGTCACACCGCCGATTGGCAGGACTTCACCACGAACGGAAAGTGAACCGGTCATGGCGAGATTTTGATCGATTGGAATGTCTTCAAAGGCTGAAATAATCGCGGTAGCGATTGTGATACTAGCGCTATCTCCGTCAACCCCATGCGTATCCACGAATTGGATGTGGATGTCATAATCGGAGACATCTTTCCCTGTGAGTTTCTTGATGACTGCACTTACATTTGTCACGCTCTCTTTGGCTAAATCCGAAAGGCCACCGGTGGCAAAAACACTGCCAGATTTCGCTTGTGTGGGTGTGACTAGTGCCTCGACAGGGAGCATGATACCACTGAAATCTGACATCCCGCTATTGGCACCAAGAACGGCCAAACCATTGACACGGCCAACCCGTTCACCGCTGTTGACAAGCAAAGAATAATCCAGACGATGCTCAATCATACGGTCGGCGACCTGCTGTTCGAGTGGACGAGCGATTCTTCGAGCACCAAGGACGTGCTTGCTCGTCGTAATGGTGGCATTCTCCTCACATGCGAGATCTCCGGCAATTCGCACCAGGCCACCGAGTTCGCGAAGGCGGAGCGTGAGCTTTCCTCGACGTCCCGCTCTGCGCTGTGATTCACGTAGGATGATCTCAACAGCGGAGCGATCGAAATGTGGAATCGCGTTGCCAGTCTTCTTGTTTTGTTCATTGCGCACCTCTTGTGCGATGAATCGAATCAATCGACGGCGGTTGCGCGCAGTATCGCGCATTGTTGAATTGACATAAACCTCGTATCCGTATCCACGAATCCGACTTCGTAGGGCAGGGTGCATGTGTTGAACCGCATCGAGATTGCCGGCTGCGACGAGGATGAAATCACACGGTACTGCCTCGGTCTTGGTCAGAGCACCAGAGGATCGTTCTGAGCGACCTGAAATTGGGAAGGCTTTCTCCTGCATTGCGGTCAACAGTGCCTGTTGTTCCTCAAGCCGTAGCAGATTGATTTCATCGATGAAAAGAACGCCGCCATGGGCTTTGTGAATGGCACCTGCTTCAACCCGTTCATGCGCAGGAGTTTCCATTCCACCCGACTGGAATGGATCGTGACGGACGTCACCGAGCAAACTACCAGCAAGTGTTCCAGTGGCATCGATGAAGGGGGGCATATCTCCCCGCTTCCGCTTGACCAATAATTTTGGAATCCTGGATTCATCACTTGAGACCAAGCGGTTCTTGATGAACATGTATCCAAAGGCCAAGAGGAACATTCCAAAGAGCAGCATTACAATGTCACCGGATTGAATGGTGGCCAACAGTAGTGCAGCCCCGATAAGGAGTGCGACAAACATCAGCGTTCGACTGGTTCGCTCTCGTTGTTCACGAAGTTGAGCACGGCGATCCTTCACGATTCGGTCGCCTCTACCCGCAGGGACTGTACGAATCCTCGGCTCATTTTCATCATCGTCATTGACGTAGCAAAGCGTGTCTTCTAGGGATTCTGTTGGCATGAGTTCAGTCATCGCTTTCGCGAGCATGCTCTTGCCCGTTCCAGGGTCACCAATCATCAGCATGTGGCGGCGTTGTTCGGCTGCCTTTCGAATGACGACCGCCGCTTCTTCCTGCCCAATCACCTGATCGACCAAACAATCTGGAATCGGGACATCCGCTGTTGAATCAAAAGAAATCCCTTGGAGCCATTCGTCTACGGGTTCATCGATAATCGGATCATCCGCACCTTCGGCAATAGAACCCATCCCAAAACCGGACTTCTTCGCTGGTTCTGGTTCGAGTTCATCGATGACAGCCACCTCTTCAGTGACCTCTTCATCCACTTGCTCATCCGACACGGCGACCTCTCCAGTATTGCTCTGGGGCTCGGCTACGTTCTTGAATGTGCGGTATCGCGACTTCAGACGCCCAAGGGGGCGTAGCCCCTTGGGCGGGTTGTATTGACACATCGTCGAATTCATATTCTAAACCAAACTCGGAAAATCATCCACTCAGCCGCCCCCGGGTCGGCACCTTGCTTGCAGGGTCGAGTTCTTTGGAACTGGGATGTGAAAAAAATGCCGGAATACACCGCACTAAGAGAAGAGGATGGGCGCACTTACATCGTCCCAATCCAAGATGATGAATTGAAGATCAAGGGACTCGGCCGATTTGCACCGAAGCCACTGCTTGAGGGGACTTCAAACGGTGAACGAGTGACCATTGGCCAGAAGGTATTGACCCGGGTTGAAGTCGGTTTACCTGAGCTTCGCAAAGGCATGAAACGTCGAGCCCAAATCATCAACCCGAAAGATGCTGGTTTTCTAATCGCATGGATGGGTATTGGATCGGGTCAAAGCGTCCTAGAAGCCGGGCACGGGTCTGGGGGATTGGCCCTCCATTTGGCCAATGTTCTCGGAACAAATGGAACATTGGTTTCTGTCGAAAATCGACCAGAACATGCTGAAGTGGGGCGAGAGAATATGCTTCGAGCAGCAGGTGCGATGAAGGAATTCCCAAACTGGACCCTGTTGGAAGGAGACATTGGAACCATTTCCTTTGAGGATGTAGCCTCTGAATTTGATGCCATCATACTCGATTTGCCTGAGCCTTGGCCGGTCATCTCCTCGTTGGCAAAGAATTTGCGATACGGGGGTAGAATTGCGTGTTATTGTCCTGTTTCAAGTCAATTGGAAAAAGCATGGAATGCCTGTGAAGAAGCGGGTCTGTCCGTCGATTGGGCAGGGGAAATGATGGACCGAATCTGGACCAAAGCCAGCCGTGGCGGTGTCAGACCGGGAAATACGCCGATGGGGCATACCGCATTCTTGCTGATTGCCGAACGGGTTTGAATCAGTCCTCTTCTCGCGGAGGCATGACTCTGTTCATCACTTCACAGGTTGGGCATTTGAATCTGAATGGGGCTTCTTTGTCCGCCGGTAGGCGAATCCGAGAATCGCATGCGTGACATCGGGCAGTGCCATCTTCATCCGCTCTAATTTCACCGTGGCTCAAATCTGCGTCCTTGTTCTCTTCCTCGATTGCTTCATCCCATGCATCTTGGGCATTCTTCTTGGCACGCGATTTGGAGCTGAAGCGCATCCACATGACGAGAAGACCTGCGAAGATCCAACCTGTTAGCATGGCGATGGCCAAGTTTGCAGCATTGACCATCGGGCCACCATTCCACAATTCCGCTTCCGTGGGTGCAGGTGGCTCAAATTCAACGGTTAGCGTCGATGTTGGGCCGCTGACCAAGAAACCTTGACCCATGAGGGTTCCACTCGCTTCGATTCTCAAATCAACGCTGCCAATGGTGGGTTCGCCTCCTGATTGAAGGGTGAGCATGTAGGTTGCAACTCCACCTGGTGCTACCGTAAATTGTCCAACGGACTGATTCACATCTAAATTCCAGTAGCGAAGGATGTCGCGCTCATGTTCTCCAGCGAGATTGAGGAATCCAGATACCTGCTCATTGCCATCATTTCGGACTGTTACAGTATAGGTTGCCGAACTGTTCCACGGTAGCGACCAATCGTCTCCAGACATCGTCACCTCAAGCATGGGCCCACCCTCTGCGTTTCGATGCGGTTCAATTTCGATGTCGACCGAAGCGGTGGAGTTGACATTGGAATTGGAAAGTGATGTCGCTGTGAACGCAATCGTTTGCGTTCCAGCCTGAAGGTTGCTGCTCGCCAAACAACTCACAGAATGGCTTTCGGCGGCTGCACCTGCAGCAAGGGTCGTTTGGCTGGGATGATCGCAAATAAATCCGGATGGACCTGTGACCAACAGCGTGTCTTCTGCTTCACCAAGATTGGCAAGGAATAGTGTGAGGCTGGCACTCCCTCCAGCGGGAATAGATGCGACATTTGTGGTAACCGTGGCTTGAACGGAAATGGCGGGAACTGTAGCATAGAGTGGAAGTGAATCGTTGACTGCGTCATCATTTTCACTCTCGACAGTGAGGGTCATCGTGACGTCTTCACTGGCACCTGTTCGGCGCAGTGTGATGCTCACCTCACCACTTTCACCCGATACGAGTGTGAGTGTCTGTGGCGAAATTCCAACCTCAAAACCAGCAGCTCCTGAGAGTGTAATCGCAAAGGTATCTGGTTCGTTGCCATCGTTGATGATGGTCGCGGTGAATACGGAATCTGCACCACTTGCAACAGGCAATGAATCTCCAGCGACCAACACCCGTACCTCGGCTCGCTGATCGACTTGTGCGTCGATGGTCATCGAATCCCATGTGCTTCCATCATCCGGATTCATGGCAAGGACGGTGAAGGTGTAAGTTCCAGATGCGATGTCATCGTCGATTTGGACCGTCATGGATAGAGTTGAATTCCCATTCGCAGCGATTGCCGTTCCATTGCTGACTGTGATGGTGAATCCTTGTGGTGCACCGCTCCAGTCAAGAGCTGCATTGGCTTCACCAGTACCATCGTTTGACAATGTAAATTCAACCGTCACAGGCTCATCGGAGCCCACATCAAAGGCGCCACCGAGTGGACCAGCCATCCAAATCGAGGACCATGGGAGAATGGTGACTGTGCCAGTGAAATTATGCGTGATTGAGCCATCTTGAGTTTCGGCGCTCAAATCAATTGTGTAATTGCCGACCAGTGGAGTGTCGGAGGAAACTGAAGTAGACCAACTCAGATCAACGGATTCTCCAGATTCAACTTGAACGAAGGTCGAATCGGTGTTGATGGTCAAATCAGCAGAGGCTGCAGTGAGACGAATACTCGTTGCCTCAGTACCCGTATTTCGAATTGTAATGACATCTGACGCAGACCCTCCGGGTGTGAGTGAAAGGGCTTCATTGCTGATGACTTCAAGATCATACCATACACCAACGACAAGTGTGTGGATGTGTGAATATCCAACTTCTCCAATTTCGTCCCAAGCATCCAGCGTAAGGTCGCAGGTTTCTCCTTCACCCGCCCCAACATCAATGGCTACATCGACCGTGATGGTTTCATTCTCACCTTCGCCGAGTCTAATCCCATCGGCCTCTGCGGCATCTATGCTGGCTGAACAAACACCTGATGACGAGATTGAGTAGATTGATTCGGCTTCATCCGTCCCCGAATTGTGGACATTGAAATCGACCATCCCTGTGCCATTCGACAACCAATTACTTGTGGAATCCGATGCTGACATCGTCAGGTTATGTGTTCCATTCACTCGGACGACAAAGGTTTCAGAGATGGTGAAATTGCCCATGGCCGAACCAGCTGAAAGAAGGAACCCATAATCGCCAGGTGCCTCGCCATTGGGAACGCTGACTCTGAGTGTAGCCATTCTTGATTCCCCGGCACTCATGTTCGATAATGTGGAGGTCACCCAGCGAACTTCCCAACCGGCTGGAACTGCGCGACCCATGCTGGTACCATTTCCGCCGCCGCCCTGACTGCTACTCACCGTCATGCAAGTGGTCGCATTTCCAATCGCGCTGAGATTTTGGGAAAGTGTGGCCGAAATGCACCATTCTCCCGCGGTTACGTTCCAACTTTGATTCCAAGAATGGTTGCTCCCTCCACTTGTCCAATTGTAGATTCCGACATCATGCGGGAAAATAGAGCCATTTTGTTCAAGAGTCCAATCGACGAAATATGTGAGATTCGCAGTCAGGTTCACCGCATCCAGAATTGCTGTTAGATTGGTGGATACTGCGGATAGCGAAGCAAAGAATTCGGTTGGGCCCGTGGTTACATTCCCAGTCCCATTCGATGTGTTGTTGCCACCGGTGTTATTCCCAGTGTTATTTCCCGTATTGTTTCCACCGGTGTTATTCCCCGTGTTGTTTCCTGAATTGTTTCCACCAGTGTTGTTGCCACCGGTGTTGTTACTTCCGCCACCACCGTTCCAATTTGCCCAGAAGTCGCTGAGGTCGGCGGTTTCATCAACAGCGAGGACGATGTGGTCCATCGATGAACCCAAGTTTGAGATTGGGACGTCCACGTCGATGGTTTCTCCAACCTCAATTCCAAGAAGGCCCTGATCACCAATTGCGGTGTGCTCAATATCGGGTAGATATGAGGGGGCGACCGAGAGGAAGAGGGTGATTGTGGAAGATATATTGGTGCCAGAATGTGCTACATTGATGTCGACGTATCCATTGTCTGACAAATTGGCATCCATCGACAGCTGGACAATGACGGTGGTCGACACAGAAAACGTCGGTAGCACAGTCGAAAGCGACTCATCGGCAAGGGTCACGTTCCAAGCGGATGAGGTCATCGAATCGTCAACCGTGAGATCAAAATCTTGGATTGACGTGTCATTGTTTTCGATGGTCAGTGTAACGTTTGCACTATCGCCCTGAATCAAGACAACGTGGTCATCTGATAAATCCAGCAAAATGCGGCTATCGGCAGCAGCCAATGGTGCGAATGCAGCCAAGAAAGTGCTCGAAACGAGCAGCAAACATAGTGCAAATGAACGCCGCCGCTGGGTGGACATGGATACGACCGAATCCATACCATGCTTTGAGGATGATGGGAGAACGCGTAAGCGTTCTCGGATATTCGTGAAATTTACGATTGTTGCAGCGACTCGATTATTTCCGAATCCAATCGCTCCCAGGTGAACTGATCATCCACGGGTTCACGACCGAAGTGGCCCCCTGCTGAGGTCGCTGAATAAATGGGGCGCAGCAGGTCCAATTTTTCGATAATTGCCAACGGTCTGAAATCGAAGCAATCGCGTACTTTCCGGCTGATTTCTTCCTCTGTAATTCCGGCTGAACTACTACCGTCTGTTGTCACTCGAACGCTGACGGGTTCGGCCACGCCGATGGCATAGGCCAATTGGATTTCACATCGCTTTGCCAACTTAGCAGCCACGACATGTTTTGCAGCCCACCTTGCTGCATAAGTCGCGGAACGATCGACCTTTGATGGGTCCTTACCACTGAATGCACCTCCACCGTGTCGGCCCATGCCACCATAAGTATCTACGATGATTTTGCGGCCCGTAACACCTGCATCGGCGTGAGGACCCCCCTGGACAAAACGCCCGGTCCCGTTGATGATGATATCCGTGTTTGAATCGATTAATTCGGATGGAATGACGGGGTCGATTACATGCTGTTTGATTTCACTTTGGATGAACTCAAGTTCAGCCTCTTCAGAGCCAAATTTCTCCAGCATGTCGTCATGCTGAATTGCGATGACGACGGCCCAAACGCGACGTGGCGTCCCGTAGGCACCATACTCGATGGTGACCTGTGATTTGCCATCCGGTCTAGACCAAGGCAGCAAACCATTCTCTCGTACTTCCGTAAGACGGCGCGTCAGTGCCTGACTCAGTAGTGCTGACAAAGGCATGTAGTGGCCAGAAAGAGCCGGATATGACTCAGATTCATC
>CAZXVR010000059.1:0-9662 GCA_964644485.1 uncultured Candidatus Poseidoniales archaeon | reverse complement strand
TTCGTCAAGGAACAAACCAACGATGTCGTCTTTGCCGTCATCGTTGATGTCCACAACTTCCAATCCGTAGAGGTTGGGGGATACTGAAATTGGGGCCGAGCGAGTCCAATCTGAGACACGCTCACCACATTCGCCCCAAATCACAGTCATATTGCCAAGGGGTGGTTGAGCGCTACCGGCGACCCAAACGTTCTGACGGAAGAAGACGAGGTCATTGGCACCATCATCATCGATGTCACCAATTCCTACTTCGTTTGCATTCGCCATATCGAACCAGTGTGCTCGACGGGATGTATTGGCTGAAACCCACAAATCTTCTCGATCTGAAAAGTCTCCATCCTCATTGTAGAGGACGGAAATCAGCATTCCCATTTCACTGGCAGATACGATATCTGCATCTCCATCACAATCCAAATCGCCAGATGCGATTGCCACTGGATTTCGCTGTGCGGGGTATGTCTCGACGTGACTTGCACTGACGGCAGGAATCATCGCTACGAATAGCGAACCCAACATCAAGGTGACAAGTGCAATTCCGCGCACGCGGGCTTTGTTCATATTTTTCTCATGAGCTAACATGTTGACCACTCTACCTGCCCGTCATGCCGACTGTATTCAATAGTTACTCTCGCGTGCGCGTGAGTTTCTCATGAAGAATGGCTCGCAGTGTATCGATTAGGTTGCAAATATACCGCTCGGCCTAATCATGGCCACATAACACGATAATTTGGACTGAAAAAAGGGTCAATCCGCTTCCAACCAACGAGGGCTTGGACCGTATCCAAATCGTCCGCCACCGTGGACTTTGACCAACTTACCAAGGCGCCACATACCCTCAAGCCAAAGCTCGAGTTCTGTTCCTGATCGCTCAAGTTGTTCACATGCTGCACTGTCGATGACTGAAATTGGTAAGGCAGTAACTCCAAATTTCCGTACTGCAATTCTCATCAATCGTTGCAACCATGCTTCAGCAATTGGGTCGGTAGAGACCTGTGACATAATCGGTTCAGGTTCGTCCATTTCACTGATTAGATCAGACAATTCTTCGGCTGTTGGTGAACGAGGATGTTCGATACCCAATTTTTCCATTTCTGCATCCAAATCCATCTCCCCGATAATGCGGCGGACAGTCGGAATTCGGCTTGGATCTGGTGGAGGGCCTGGAAGTTCTACAACCGCATCTGATTGAAGCAAAATCACTTCTTCATCGTCTTGTTCATTTGGTTCATCATCGGTAACATCGGTTACAGTTGGTTCCTGAAAAGTGCGGCCTGTTGTAGCCATCGGCTGAACCCACCCCACGTCCGTCAATCCAATCTCTTCTCGTAGAGTATTGACCCATTCGGCATCGCCTTGAATGAGAACATCGACGTCTTCCTCGGGAACGCGGAAACGGAAGCGAACCGGGCCCTTGAGTACTGACATCGGGCCGACTTGGCTCGGAACGGTCTTTGAACCACACGGCCCGAAGGGCCGTAGAAGATTGAATTCAAGACTGGGCTAAATTACGCAGGACGGTTTGCAAAATTCCGCCGTTCCGATAATATTCAACCTCGACAGGGGTGTCCAGTCGAACTGTGGCCTCAAAACTGATTTGAGTTCCATCGCCCTTTGTCGCCGTCACAGAAATTGTGCTTAGTGGTACGAGATCTGCACTTGCAGGTATATCGTAGGTTTCAGTGCCATCAAGGCCGAGAGATTCGGCATTTTCGCCTTCTGGGAATGTGAGGGGTAAGACACCCATACCCACAAGATTGGAGCGATGAATACGTTCGAAAGATGTTGCGATAACCGCCTTTACACCGAGGAGAAGTGTTCCTTTCGCAGCCCAATCTCGACTGCTGCCGGTGCCGTATTGTTCACCTGCGAGAACGATGAGAGGAATACCTGAATCTTGGTATTTCATCGATGCATCATAAATGGATTCAACTGCACCGGATGGGAAGTGGGTTGTGTAGCCACCCTCCGTGCCAGGTGCGATTCGATTCCGAATACGAACATTGGCAAATGTGCCCCGCATCATGACCTCGTGGTTGCCTCGGCGACTGCCGAATGAATTGAAATCTCGAGGAGATACACCATTGTCAATCAGATATTTCCCCGCTGGGCCCGAATGCGGGAATGCGCCTGCGGGACTGATGTGATCGGTGGTTACAGAATCTCCCAAATTGAGCAATACATGAGCATCTTCAATCGATGAAATGGGCTCTGGTTCCGGTTGGATTCCTTCAAAGAATGATGGGAGTCGAACATAGGTGCTTTCAGGAGCCCATGGATAGAGATCGCTCGCTTTGCTAGGGATGGAATCCCAACGTGGTTCACTCATCACCGTCGAATATCGCTCGTTGAACATTTCTGGGGTGATCGCCTCAGCCATCACCTCTCGAATTTCTCCGTCGGTTGGCCAAATGTCGGCGAGCATTACAGGTTGTCCTCCAGAGTCCATTCCGATTGGATCCTGTTCGAAGTCGATGTCCAATGTTCCTGCGATTGCATATGCAACCACCAAAGGTGGACTGGCCAAATAATTCGCCTTCACTTTCTGATGAACGCGGCCTTCGAAGTTTCGATTGCCTGAAATCACTGAACCGACAATGAGGTCCCCCTCATCGATTGCAGCTTCGATTTCGGGTTCTAGGGGGCCGGAATTACCGATGCAAGTTGTACAACCATACCCTACATTGTGGAAACCCAACTGGTTGAGGAATGTTGTCAATCCGGCCGCATCATAATATTCGGTGACAACACGACTTCCCGGGGCCAGACTTGGTTTGCTCCAAGGGGCTACTTTCAGTCCCTTTTGGACGGCATTTCTGGCGAGGATTCCTGCGCCGAGCATCACCGATGGATTCGATGTATTGGTGCATGATGTGATGGCTGAAATTACGATGTCGCCATGCTTGAGATTGTAGGTCTGTCCATCCGAACCCAGCACCTCAATTTGTTGCCCTGCTCGGGCCGTATCCACACCATGTCCTGAATGTCCGATTGGAGCAATGAGGCTGTCATGCCAATGCGATTTCATCGCTGACAAATCAACGCGATCTTGTGGTCGCTTTGGACCGGCCATAGCAGGTTCTACATCTCCCAAATCAAGAGACAGGTTTGAGGTGAACTCAGGCGTCGCTGAATCAGATGTGTAGAACATCCCCTGTGCGCTCAAATAACGCTTGACATTCTCTACATGCTCGGGGTCCCGACCCGACAATCGCATGTATTCCAATGTGGTATCGTCCACCGGGAAGAAGCCACAGGTCGCCCCATATTCTGGAGCCATGTTGGCGATGGTCGCTCGATCGGGCAAAGTGAGGGAGGCAAGGCCTGCTCCATGAAATTCAACGAATTTGCTGACCACACCGTGCTCACGGAGCATCTCTACGATTCTTAGCGTCATGTCCGTGGCGGTTACACCGGGACGAAGTGTCCCTGTTAATTCGAATCCAACAACCTCTGGCAAGAGCATGTAAATCGGTTGACCCAGCATCACTGCCTCGGCCTCAATTCCACCAACACCCCAGCCGAGAACCCCCAGTCCATTGATCATCGTTGTGTGACTATCGGTGCCCACCAATGAGTCTGGCATCCACATGCCGTTTTCCCCACGCGCAACGCTGGCAATCCACTCAAGATTGACTTGGTGAACAATGCCACGCCCGGGTGGGACCGCACGGAAATTGTCAAGACTTTGTTGTCCCCATTTGAGGAACTGGTAGCGCTCCATATTGCGCTGATATTCAATCTCCAAATTGCGCTCTCTTGCATCTGGGAAGAGTCCGGAAACATCGACCTGGACCGAGTGATCGATGACCAAATCGACCGGGACCTGCGGGTTCACCTTCTTGGGGTCACCACCCAATTCTACCATGGCATCTCTAAGGGCTGCAATATCGACAACTGCGGGGACGCCTGTGAAGTCTTGAAGGATGACCCGGGAGGGCATGAAAGGAATCTCGGCGGGTGATTGTGTAGGGGACCAAGCAGCAATGCGCTTGACGTCGTCTTCAGTGACCAGGAAACCATCGCATTTGCGCAAGGCGGCCTCCAGCAAAACGCGGATGGTGCAAGGCAATTTATCGAGTCGACAAAGGCCAGCTGATTCCAACGAATGTAAATCCGCAAAGTGTCCTGACTCGCCATTCGACATCTCAAATGTCGATGTAGCCGAGAAGGGGTCGTCACTCGCCATGACACGACGACCCAGCGGTTATCCTTGAACGTCACTCTCTGGCCGGTCACAAAATGGCGACCGAATGGAGAATCACATCAGCAAGAGGTTTGTCGCCATCATCGGTTTGAACTTCGCTGATCTGAGTAACATATGAGCAGCCGGAAGTAATCGTTCCAAAGACGGTGTGAACTCCGTCGAGGTGGGATGGATTACTGTCTTCTGGAATGAGGAAGAATTGGCTACCTCCTGTGTTTGGATTGTTTGTCTTTGCCATGGAAATCACACATGAATCGTGTAGAAGACCATTGTCTGCTTCATCAGGAATGGTATATGCTGTCTGTGAAGAGCAATCGGAAGTGGATGCTTGGCCGTTACAGTAGCCATAGAATTCCGCTGCATAGCCACCGGTCCCGTCAGAATTTTGGAAATCTCCACCTTGAATCATGAAATTATCAATGATGCGATGGAAGATTACGTTGGAGTACTCGCCGCGTTCAGTCAATTTGACGAAATTGTCAACGTGGATGGGTGCATCGTCTCGATGCAACTCAATCGTGACATCCACAGTTTGCCGACTTGAGGGATCATTGGCATCCGTCTGGAATGAGATGGTCATCACTGCAACTTCGTCGGTGTTGCCCGCTAGATAATCGGGGATGACTTTGAGCCCGACCAAAACCAAGCCGATGGCAATCACGATGCTAACGATTCCAAGGAATGTCGGTGCACCATCGTCGATAAACATCGACATGCCACCCGCACGAATACCAAGTCCATCCATTTCAGAACGAAGGCTGTTCAAACTTCGACGGGCCTTCTTGTCATTTGGATTGGATTTGAGGCCACTCTCATAGTGGCTAACGGCCTCCTTGAACAATCTCTTGTCATTGCCAGATTGGCGTGCTTGCATGGCTTTGGCTTCACCAGCAAGTCGCCAGGTTTTCGATTCGGTTCCATCCGCATCTGCAGTTCGCAATATCTCGAGGGCCTTTGCTGGTTTTTCCGCCTTGATTTCATTCTCGGCTTTGAGCCAGCCTTGCTCAATCTTCTTGGACACCATGCGCCCGCCGAGTCCAGTCTCCTTCAAAACCGCAGCGGAAGGAGGGCGCATCCGAAAATCTACCACTTCAGGGGGTATTTTTTCATTATAATCGGTGAACTGAATGGATATTTAATCCATTTAGAAAGAAGCCGATGGCGCAGCAATGCCTATTATCGGCACGACTCGGCCCACCTATACGCGCAAGGGGGGCTACGCCCCCCGCGGCCCTAGGAGACAATGTCACCGATGGAAAGGATTGTCAACGACTTCCAACTAAATATCGCCACAGCAAATGGAACTGGTTCGCAATCCGCGAACTTGATTCTGCTGCATACTATGTTCAATATGGGTGTCCCGGTCAGTGGCAAGAATCTCTTCCCAAGCAACATCTCTGGATTGCCCACATGGTATATCCTCCGAGTCAGTGACAACGGCTACCAAGCCCCTGGCGACCGAACTCACATTCAGATCGTGATGAACAAAGCGACATGGGACGAAGATGTGGCCGCTTGTCTACCCGGTACGCTGATTCTGTTCAACACGGATGTCAAGATGCCTGTTGAGCGTGATGATTGTACGGTCATTGGAGTGCCGATGACCAAAATGGCACGTGGACTCAATCCAAAGTTGGCGAAAATGATCTCCAACATGATCTACGTCGGCCTTCTCGCTGAAATCCTCGGACTTGATGATGCAGCTCTCGATGCGGCTTTGTCTCAACAGTTCAAAGGTAAAGCCAGGGCGATTGAACTCAACTTAGAGGCCGTGGACCTTGGTCGAAATTTCGTCAAAGAAAATGTCGACCTTGATGCGATTCCATTCCGAATTGAAACACGAGATGCGGATGAAAAATTGTTCTTGGTCGAAGGCAACGAAGCCGTTGCGCTTGGTAGCCACTACGGCGGCGTGGGTTTGTTGTCATGGTATCCAATCACCCCTAGCAGCAGTTTGGCTGAGGGAATCATCGCTTACATTCCAGAACTTCGTGCTGATGAAAATGGTGACCATTATTGTGCAGTCGTCCAAGCAGAGGACGAACTGGCTGCTGCTGGAATGGTTGTCGGTGGTGGTTGGTCTGGCATTCGAGCGATGACGGCAACCAGTGGCCCGGGCATTTCATTGATGTCGGAATTCATTGGATTGGCCTATTTCGCCGAAGTCCCAGGTGTCATCTGGGATGTCAACCGAACAGGGCCCTCAACAGGATTGCCGACTCGAACGCAACAGGGTGACCTCACAATGTTGTATGAAGCCAGCCATGGAGATACGACTCACCCTGTTCTGATTCCAGGCAACATGCAAGAGTGCTTTGAATATGGCTGGAAAGCCTTCGATGTTGCCGAGCGATTGCAAACTTTGGTCTTTGGATTCAGTGATCTCGATTTGGGAATGAATCGCTGGGCATGCCCTGGATTTGAATATCCTGAAACACCGATGGATCGTGGAAAAGTTCTGCGAACACAAGAAGAACTCGACGCGATTGAGAATTACGGACGATATCGAGATGTGGATGGAGACGGAATCCCATATCGTACTCTACCGGGCTCAGGTCTTGATCCGATTCTCTATCGCGGAACCGGACACGATGAGGATGGCATCTATTCAGAAAAGCCTGAAGTCTATCAGGCGCTGATGATGAGACTCAAGCGTAAGATGGACAATGCACGAACTTGGCTACCACAGCCGGTTCTTCGTGAAGAGGTGGAGAAGGAAGTCGGCATCATCTATTATGGTTCGATGGAAAACTCAATTCAAGAAATCGATGACATTCTAGAGGATGAAATCGGACGCAAGGTCAGCCAGTGCCGAGTTCGCAGCCTACCACTTTCACCGGTTGTCGAACAATTCATTCGTGATCATGAGACAGTGATTGTCTTGGAAATCAATCGCGATGGACAATTGTATGGAATCCTTCGTCGAGAACTACCACACGAACTGATTCCTCGCATGCATAGCGCTGCTTACTCGGATGGAATGCCACCGCGAGCTCGTCTCTATGCTGAATTGATCAAGGATGTATTGGAGGAGGTGGGTGAATGACCATCAAGCTGAATGTTATCGATTTGCCAAAAGACGACTATACGGGAGGAAAATCGACACTCTGCCCGGGTTGTGGACACGACCAAATTAGCAATGTCATCATCAATGCCGCTTGGGACAATGGCTTGCAACCTGAAAAATTAGCCAAGATGAGTGGCATTGGTTGCAGTAGCAAAACCCCCGCTTATTTCCTTGGGAAATCCCACGGATTCAACACAGTTCACGGCCGAATGCCTGCGGTGACCACCGGGGCGGCCATGGGCAACCGTGACCTCACGTTCCTCGCAGTCTCTGGAGACGGTGATTCGGCGAGTATCGGAATCGGACAATTCATCCATGCAGTTCGTCGAAATCTCGACATGGTCTACGTGCTTGAGAACAATGGCGTGTATGGGCTCACAAAGGGTCAATACAGTGCGACTGCGGTCAAGGGGAGTAAGAAGAAGAAAGGGCCGGCAAATGAGCACCAACCGATTGACCTGTGCAAATTGGCAATCAATCTGGGTTGCACGTTCGTCGCTCGTTCGTTTAGTGGATCAAAGAAACAACTGACCGCGCTGATGAAGGCTGCGATGAGTCACAAGGGATTCGCTCTCATCGATGTGATTTCGCCCTGTGTTACATTCAACAATAACGACGAGAGTTTGCGCTCTTACACCTATGTCAAGGACAATGATGTCGAATTACACGCTTACGATTACATCCCCACTCAAACACCGATTGAATCCGCTGCGGCACCCGAGGGTGAATTCCACGACATCACGTTGTTCGACGGGAGTATTCTTCGTTTGGAAACAATCGGTTCGGACCATGATCCAAGTGATGCAATGGCCGCGTTGAATGCACTTCATAAGGCCGAAACAGAGGACAAACACGTCACAGGTTTGCTTTACTTCGATCCGACCAAAGCGACGGCGACGGAAGACCAATGCTTGGTGGCAACGCCACTGTCTGAAGTAGACGATGGAATCATGCGACCGAGTGCGGCTTCTCTTCAAACTCTCAATGACCGGTTCCGAGGCAAGGCTTGAGACAGCATGACCTCTGCGCGTTACGTGCGCGCCTCCGCTTTTCTCCTTGTTTTGCTGATGCTTGTGCCTTTGGCACACGCGCAGAGCTTGGGAGAAACACTCCAAGAATGTCCAGGGACATTGACCGGGAGCACACAACCACAACAGATTCACTTGCAGATGACAGATGATGCAACGGTCATGAATGTCATTTGGGCTACAGAAGGACGCTCGATGGGAGAGGTGGAATGGAATGGCCAAACTGCAACGAGTACCGATTATTGCTACAATCACGACATGGCGTTCCACATGGCTTCGATGACTGGACTCACGCCAGGCGAAGAGGTGACTTATCGCGTGGGTAGCGGTGGAGATTGGTCCGAAGAATTCACCTTCACACCCATTGATTCATCCGCGCAGCACTTTGAATGGATCTCGATTGGAGACCATGGTGATTCCAGTGAAGGGATGGATGTTAGTGAAGCGATTATTGCGGATTCACAAGCGCAGATGGTGACGATTTCTGGTGATATTTCCTACGCGGATGGTGAACAATCAGCTTGGGATGATTGGTTCAACTTTCAACAGGATAGCATGACCGTGATTCCATGGGTTACGGCGGTTGGCAATCATGAAAATGAGCCAGGATATGGATTCACGCCTTACGAGCATCGATTTGATTCGGATGGGCAAGCTGAATCTGAAGTGTTCTGGTACAGTCGAGATGTACCCGGTGTTCACATGGTTTTCATGTCAACCGAACATGATTACCAACCGGGAAGCACTCAATATGCTTGGCTTGAACAAGACCTAGCGTCGGTCAACCGCGATGTGACGCCGTTCGTGATCGTATATGGACACAAACCGATGTATTCCAGTAACAGTTACCACGGTTCCGAAGTTGAACTACGGGCCGCACTTGAATCACTTTACATCGAGCAGGGGGTTGATTTGGTGATTGCTGGGCATGACCACTTCTATGAGCGGACATGGCCCGTTCTGGGTGAAGAGGTCGACCATTCCAATTCCAAAAAGATCAATCGCTTTTCTCAAGAAAGTGCACCCATCCACTTGGTCATTGGTATCGCTGGGCGTTCCGCCTACGAAGAGTTGGATGAACCACAGCCAGAATGGAGTGCGTATCGAGAGAACAGCACCTATGGTTGGACCCGCCTCGTGTATGATGGAGATACACAAGAACTCGCCTTCACACATTACAGAATCGATGGGACGATTGGGGATGAGTTTACCCTCCAAGTCGCACCGCTTGCAGGCGATTCTGGTGAGGGTTTCCTCGGAATCCCTGGCTTTGGCGCAATGCTGCCAATGATCGCCATGTTTGGTGCGGCTTTACGGCGGTTGCGTTGAAATATGGGCGGCCAATCGCAGGTTTGCTTAGGCC
>CAZXVR010000058.1:0-9895 GCA_964644485.1 uncultured Candidatus Poseidoniales archaeon | reverse complement strand
GTCCATTGTGCTATACCTCCAAGTTGGTTGACCTCGTCTACGAGCCGAGTCCGGTACTTTACCGGCGGGTAGTCATTGGAATCGGGTGTCAAGCTTCATCCTCCTTGTGAAATTGAATGGGGTTCGTCGAAATGTCCGATTGTCCCCTGTATGTGGAGGCAAAAATGAGAAGGGTCATTCTCCGTCCTCCTCAGGCGTCCAATCTGCCAAATTGGTTTGGAATCGATCAAGGAGTCGTTGCCATGCCATCGGCAATGCGTCTTCGTCCTCCTCGTCCTCTTCGTCAAGGTGTTGGAATCGGAGGGGCCTATTCCCAAGTGCGCGTTGCCATAAGTGGTCGATGTTTGCGTTACGTCGCCTGCGTGAATTGGGTGGTTGACCGAACACGTGATGGGTGAGTGTGTTGATTCGACGAGCAGATATTTGATCGTCATACAAAGAGAGCACCAATGTCACCAGAACATCGCCGAAAACAACCCTGCTGGCTCCAATTGGGTCGATGCAAATCCCAGTTCGCTGACCCTCGACTACACGAGAAACTTGGTAGTAGGGAGTGGGTTTTTTCGGGGCAATTGTGTACGTGTTGCCTGAGCTGCCAATTACTCGAATGTTGCCATCAACGAAACTTGCACGATCGCCCAACTCACTAATCACATCTCGCAGGAAGTTGAAAGATGTCGCCCACGCATCCGGGACTCTGGCGATGTACTCATCATCTGACACCAACCATAGGAAGACCATCGTGATGAATCGACGTTGCATCTGCAACCCGAAATCTCCACGCAACAAATGCGCGACTTGTATCTTCATCAATGGCTGCCTGGGTAATCGAATAACACCAGCTTCTTCAAGTCGAGAGAGCTCCTCATCAATGACTGAATGGGGGAGATTCGGGGTCGTGAATCCAGAGAGTTCAATCGAGTGGGATGCGGATAGAATGGAGAGAGCAACGCCCCAGCCCCTCTCACTCAATGGGCCTGAGTAAGCAAAACCCATGCCGATAGGATGGGGATGAGCCTGCAGATACACCCGGGCGTGGCGGTGGTCCGTTTGGAGAGATTCTCTGAATTGCTGGCGAAGGTCTGCCAATTCATGTGGTGTCATGTTGGGATCTGGTTGAATCCAACTCGGAATATGGCGCGTGCGACGTAATGACATCAAGACCCAAGAACGACAGACCTCACACAAACCCAGATTGTTTCTCCGTGAATGTTTGATTGAGTCAGAAGCGGTATTACAACTGCTGCAAGTGGAATGATTCTGTGACATGTTTTCATCTCCATTTTGCCGCCTTTATAACCTAAGTAAGGGCGCATAATTTTCTTGGGCTGGTGCCGAGTATCTACGGCCTACATTCACCCTCATAGGAGGTATTTGAACTCGTGGTTTGGAGCATCGGATTCGGGGCCCTTTTGACTCCTTAATAGCGACCCCATCACAATCGCAATTGTTTGGGCATAGGGCGCCTACTCTTCTTCCCCAAGTTCTCCAAGAGCTGCCCTTGCTGCTCTTAATGCAATCCTCATTGCACGGAAATCCCTAGGTTCAGGTGGCTCTCCATGTTGCTCGGGATTGTCCTGGTGCCCATGCACTGCGCGATGATATTCACGCCAACGATGGCGCCAATATCTGCGATCTCCACCCCGACGACGGGCCTGAAATTCACCTGGAAGATGGCGGAATAGTTGTGGAATACGCTCCGCGGTTTGGAGGTCGTCACGAAGTGCCAGAATCAAATTGACAATGACATCGCCAAGTGGGCGTTCCAAGTCTTCTTCATCACTTGTCATCGAATGAATACAAATCGGTGCAGTTTCTTGTCCTTCAGCCAAAGTCTCTGCTTCGTCGCCATGATTGAGAACTCGACTCACCTCAAAGCGATCAGATCGACCATCTGGAGGAGTCGGTGCAATTCGGTAGAGATTCTTGCTCGAACCTGTCACATAGATGCCGTTTTCTGCAACCTCTACATCCTCGGAAAAATCTTCAGATATTTCCCTGATCCACTGAAATGAACGCGCCCATGAACTGGGGGGGCATGTCAGAAATTCCCGTTCCACCGCCGTTGACCACAGGAGTATGGCCGAGCGAATCCGATCTGCGGGCCCATCCCCATAGGTTCCATCTGCAATACGACTAACTTCTTCTCGCAGAGCAAATGATGTTGGCACTCGGGCACTTGTTGTCTCCCGTATCAATGAAATCCATGGGCCTCGCATATACACATACGCCATTTCCTCAATTGGTCGTGTGTCTAGTCCATGGTATCGATCGAAAATCAGTTGAGGCAATATTCTACGGTTCTGACAGTGTATCTCGGATGCCTTCGGGCCAAACAATACACCACTCACCCACAATGAACTACCATCAAGACGGATTGTATGTTCAAAGAGATGTTCTGTTGTTTCATCTGTCAATCGTAGATGGTTCTGAATTGCCGACACTGAATTTGAAAGCCCGATGGAGCCTTCACGCATGTCAATACCCCACCTTATTCGAGTAAGGACACCGTGTTCGTCTTCGCCCATCACATATTCAAGAAATTGAGACCAACCTCGCTCAGTGATTGGGAAAGGAGCGCCTTCCCCTCGGGACCAATGGCCTTTCCCTTCACGAATCTTGGAATACTTCGTAATCGCTTTACGGGTGTCGTAAAACATGTCCTGGCGATCATCACAAAATGATGGAGCCCATGATGGGATTTCACCTGTTCTTCGAAGTGAACTCTGCACCCATGGTGCACAAATATCACACAATGCCATTCCAGTTTCTTCTCGATGCGATGCAACTTTGTAGCTGCAGCTCTTACATTCTAATGTTCCATTTTTCATTTTCATTCCCCTCTTCTACATACACGCGTATTGCTTTGCCCAACTTCTCTCGAAGATGGCTTGATGCTGCGGATACAAGTATCCAAGTCGCAACTCCACCACTTTAGCAAGCCTCTGTTCATTGACGTGGAACCAAAGCCATTCCAGTGTATCCTCGATTTCGGCTTGCGTGAATTTTGGAGTTTGATTGTAAGCATACCCACGTGCTCGGTTACAAGCGAGGCACATCGCGATCAGATTCTCTGGTTCGTTGGCACCGCCTTCCTTGATTGGAAGGATGTGTTCAATCGTCGCCATGTCGGGACTCTCGATATCTGGCGATCTTCGATGAAACCGCATCGAGGTCCCACACGTGGGACATGGACGGCCATCCGCTGCTCCGAGAATGAGGGATCTCATTCCGCGTGTAATGCCTGAGCGGCTAACTGGATTTTCTCGATTCTCCCGGAACTCTCGCGAGCGGGTTTTCATTCGTTCTAACGAAATTTTTCGTGGTTCTATTTCTTGTTCTTGTAATTGGATTGTCATGTTACCACCTATTATGGCGACAAAGGCCATTTGGTTCTTGGATTGATATTGAATGGACACCGGCTGTGCACTTTGGGTCCCTATTGAATCCATGTATCGATTCGAGATGGTTTCCACTAATACTACGTGCGTGTAACTTTCTCGTTATCGGGCAGCACATTTTGCAAAGGTCCGATTGACTTCGCGGATTCGATGTCATCTCTCAGCATCAGAATGAGGCTCGCAATGATGTCTCCCATCGGTAAATGGGATGTCTGCATGGCAGTGTGGATGCAAATCGGTGCGGACACTTCATCGCTGATTCGTGAAGCTGTTCGAACTTCAAAGCCGTCGTAGATCCACCCTTTAGCAGAGGGTGTGGATATGCGATACAAATTGCCACTTGAGCCCTCCACCAACAGACCCATGGGGTCGATTCGTACCTCTGTTGGAATCTCACTGACAACCTCGCGGACAAGTGTGAATGACTTTGCCCAAGCTTGTTTCGAGCACGTATGGAATTCTCGTTCTGGGTGGGATGACCACAGAATCAAGGCGGCGTGAAAACGTCGAGCAGCCTCCATCTCAAAATCGCCATGTGAGAGGCGATTGACAAGTTCGCGAACATAGGGTATGCTTGGCGCGCAGATATTTGTGACTCGCCCAATGAATTGCAAGCACTGTGTGTTGAGTGAATACAATTCAGCACGGAAGTCAATGGGGCGTGTATCCAAACCATGGATGCTGTCGAACAATAGTTCAGGTAAAATCTCGGGATCCAACCAGTAATTTTCACCCGACTGGTCACCAAATTCAACCTCATCGACATGGATGGTTGACTCGTGAACGATGATCTCATGGTCGCCAAGTGAATGAGTTTCTGCGTAGATACGCCCTTCCTCACTCGTGAAGAAGAAGTCGTCACTGGATGCCTCTATCTCTTCCCGAATACGAGTAAACCAGTCTGTGATAGATGCTACGGTGTCTAGATCATCGGACATCCAGTCATCGCCCTCACGGGCTTCTGCATGGTTGAAGCCATGGATGATATCTGGATGGCCTTGGCCAACACACCACTCGATGAATTCAAGCCAGGCCCAATCATTGTGAGGCCCTAACTGGGTGTGAATTTGAAACGGGTGCGGGCGCCCATTGAGGCCGCGAGGGCCCCATTGAGCGTTGTGATTTTGACGAACAATTTTCTCAAGCGCTGCCCGAGTTTCATCAATGAGACCTGGGTCATCGTGAACCAGAGTCCTCGCCCATTCAGGAAATTTGTTCGTGCGGGCGCGGGAATATTCAACCCACGGTTCACAGATGTCACAGAGAGCAGTTCCGATGACTTTGTCGTCATCAGCCTGCGACCAAGACATCTTGGCTGGATTGTATATCTGTTGACAGCTCTTGCACGTTAGTTCAGCGGTTGTGTATTCTTCTGACATCTTCTTACCCACATGTGGCGGCAAAATCAACCCCCCTTGGAATTGTAATCGCAACTTGGATCAGCAATTCGATGCAATACCCAATTTCCTCGGGTAGACACTCCTCCGTGAGATTGGTTTGCCGAGAATATACCTCGGACACTGCCATCGAGATTGAAATAGATGTAGATCGGTTCGCCACATCCCTTACAGGGGAAAGGTGTTGATACACCCCATAGCCACCACATCACGCCCCACCCCCCGTATCCTGCGCAAATTTACAATGTAATTTCTCGGGTGCTTCCTCGAAGTAGAGGAAGAGAGCGGGGCAAAGCCAACCTTCCATGTCTAGAGCCTCGCTGCGATACCACCACCCTCCGAACTCCTCGCGTGTGCGAAGCAATTCAAGCGTGGCCCCTGGGAATTGCTGTGCAGAGAATGTCAGCGCAAACCCATCTGTTGCTCCTTCGATTTGACTGGTCATGACATCGATGATGTCATCGGCACCCTCCACGAAGGGTTCGCGTACAAGGTTCGTGTTTTCGTCATCAAAAACCCAAGTTCCTGCAAACTTGTATGGCTTGATGATGCGGATTGAGTTCCGCTCACTCATATGGTTTGGTTCATTTGGTAAATCCATTTTGTCACCATTTGTGGCGACAAATGTTGGTGCTACGCACCAGAATTCAATTGATGAGATAATCTGAGATGTCGGTCTCGTCGTCTATGGTGATGGTTGGATCAGGGAGTGGAGGGTGATCGGGATTGATTTCCTTTATCCATGACTCCAGAGGTTTTTCGTGCAATTTCTTGAAGGTTCTTTTCACAGCTTCAATCAACCTATCTGTGTCTGAGGGGTGAACACCAAAGCAATCGTGAACAGCCCAGAAATCGTTGATGTCTTCCTCCGCACAGATGTCATTGATGACCATTGTCATATGAGCACCGTCTAGAGATTGTACAAAATTTGGTGTGATCCCCCTCTTCATCTCATCAATGATTTTTTTCCTGTTTTTTGTTGCTACTCTTTTCTTATCCAAATCGCCTACGTGTTTGGGGTTGGGGATGTCATCAATGATTCGAGAAGGTGTGAATGAGCTTCTGCGAATAATCGATCTTCTGAATTCTATGAAATCGGTGGAGGGAGTCATTGGATCTATTACAGACAATTGTTTGTTGATTTCGTACCTCAATGGTCTTCTTACAACGCTGTGATGGAAGGAGGGGTGATCTCCATTCAAAATCTTCTCAAATTTTTCATAAAATTCGTCACCTTTCTCTTTTGATTTTGAATATGGATTTGTGATAAATTCCTCCATCTCAAGCTGTTCAACAGATAAAGCGAGGAATATGCTTCGGAGGATTTCATCGTCATCTCCTCCAGCCCTTTTTTTGCGATAGGCATTGCGAATCAAATTGTTAAAATCGAAATCGGGATTCAGCTCTGCAATGCTCCTGAAATATTCGGATATTTCTGATATTTCTGCTGTTGATCTAATCTGTTCACCCCAATACTCTGTCCACCATTTACCATGACGCGCCCCAAATTTCCCATCGGTCTTACGGTATGGATAATAATTCAACACCCGAAACCCGATTGGTGTGGTCCACATCACAATATTTTCAGGGACGACTGTTACTGCCTGTTTCAGTTGATCTTCAATCAACTTATTGGCACCGCCGGTGACTACTTCGACCGCTGTCTTGTAATCTTCACCCAACTTATTGGCCACCATCGCTTGCAACTTTGGAGGGATGGTTCTGCTAATTTCTTCACCCAATAACTCATACAAAAGCGATGTTTCATGCCAGATTGGAACCCGAGTAGATTTCCATTTAGGACCTATGTACTCTGCCTTGAGAATTTCCCCCCATCTCTCCCCTGACCCTCCTTTGGATTCGCGAGGACGGCGATCTTTGCTAAGGTGATAGGCACACTTGAATTTGTACAATTCCCCATCATCTGCTTCTGGATCGTAATTTTCCTTGAACTCAATTCTGTCTTCTGCAGGATTGTATTCTTCCCCGGGTTTCTTTGTGAAATATACCACAGTTCTAGTGGGTCTACAATTCATAATTTTATCATAATCATATGGTTTTTGTATTGTTCCTGATTTTGCCTCTGGATTCTTGTGCCGGTTGAGGTTTTGTATGTGAATTTCAAAGCGAGCAGGATTGTCTTTTTCGAAGGGGATGAGTTTTCCTTGTCCGGCAGATTGGCTTTCTGGGACATCACATTCATGAATGGTTTCGATGAGATGTTTTCCTGCTTCGAATTTATCCTTGTGCTTCTCAAACAGATGATCTTCAAATGCCTCTTTTGTGGTTGAATTGTAATCACAATCTACCTCATGGCACTTGAACGCCAACTCATCCGAACCACAATAAACGTGTTTTCGTGTTAAAAATCCAGGTCTACCTTTCTTATTCCCCATGAATTTTCCTTGGAAATCTTTGGTACCATACGCCAGAGTCATCGTGATGTTTTTTGCAAATTTCCTTGAGAAAATATCGTTGATTATTTCAGGGGTAAATATCCCACTCAAATTGTCCTGGCGAAACAATTCCGAGCATTTTGATTCATGTTCTTCAGTTTCATCAAAGGCGTCATACGCCCTTCTGGCTTCATCGACAACCGCTAGATATAGGTCTGATTCTGGAAGGGGGATTTCGTCTCCTTGGTTGGCGGAATCTGGGATTTGATTGGGAAGGACATTGACTTTTTTTGCAAGATTTTCGTTTCTCAACAGTACTGAAAGGTGTTGGTATACGTTACAAGATCCATCCAATTGTACTGGCATCCCAGATTTTACTTTATTCCAGTCTGATGTTTTGCCACCTTTCATTTTGTGTTCCTCATAGACTCGAACAACTTCCAAGATTGCAGCTAATCTCTGCATTGATTCTCCTTTGGCCTTGGGTGTTTCCTGCCACTTGTCAATGTGCTTTATTGGGTCTGATGCTATTTCTTTGAATAACTCAATGTTCTCAAGAATCCAATCAGCACGCCAATCGAAAGATGCTTTCTTTAGATGTTCGGCATTACTTTCAGAAAGAATCGTCCCCGCTGCAAGATTGAACAAGTGGATCCTGAGCCATTTCCACCCAGATTCGCCGAGTGGTTTCCATTCCTTGAAGCGGAGGAGGGCGCGATCTATGTCGCTTTCTTGGGGGCTTAGTAAGGTGCACCTTGGATATAGTCGCCCACGCCAGCCACAGGCCCATACATGCCAGAACACATTCCCATTAAGAGATAAAATCTTTCGAGACCAATCTGTGATGACAAGTTCCCATTTCTTACGCGTATCCCTGTTCTTGGGGAGTTTGATTCCTTTCAAACCCTCGATTTTACTAAGACATTTTGTCTTCCTTTCTACCGGTACATGTTTGCTGCACCACCTCTTTGTATTCGAATCATCATCCAATCCATAACAGGCGAGAGATTCGCATTTCAATTTCTTCTCCTTGTCATAGAACTCACATTCTTTTTTGATTGTAATTTTGCTGAGATTTAACCAATCCGATGGCGATGTCAAATCGAGTGCATTTTGATTTTCATCAAAACCTTCGGCAATAACACTCAGTAAATCAGTGTTGAGTTCCCACTGAGTTTTCTGTAAATGATTCAGTGCTTTGATTGATTCTTGGCCCGCAATTCCTCTGTTACGTCCAACTGTAGTTGGCTGTTCGTACCACATTGTTTTTGGATCAATTATTTCGCCCAAATTTTCGTAATCCTCCAAATTGGAAATTACTTTCCGCAGGCGGCGGTAGCCTGCTCCCTTAGCAATATCTTCAGGAGTTAAGTAACCGCCTTCAATAGCTCGACCAGTGTGCTCATTTCTCTCGCGGGCAAAAATTTGATCTTCATTATTGTTGATTCTTGAGGCGATATTCAGTTTGCTATCGTTGCCTTCTTCCCATCCGTGATCCATGGGTTGAGCATACGACCAACGGTCTCGTTCTGAGGAATTAAAATAATCAAATAATGTATGCTTATTTCTACCCCCGATACCTTTGTAGTACTCTTCCCACTCCTGTTCACTCCAATCATTTACTGCATCGGGATCGTGAATTACATTGTAAAATTCCTCGCAAAATACCAAAATATTCGGGTAGCCTTTGTCCAATGTCGCGTCGTCTTCCTCTAGTGACTTAGCTGTAATTAAATCATCAAAATCACCAATTTTTATTCGCAACCATTGAAGCTCAAACATCAACAACAAGCAATTGTAAGATATTTTTTCAAACGGCTTGGAAACGCGCTTCCATGCTACAGATTTGTCGTGCGATGTTGGTTTGGTTGCCATGGAATCTTTCTCAATCATTCTGAGAATTGCATTTCTTGAACGGGAATCTAAATCATCCTCTATGTCATCAAATTTTTCCATCATTTTCCGTACTCGTACACTGAAAAAATAGGAAAGACGAAGTCCTAAATCAGTAATGAAATCCGTTCCGATTAGTCGTGCTAGTTGGTAGGAATCTTTGTACCTTGTAAGTTGAAACAGTGTCCGAACAATGATTTTTGAGCAATCTACCTCCCATGTGTTTTCTATTTCATCAATCAATTCTTCTGCACGAGAGAGTGCAATTAGGAATCTTACTTCAAAGGCATTAGCCCCATCTGCAGTTTCTTCATCAGACTGCAGAATCATGCTGTGAAGACGACCTTCAAAAATTGAAGCAAGTTCAGTGGCAGATTTGATCGCTTGAGCGGCTTTAGTGTCTCTTTCTTCACCTACCAAGAATGTTAGAGGGCTTTCACCCCGAAGAAATTGTTCATACCATATCTGTAAATATAGTCTAGCATTTTGTTGCTCTTCATTGGTATTATTGCCCAAGATTTTCCTGTAATCTTTGTCTCCAAATTCTTGAATAAATTTGAGTATCTCATCATCAGTGAGTGATTTGGTCGGCACTCTCTCTCCGAGAAGATAATCCATTCACTTCCACCTCGTTGCTACGAGAAACGATGTTAGCAACATCCTATTTGTGTTATGCGCTATCGCAGTCACACATCTGGTGGCGAATATGGGTATCTCTCTCGAAATTGCACTACCTGAGATGTCTTTGTCCGGGGCATACTTTGCCTGTCGTTACGCATGCCTGCGCGAGCCTTTGGGATTCCCTGCG
>CAZXVR010000057.1:0-10309 GCA_964644485.1 uncultured Candidatus Poseidoniales archaeon | reverse complement strand
CGTCGACCCACACATCGATGTACTCAATGCGATTTCTGCGTCCAGTGACCGCTGCAACAAGCAGGATGACAATGCCCAAACCGATCGCAATTGTGGAGGGGCGTGGATTTTGCAATTCTTTCAAGATGACTCCGAATACACCATCGATTGAGACCCGGATTGTGACGTCCATTTCGGCCGTGTACTCCGCAGGGTAAGATTCGTCCTCCGAAAGCGGTGTCGCAGAGATGGTGACCTGTACTTTGTCGTTGTTGAGCGCATCCTCACCAGCTCGGATTTTGACCGTGAAGAATTCTTGTGTAAATGCCTTGACAGAAATCAATTGTGCGCCGGTGGTCGAATTGTATGCATCAGCAGACCAGCCTGCAAGGTTGCTTTCTACATCAGCATCGAGAAGTACCATCACATCGCTATTGCCATCATTCTTGACAATCATCGTAATCTCTTCCTCCATTCCGGGTCGGAAGACCGGGATTTGCGAGTAAAGTTTGATCTCAATTGTGGGGTCATCTTGGCCGATTTCAATCGAAATTGGTAGGTCGAAATAGCGAGCCACCGACACATCAGAAATGTCTTCACGAACGCGTAGGTAAACTGTATGGTTTCCTTCAATGACCTGACTTGTGAGTGTGATGTCGAGGTTCACCAATGCAGTATCGGTGGGAGCCAACTGTACGCGCGGGGAGGGGTCCCCATTGTTGTCTGTGATATCATATTGCCACAAACCATACTTCGCATTGGCTTCTGGATACAGATTTTCATCGACGTTGCGATCGAGATTTTGCGGGTTCACAATCAGCCAATCTGTAACAGTATCACCTTCTGTCATGGTATTCGTGATTTCAACCGAGAATGAAATATGGTCTGCACTGTTGAGGCAAATTTCAGCATCTGCATGGCCCAGTGGTGTCGCATCGCAATCCCATACAACTTGGGCCTGGATGCCAAATGTGCGTTGAATTGTGAAAGCGATTCTTGCCTTCTCAGTGGAGTTTCCAATACTGATAATCTCGAGTTCAATCATCCCAGTATCAGGGTCATCTCGTGAGGTTGATGGCTTAATTTGCAAACGAATTGTTTGGGTCGTGTGGCGATCTAAATCACTGGTGTGGAATGTGCCATCACCTTCATCCTCTTCGATGCGCTGTCCAGTGTCGTTGTCCCAGAACCTAAGGTTGGCATTCGAATCCTGCTTGACATCGATTCTGAATTGATCAGTGTCGAACCCAGTATTGAAGATTTCAAGATAGAACGTGGTGAAAACTCCGTCCTCAACATATCGCGGAATATTTTCATCGATATTGAGGGCCCCTGTGCTGTTGGCAAATTGGTTGTCATGGGCCTCAGGCCACAAACTCACCATCGGTGGAGAGTAAGTGTCCAGTTTCTCCAGATCAAGTTGTAGCGTTGTTTGGTGGACCATTACCGAAGCATTGTCATATGCAACCGCTCGAATCTCTAGTGTGTCTGGAGCATCTGTCAAATCATCAGGTGCCGTCAACAATAGCACTGGGTGAGCTTCCATGCCACCACCGGATAGGTCGTAAATCTGGTCGGCTCGATCAAATTCAACAATCCAACTGGATGCCAGGTTGGACAATACGGCCAACTCAACGCTCAATGCGTAAGCGTTTCCGCTCGCACCTACGTGGCGTAAATCGAGGTTTACGGGAGTCGTTGAACTTGGAGCGATATATTCCACAACCCTACCATTTCCGTGCGTGAGCGAAACACCGTAGGAACTCATCAGAATATTGGGGTGGTCGATTGTGAATGACTTGCCTTGGATGTTCTCTACCTCGAGATCAAGTTCATACCAGCCTGAATCAAGGCCACCAGGATATGTCCAATTGTATTGTGCGCGGAGCGCGTTGTTATCGGTCACCAATTCTTCATCATCAAATGTGTGTGTAAATGCAACCTGGCCATTGTCATCAATCATGTGTAATCGAACGACATCAATGTCCTCTCGGCCAAACGCATCACGGAGCTCGACATTGAACTGCATGATGCGCATATCGGGTGAATCATTGGGGAACCACGGATTCTGCTCAGTGCCTACTTCCTCATCGGTCCAAACGCTACCTGGGCGGTGGACCTTGACCTGAGAGCCGCTCAGAGGTTGGGTTTGAACTTCAATCATTGAAAACCGCCCTGATGCGGTATCGATTTCATTCCATGCAACCCAAGCATCGCATTCAACAGAGCCGAACTGTCTACCGCTGGTTTCACCGTCGCTACCATTGGGAGGATCGGGCGTACCGCCACCAGAACTACAATCCATATCTGCCGATACGACGACCTTTAGTCGCTCATCGGCCTCGACTGTGAAATCGGCAGGGGAAACCCAACTCGGGTGGAAATATCGCTCATCAAACCCACATGTGTTACCACCAAATGCAGAAGGAGTGCAAACTTCTGTGCTCCAATCTTCAGTTCCAATAATCGAGGTTCCTGCGATGACTGATACGGTCCAATCAACCGTTGAGCCCTCTTGTCCTGTCGCCTTCAAGAAAAGGACAATTTCCAATTCGTATTGATTCCCATTTGGATTGCCTGCAATTATCAAATCAGAAAGCATCTGATCGGTTGAGAATTCAACATTCGTTCCAGATGCCGACTCTTCTTCCTGACCACCACTATCGGGTCGTTCTGTAGTGATTCTTCCATCCGTCGGGTGACCACCTGGAGCAGAGGCAAAGTAGAGGTCGTATTCGACCGTTGCAGAATCGTTTCGAGGCGGTGCATCGTCTAGCGATTGTGGGGTTGGTATCATGTAAATCATGAACGAAGATAGCATGACAGCGACCAATAGAATGGCCATTCTGCTCTTGCCTCGAGATACACCCAGCATTCGCTCACCTACGGTGACCCGTGACATACAGCCCATTAAACGGTTTGCAGGACGCGCTTAATTGAGACTTCACTCTCTCAGCGTGCATCGTAGATGCAATAAACGCTGAAATTGGTGCAGGGGGTGGGATTCGAACCCACGAAGGCATTGCCCCCGGAGCTTAAGTCCGGTGCCGTTGGCCGGGCTTGGCAACCCCTGCGGGCTGTTTGAGTCGCACTCGGGCTTTGAACGCTACTACGTCGTTAGAGACCATCCACCATCAACGTCGATGATCTGTCCTGTGATGTAAGGGGGACCAGCTGCTAGGAACAAAACGGTCTCGGCAATTTCTTCCACTTCACCCTGCCGACCCATCGGTATAGACGAAAGGACTGCGGCCCTTCTTTCATCTGATTCCCATTCCTGAAACAGTATCGCACCTGGACCCACTCCATTGACTCGAATCGATGGAGCCAACTCCTGTGCCAAACTGCGAGTCATGGAAAGTAAAGCCGCTTTTGATGCACAATAATGGCTCAATTCAGGCCAATCATTTCTGCCGCTGGAATTGTCGATCATATTGATGACAGAACCCGGGTCACCTTTTCCTTCAAATCGAAGGTGTGGTGCAGCGTGTTGAATTAGCATTAATGGTGCTTCAGCATTCACCCTCCACATCATTTGTGCAGCATCGGATGTCATCTCATCCAGTGGTATCTTTTCGAATATAGATGCGTTGTTTACGAGGATATCGAGTCGACCTGCCTTATCGATAACAGAATCGATCAATGCAGCTCGATCCTCTTCTTCGGAGAGATCTCCACGAACAACAAATGATTCACCGCCTGCCGCTTCAATTTCCTCGACCAAATCCTCTGCAGCGGCGAGACTCCGATGACAGTGTATTGCGACAATCGCCCCAGCATTGGCTAGAGTGCGGCAGATTTGCGCCCCGATGCGTGCCGCACCTCCGGTCACCAACGCGACCTTGTCCACAAGTTCTTCGCCCATGATGTTTGGAGACGACTCTTACCCTTCAACGCTCCGAACCCGACCCTAGGGTCGGGAAACAAAGGATTAACCGAGTCCGATGATGACAGACATCACGGGAGTGGTGTCAATGTCTGGTAAACGTCTACCTATGGCGAAAGAAACCAAACCACTCTCGGCGATTGAAAGACGAAAAAAATCCCGCAAAAGGTTGCCGTCTTGGTTCAAGACATATTTGCCGACGGGGGAGGCTCAGGTCGCCTTCAATGATGTCCGTGGAAATGTGCTTGAGCACAAGTTGAATACGGTCTGTCAAGAAGCGCAGTGCCCCAATATTCACGATTGTTGGGGGAGAGGCACTGCCACGTTTATGGTCGCTGGTGAAGAGTGTACCAGGGCCTGTCGGTTCTGTGCTGTTGGCACCGTAAAAGACCCTCCACCCCTTGACATTGATGAGCCGGAAAATTTGGCTGAAGCTGTGGATTTGATGGGTGTCACCCATGCGGTAATCACCTGTGTCAACCGAGACGAACTTCACGATGGTGGCGCATCTCACTACCGCGCATGTTTGGAAGCAGTCCACAAACGCAGACCTGATGTTGGACTCGAATTCCTCTCTTCCGATTTAGATGGGAATCTCGAGGCACTTTCGGCATTGCTTGAGGATTTGGAATTGCGAGTGTTTGCACACAATGTAGAGTGTGTGCCACGATTGGATTCGGTGGTCAGGGATCATCGCGCTTCATTTGAACAATCCCTGACAATCTTGCGAGAGGCCAAGCGTCTCAGACCTGATGTATTGACAAAATCAAGTATCATGGTTGGAGTTGGGGAAACCAATCAGGAGGTTGTAGAAGCCATGAGACTACTTCGCGAGGCTGATGTGGATTTGTTGACCATCGGCCAGTACCTCGCGCCATCACCCCGCCATCTTCCCGTAGATCGATTTCCCGAACCAGAGGTCTTTGGAGAGTGGGATCAAATCGCCAGAGAACTGGGATTCAAAGCTGTGGCATGTGGACCACTGGTGCGTTCATCCTATCGAGCGGGTCTCCTCTACGAGGAGGCAAAAGGTGGCCCTGTGACCCTCACCTATGGTGAGCCATGAATCTGCGAAACGCTATGAGCGAATTTGGAGTGGTGAGAATAATGGGCGAAGAGAAGGAGACGCAAATGCACGTTCCCGTGCCACCTCATCGAGAAGGAGGCACATCCTTCCCGTCCCCCCACGATATCCCTGCAGGCCACCATGCAAAGCCGTCCATAGATTGCGATGGCGCCGAAACCAGAGACATGGCATATGGGCTACTCCGTGTTCTGAATGATGAGGATGAAGCGGTCGGCGACTGGGACCCACAACTCGATGTCGAAACTCTTCGGAAAGCACTGGAACACATGGTGCGAATTCGAGCATACGATGATCGCATGATGAAGATGCAGCGCCAGGGACGACTTTCGTTTTACATGAAGTGCTTGGGCGAAGAAGCGGTCAGTGTCGGCGCAGCGATGGCGATGGAGAACAGAGACATTGTCATCCCCTCATACCGTCAGCAGGGGCTACTGTTTGTCCGTGGTCGAAATATGGTCGACATGATCAGTCATTGCATCACCAATTCAAATGACAATGTCAAGGGGCGTCAAATGCCGGTGCATTATTCTTGGAAGGAAGGAAATTTTGTCTCGATTTCAAGCCCTGTCGGAACTCAGTTCCCACAGGCTGTTGGAGCCGCCATGGCATTTGCCTACCGAGGAGAAGATAGTATTGCATGCACTTGGTTAGGGGAAGGGACCTCCGCACAAGGCGACTTCCACTATGGTCTCAATTTCGCCTCTGTCTATCGCGCCCCTTGCGTTATGGTTGTCGTCAACAATCAATGGGCGATTTCAACTCACCGAAATCTGGCCCACGGAGGGCCGTCTTTTGCGGCACGCGGCATTCCCTATGATGTCGCATCAATGCGTGTCGATGGACAAGATTTCCTCGCCGTTTATGCGGCCCACAAATGGGCGACTGAGCGCGCCCGAGCAGGCCATGGACCAACCTTGCTCGAAATGTACACCTACCGTGGCGACAGTCATTCATCCTCGGATGACCCCAGTATCTACAGGCCTGGAAATGAGTATGATTCTTGGCCGCTTGGAGACCCGGTTGATCGCCTCAAGGCACACCTGATGAAACTCGGAGAATGGGATGAGGAGCGGCATACAGAACTTGAGGAACAATGCACGAAAGAAATCATCGTTGCATACAAGGAAGCCGAGACACATGGGACGCTGAAAGATGGACCGTTCCCTTCGGTCTCCACTCTGTTTGAGGATGTATACGAAAAGGAGCCTTGGCATCTACTAGAGCAACGCGGAGAGGTGGGGATTTAGTGGCGCAGATGAGCATTATCCAAGCGGTGAACTCCGCATTGCACAACATGTTTGAGCGCGATGAAACCGTTGTCTCCTTTGGTGAGGATGCTGGATATTATGGCGGTGTGTTTCGCTGTACCGCTGGATTGCAGGAAAAATTCGGCAAACACCGAGCCTTCGATACACCTCTAGCTGAAGGTGGAATCATGGGGATTGCAATCGGTATGGGCATGAATGGACTTCGTCCCGTAGCAGAAATTCAATTCGCAGACTACATTTTCCCAGGATTTGACCAAATTACCAATGAGTTGGCAAAACTTCGCTATCGTTCAGGTGGCGAATATAGTGCTCCGGTCACAATTCGCACCCCCTGTGGTGGAGGCATCAAGGGTGGTCATTACCACAGTCAATCTCCAGAGGCATACTTCACCCATACACCTGGATTGAAGGTAGTCATTTGTTCCAATCCCTACGACGCAAAAGGATTGCTAATTTCCTCTATTGAATGCAATGACCCCGTCATTTTCTTTGAGCCGAAGAGACTCTACAATGGGCCTTTCGACGGGGATCACACCGCAGCCATGGTCAAATGGGATAGTCATCCGAAAGGCGAAGTTCCCGATGAGTACTATAGCATCCCATTGGGCAAGGCAGAAACAATCAGAGAAGGTAATGATGTGACCATTCTTTGCTATGGAACCATGGTTCACGTTGCCAGTGCCGCCGTTGAAAACAATGGGATTGATGCCGAGATTATCGATTTGAGGACATTGGTGCCTCTAGACATCGATGCAATCGAGGATTCAGTTCGTAAAACAGGACGATGTGTGATTGTGCACGAAGCTCCAAGGACATCGGGTTTCGGGGCCGAATTGATGTCACTGGTTCAAGAGAGATGCTTCTGGCACCTTGAAGGACCGATTCAGAGAGTCACGGGATGGGACACACCCTATCCCCACAGTTTGGAGTGGGATTACTTCCCAAGTCAAGCCAGAATAACAGAGGCGATACAAGCCACAATGGAGGAATAGAAATGGGTACGAATGTTTTCAAATTACCAGACATAGGAGAAGGTGTTGTTGAGGGTGAGATTACCGCTTGGCACGTCGCTGTTGGCGACACGGTTACCGAAGATCAAGACATGGTCGACATCATGACAGATAAAGCGACGGTTGGAATCGGCAGTACGGTTGATGGAAAAGTCACCAAACTCCATGGAGCCATCGGCGATATGATTGCTGTCGGCGCACCATTGATCGAATTCGAAGTCGATGGAGAGGGTGGCCCTTCGGCTGAACCCGAACCAGAACCAGAGCCCCAGCCAGAGCCCGAACCGGAACCCGAACCTGCACCAAAGCCGGCAGCGGCACCAGTTCCTGCACCAAAGCCAGTTCCTGCGCCCACTCCCGCACCCACTCCAGAACCAGCACCCACCTCTTCACGTAGGCCTCTCGCCTCACCAGTCGTTCGTCGACGTGCGAAAGAGGAAGGTGTCTCACTTTCCCAAGTCAAGGGAACGGGACCCGCAGGGCGAATCACCCATGCGGATTTGGATGCCCATCTAACTCGACCACAAACGGTCGGTGGGCTTCCCGTTAGCATGCCCGGGCAGGAGCGAACAGGGGTCACCGAAGTTCCGGTCGTCGGCCTTCGCAGGAAGATTGCTGAACAAATGACGAAATCATACACCACAATTCCGCATTTCTCGTATTTTGAAGAAGTCGATGTAACCGATCTTGAAACCCTAAGGCAATGGATGAATGCTAACCGAACGGAAGACCAACCGAAGTTGACCTATCTTCCATTCATCATGCAGGCGCTCGTCAAGTTGTTCCAAGGTGAACATGGAGGTTGCAATGCAACGTTCGATGATGAAAACGGGATGCTGTCGATTCACAGCGCAATCAATATCGGTATTGCCACAACAACGGACCGTGGTCTGTATGTCCCCGTCGTCAAACACGTAGAGGCGAAGACAATCTGGGAAGCAGGTGCGGAACTTCTGCGAGTTGCAACCGCAGCACGCGATGGAAGCGCTGGCCTGGATGACTTGACAGGATCGACATTCACAATTACCAGCCTAGGGCGCGACGGTGGTTTGGGTGCAACACCGATTATCAATCATCCAGAGGTTGGAATTCTCGGTGTCCACAAGGCGGTTGACCGAGCTGTGGTCATCGATGGAAAAATCACCATTCGAAGAATGATGAATCTGTCTTCCTCATGGGATCACCGCGTTGTTGATGGGGCCGATGGAGCCGCTTTGGTTCAAGGTCTGAAGAAATTACTCGAGCACCCAATCTCGATTCTCTGAGGTGGCAATATGGACGATATCTCTTGCCAAGTGTTGGTCGTAGGCGCAGGTCCAGGTGGATATGTAGCTGCCATTCGGGCGGCTCAACTCGGACTCGATACCGTGATTGTAGAAGGCGACAAAGCAGGAGGAACCTGCTTGATTCGCGGATGCATCCCCTCCAAGGCTCTGATTCACGCGGCAGAACGAATGGACCATTTGGCTCAACATGTCGATGGCCACATGGGGATGAAAATCGATGGCTCGGTCTCATTGAACATGAGTGAACTCGTCTCTTGGAAAGATGAGATTGTCACCAAACTCAACAAGGGTGTCGAACATCTCCTCAAGAATGCTGGTGCCCGTTTGATTTCTGGTTGGGCGACCTTCAAAGATGCAAAGCATTGTACTGTAGAGACGAAAGATGGCACCGTCAGTATCGAAGCGGAGAATGTCATCCTTGCAACCGGTTCAACTCCAATCGAATTGCCCTTCATGAAATTCGATGAGGAATACATTTGTTCATCGACCGGAGCATTGGATTTGGATATGCTACCTGAGAGGGTTGCTGTCATTGGCGGAGGATACATTGGCCTCGAATTGGGCATTGCACTGCGCAGGCTCGGATCCGAAGTCACCGTCATTGAAGGCATGGACAAAGTGTTGGCGATTTTCGATGATGAATTACGTCGGCCCTTGACAACATGGTTACGGAAAAATGGTGTGACCACCCATGTCAATTGTCTTGCTCAGGGGGCGGAGGTCAAGGATTGTAAGGTCATACTTACTTGGAAGGATGCAGATGGAGAAATGCAATCCGAGAACTTCGACAAAGTCCTTGTAACCGTTGGACGAAGGCCCAATACTCGCGGGTGGGGTTTGGAGAAGATGGGGCTCCGAATGGATGCGGATGAAAGGTTCATCCGAATCGATGACCAATGTAAAACCTCGATGCGCGGGGTATATGCAATCGGAGATGTATCTGGGGAACCAATGCTAGCACACCGTGCCAGCGCTCAGGGTGAGATGGTTGCCGAAATTATTGCTGGCCACAAGCGCTCATTCGATCCTGTTGCGATTCCTGCAATCGTATTTACCGAGCCTGAAATCATCTGTGTTGGACTGACACCGGATGAAGCGAAAGATGCGGGTGAAGAAATCATCGTTGGTAAATTCCCACTTGCAGCCAATGGTCGGGCTCTGACGATGGAGGCTGAGAAGACTGGGGGATTCGTTCGCGTGGTCGCGCGCGAGGAAGACCATGTGATTCTCGGTGTTCAAGCGACAGGAAGTCATGTGAGCGAATTGTCAGGAGAATTTACCCTCGCGCTAGAGATGGGTGCTGTACTCGAAGACATTGCAGGAACGATTCACGCCCATCCCACAATGTCAGAATCCTTCCACGAAGGAGTGCTCAAAACTCTCGGGCATGCAATCCATACGGTTTGATCATACTTCGTAGACTGTGCCCCAATGGTGAATGTCCTCGGGCAAAGAAAGGACATTTCGACCTTTCTTCATCCAAGCCCACCCTTCGTCAATCCAATCGTATAGGCTCTCCAAATCTTCATCCGAAAAAGATGCTTTTTTCGCCAATTCCTTGACGACATCCATCTCGCGAGCATCATAGTGACCGTCGGCTGCCGCCATCAGCAATGCATCTCGTAGTGCAATGCGGAGATGAGCTGGGTGCATGTGATCGGCTGCGTTGATGAAACTCCGACCTCGTTTCAATTCCTGCCGCAGGATGACTCGCTCTTCGGGTGGGAGCAGTGCCATACCCATTCTAGATTCGTAATTGGCGTATTCTTCGGTTGAAATCCGGCCATCTGCAA
>CAZXVR010000056.1:0-10394 GCA_964644485.1 uncultured Candidatus Poseidoniales archaeon | reverse complement strand
CGCGCTGCGTGACGCGAACTTGATCAGCGCGGATTGTCATTGGGATTGGAATCGCCGCGTCGAAGAGCTCAACAGTAACCTCTTCCTTGTTCTCGGCAACGTTCGTCACACGGGCTCGCTCGCCCTTGAAAGCAGCAACTCGGATTTCGACAATGTCACCTTCTTCAATTCCAGCGGTTGCTGATTTCGGCTCAAGGTAAGGGGTGACGTCACCCAATGGTGATGTTCCCGGTAGAACCTTGCTGCAGCCCTTGAGAGGTGTTGTTCGACCACCAGCACGACCGATTAGTTTCTCGACATGGTGCATTGCACTGGCTTCAACAAAGATGTATCCATTCAGAATGGTTGGGCAAAGGACACTGAAAATCTCGCCCTGGATGTCTTGAAGGGAACCCGTTCCAGAAAGTCTGGCTTGAATCTCACTCGCAACTCTGTGTTCTGCGCCGTTGGTTGTTTTTAGGATGTAGAGATAAGATGCAACGTCACCGTAGAGTTCCCCGATTTGGGGTATGCTGTAGGACTTGTGATTGATTGCACCAGGGTCCACCCATTCTGCAGTCTTGTAGAGGGTTCGTGGCTCCACCTCTGTGGATTCTGATTGGAAGAGAATTGGAACCACATCATTCAGGCGATTACCAAATTCCAAACCACGCGCATTGGCGCTGCGGATGTGAGTAAGGTTGGCTACTGAAATTCCAGTGGCCTCTTCAATTCGTCTGGCGACAGCCTCAACGTTTTGAGGGTCACCAATCCCGTAGACTCCGTCCCAGGCACCAGGGAAATCTGCGACTGTATCAGCGCGCTGCATCAGCAGGACCTTGTCTCCATGCCGAACGAATACAACAAAAGCATCAGAACCACTGTATGACGGTGCCTCAACGACAACATCCTCGGGTTCCGAGGTTTCTTCCTCGGTTTCCATGATCTCTTCATGAACGGGCTCTTCAACCGCCTCTTCTTCATCAGTGGCGCTGGTTTCGTCCAACTCTTCTTCATCAATCTCAGTCATTTAATCAACTCCAGAATCAACTGGTTAGCCAGTCGAAGAATGGGGGTAGAACATTGTCCATCAGGACCAACATCACAAATCCGATGAAGCCGAGAACGAACATTCCAATTCCGCAGACGATACAAGTCTGCTTGAATTCAAGCGAACTAGGCTTGCGCGCCATCTTGATAATTCGAGCCCAAGAACCCTTTCCAAGGCCCCTGATACTCGATTCAAGACCATCTTGCCAACCTTGAACACGATCTTCGAACGAGCTGGTTTGCTCACTGTTTCCATCGCTTACACTGGACATGGTTCAACCTCAGAGGTGCCTCGCGACCTGCCAGCCTTTCTTAAACAATCCGAGTCCGACGTAGTCGACCTCTTCGTGGAAAAGTCTCAATTTACAAACTCAATTGTTCGATTTCGTAGCGTTCGAAGTTGCTTGTGGGCCGCTGCTCCGAAAATCTGTTGACTTTTCACACCGGTCAGCACGAGCATGACTCGAATTTCGCTTCCCATCGATGGATCAACCGTTGCACCCCAAATGATTCTAGCGTATGGGTTAATCTTCTCTCGAATTTGCTGGGCACAGGCTTCCGCCTCACCGAGTGTGAGGTTGGGTCCACCAATGACATTGACCAGTGCACCTCTGGCATCACTGACATCAATGTCGAGAAGTGGGCTATCCAATGCTTCGAATGTGGCTTCCTGAGCTCGTTCTGGACCACTGGCCTCACCGAGACCAATCATGGCCATTCCACCACCGTTGAGCATGACTGAGCGTAGATCCTCAAAGTCGAGATTCACCAGGCCTTCCTTGGTCACCAATTCGGTGACACCTGCAATGCTTCGCATCAAGAGTTCATCAGCAACTCTGAATGCCGCTTCGATTGGCAAATCGCGCACTCCATCCACTGAGAGCAATTTCTCGTTGGGCAGAACAACCACTGTGTCGCAAACTTCGCGAAGTCTTTCAAGACCCCACTCTGCATTCTGTCGACGCAATGTTCCTTCTGATTCGAAAGGATAGGTCACAACTGCAATGGTCAATGCACCCGCTTCCTTGGCCAAGCGAGCAACAACGTGGGCAGAACCGGTTCCAGTTCCGCCACCCAAACCTGCAGTCACAAAAGCCAAATCACAATCTTCGATAGTCTTCAGCAGAGCTTTCTCAGATTCATAGGCTGCTTTTTCTCCCTTTTCTGGATCCCCACCGGCACCTCGTCCGCGTGCGGTTCGACCAATCAGCAATTTGTTGTCAATTCCGACTTTAATCAGATGCTGGGCATCGGTGTTTACCGCATAACCCCGCACGGAGTCTTCATCGATTAAGCCAGCCGCATTGAGACGGTCAACGGTGTTTCCACCACAACCACCACAGCCGTAAACTCGAATTCTTGGCTGGAGGGATTTCAGAAGTTCGTGCAATTCAGCATTGTTCGCTGAAGGCTCTTTCTTGGTGACGGTCCCATCCGTTTCTTCTTCATCATCTTGCAATTCCAATACCCTATCAATTAGATGGCGCATGATGTCAGGCTCGCTGTCGGTAAGATAACCATTCCGACCGAAAATGAGACGAGAAGGCGATTTCGAGACCCCCATAAAAAATCCGAGGGTCGGACCGCAGTCATTCATTTATTGCTCAATCAATGGGTGAAAAGACTCATGTTGGAAGTCAATTCTGGCCCAATCATGCGCGCGCGGGCATTTTGGGTTCTTTCCATGCTGCTTCTGTGCGCTTGGTCTAGTCAACCGATTTCTCTCGATGAGGAATTTGTTGAATCGTCTTCGCCAACCAATCAACAACAAAATTGGAATCAAGCTAGCCGACCGATTTGGCAAGCTGGTTGGAGCCCTCAAGTTTGGCAACCCCAACCCACGGGCATGCTTTGGGAAGTGGATTTTTCGCCTGATGGACGAATGATTGCTGCTGTGGACATCTCAACCAATTTACTCACGGTTTGGAACAGTACAGATGGGCGCGTCATTTTCCACGCTCCTCATGCAAACTCATTGGTCGATGTCGTTTGGTTAGACAATAGCCATGTTCTCGCAGCAGACGGTGGTTCTCGTTGGTATAGTTTTGAGGTTGTAGATGATGGTGGTGTTTGGCCCATGAATTCAACCATATCCCGAACCGGACTTTGGCCTGCGGATCTGACTGGAAACTACGGAGGTTCTCTTTGGGGCATCGATATCACCCACGATCGAAGCCGCCTGACTTTCTGTGGCGCGATTAACGATCCAAATATTGGGGGGGAAGTCGTCGTCGCCAACACTCAATTTTTCATTGATGGTTCATCCCCAGACAATGCCCACGTATACACCAATGATTGGGGAACAGATTGCGCCATTGCGAACAATGGAACCTTCGTGGCGTCCCTGAATCGAATTCAAGGCCCAACTACAGGAACATATCACGATACCGTGACTGGATGGGAAGTGCAGGGTGACGCACTATCGCAATCTTGGACACGAAATGTCGCTGGAGGTGAAGCGATGGCTTGGGCGATTGATTTCTCACCACAGGACCACACATACACGGTTGCTTACAATCGACCGAATGAAGGCGTCATCACCGATTTTTTCCATGACAGTGGAGCGATAAATTGGTACACACCTGTTCCGCAAAATGTTTCGAGTGTTCGTTGGTCCCCAGATGGTACCGCCATTGCGGTTGGTCTCTATGATCCTGGGCGTTTGTTGATGGTCGATTCAGCAGGTGGAATTCTATCTGATTACGGATGGCATAGCGTTGTTTGGAACAACAAACCGTATCCTTCAGATGTCACCGCTATCGCTATCGATGATCAAGGATTGAAATATGCAACATCTGGAAAAGATGGAGCCATCGAAATACACATTATCGAGTCGAATTTACAGTTGAAAATCGATCGGCGATTCAGTCCAGACTATGTCCGAGAAATCGATCTCCATCCCGATGAATTATTCGTCGCCTTCGCTGAATCCAGTGGAGTGGTCACAGTTCGTGATTACAATACTGGGGCCATCACAAGGCAGTGCTTCCATCCCGATTTTGATCAAGCGATTGGAGAGTACCCCTTCGCCAAGAGCGTGGTAATGCATCAACAATTTGTCATCGCTGGTTTCTCAGATGGCACCATCATAGCTTGTGGGGAGGATGGAAAGGAAGTCTGGATTTGGAGAATCGACCAACATCATCCATCGATGGAAGCATTTGGACGAATTGACATGCACCCGACACAAAACTATCTCGCGATGTCTTGGACCCAGAATTACAGCACTACCGGTGTTGCCGGTAAGGTGTCGATCCTCGATTTGGATCAAATGACTGAGGTTACCGGTTGGGAATATGCTACAGAATATTGGACCATGGAATTCAGCAATGATGGCGCTTGGCTCGCCAGCACCGGACAGGATGGATCAGTCCACTTGTGGTTGACCGAAGATCCAGACCCTGCATTGTGGACTGACAACGGCGTTCAATACAGCCACTCAAATTACACAGGGGTGGTCACTTGGCACGAAGAGATTCATGCCTTGATGACAGTTGGATGGGACGGTGAAGCGATTGTTTGGGATGCTTTCAATGGTCAGCAAATGTTGTCGTTCCAATTTACTGACGAAGGGTTTGGGGCCGGATTCACTTCGGGTTCATTCCTTGTTGTTGCCAGTGGGGATGCATCAAACAGTGCTTCAGGGCAACTCGAATTCTATGATGGCCTCAACATGACACAATTGGCAACGTGGGCCGTTGAAGGTATTCCACGCGGTTTTGCCATCGATCATACAGGAGGGCTAATCGTTGCCAATCACACAGGATCATGGTGGCTCATCATACCCGATACTGACGGCGATGGGGTCATTGATGACAACGATGCTTTCCCGCAGAACCCATTGCAATGGGTGGACACAGATGGTGATGGCTTTGGCGATAACAATGCACCAGGGGCAGGCGGAGACGGTTGTCCAACCGTATGGGGCACATCTTCGATTGACAGAGGAGGTTGTCCTGACACGGATGGAGATCAGTGGTCCGATCCAGATGCCGATTGGCCAGTTTGTGTTCTGAATGGCGGTTATGGTGATGCTTGGCCCAATGATTCGAATCAATGGTGCGACACGGATGGTGATGGATTTGGAGATGAACACTACTTCGAATTTGATTTATCGACAGGTTTGAGGACAAATGAACACGGGGATGCTTTCCCCGATGATTGGACTCAATGGCGAGATCAAGATGCTGATGGCGTTGGTGATAATTACACCTATTCTCTAGGTACGGATGGGTTGCGCACAGCCCAGAGTGGTGATGCGTTCCCAACCAATCCACTCCAATATCAGGATACGGATGGCGATGGCTGGGGCGACATATATTCGTGGATTGAAGACATGAACGGCTTGCGCATTGAGGAAGGCGACGCCTTCCCCTTCGATCCATTGGCGTGGTCCGACCTTGATGGAGACGGTTGCCCGACGGATTCTGATACGGGCCTCACCATCGACAATCATCCCGAGGATGCAACCCGATGTGACGAGGCATTGGATTTCGACCTACCCGCCCAATTGAATATCGATGCTGTTGGCTCTGAATCATCTTGGTCGATTGGTGTCGATTGGAAATCCACAATTGAAAGTACAGATTCCGTTTCAATCTACGGGCTGAGTTGGAATTCAACAGAGGGCATGGATCACCTTTTGTTGAATATTGAACCGCCCGGCGCAATCGCATGGTGGACTGAAAACAATCCAGATGGGGAACCACTGAATGACATGTTTGAGCGTGCGAGAGGAGACAATGAAGATCGTTTGACCCTCCGCCTCATCAGTACGTCAGCCGATGGACAAACATTGGAATTCTGGGTGAATTCAACTTACGAACCGGAACCTGAGCCAGAACCTGAGCCTGAGCCAGAACCAGAGCCGATGTGTGTTGAGGGCGAAACTCGCACCGCTGGAGATGGCTGCAATGATTGTGTCTGTATGGGTGGGCAATGGGCTTGTACTGAGAAGGCTTGTTCACCAACCGATGATGCGTCATCAACTGGTGATATTTCGATGGTTGCTTGGTCTGGGATTGTCATTGGTTTGCTCGCAGTTGTGGTTATCGGACTTCTAATCATACGGCGTTCAGGTGGCGGTGTTGAAACAACGAGCACACCAATCACTACCACAGGGATTCACGCACCGTGTTCCACCTGTGGTGGACCTGCACATGAGGCCGTGAACAACGGAAACCGTTGGACTTGGTGCCCATCCTGTCGCCAATGGCTGACATACCTCGGTAAGGAATAGTCAAGCGGATCCACCACGAGAATATTCGTGATAATCCACCGTAGGTTGTAGTGTATCAATGGCGGCCTGCAGTTTGGCATTTGCAGCCTGTTCGCCGGCTTCAATCGAAGCGATTTGACGTTCCAATTCCCGCTTTGATGCCTCTAGAGCAACAGATGCTTTCGCGGGTAGAGCCAATTCAGGTTTCAACCATCTTGTAAGATCAGTCAGTAACGAATCCAATGGTTGCGCCTCCGTATTCTCCGGTTGCAATTGGAATGATTCTCCAACACGACCGACAGGACCGACTGAAGTCAGAACTTTGGCTAGAGATACTCCAGGCTTACCGGCTCCTTTGAGTGTTGATTTGATTCGCTCGTGTGCTTCAATTGGCCGCCAATATGCTTCAACCAAGTGAGGTTGAACCCTCCTTGCTCGCTTCCAATGAGAGAGTGCTGCTCGTAACGCTCCCTCGTGCGCGCGCACGCGCCCGCGTTGAACTTCATCAGCAGCTTCTGCCTTGGACACATTTCGAGCCTCATCGTGCATTCCGTTGGAGCGCAACAGTTTGGCGTATCGCTTTCGTGCTTTCACCAGCATCGATGCAGCGGCGCGACTCTCCTTCCACTTGGAACGCATTTCTTGAATTTTTGAGAGATCTCTGAGAGCGGTGACTAGATGACCTTGTTCGGTCAGAGTTTTGCCTTTTTTGGCCAACAACAAATCACTCAATTCAGAGGCCATAACCTCGCTTATTTCGAGGCGTCCATCCTGAACGTAGCGCCTGTATTGGTCGATGACCGTTGCAGGGTCACCCATTCCAAACAGTAGAACACCTGGCCTTATTTCCGACGCTTGACGCTCTTTCTCTTGATACTCTTACGCACGGCCTTCTTTTTCGGCCCAGCATCGTCGTCCCAATCGTCATCTTCATCATCGAATTCATCGTCTTCATCTTCGTCGTCTTCATCGACCTCTTCTTCAACCGCTTCTGACTTACTCTTCTTATCTCGGCGCTTTCGGTCTCGTCCTTCTGATTTGGCAAATGGATCATCATCATTAGCGCGCTCGGTTGAATCTTCAGAGAGGGATGCCATGTCACTTCGAACATCATCAGGTGAACCGGCCTCACTGTCCCCGCCACCCATGAATTCTCGCATCCATTCGTCTTCGTCATCTTCTTCGCCCTTCTTCTTCTTGCCATCACCCGAAGACATGAGAACGCTCATCATCGTGAGAATGAGAAGAACGACATTGATTCCAGCAAGTGCATAAATCATCAAGTAAACACCTTCGTAATAGCTTTCTTCAGTGGTTTCGACCTCATCTTCAGGCTCAAATACAGACTGACCAATACATGCAGATTCGTAATCTAGAATGGTGCGAACACAATTGTCAACCGTGAATTGTGTATTCCATTCCCGTTCATTCCCAGAAGTGTCTGTTACGCGAATGTAGACGCGCTGGTTGAATCCTAAGTCATGGAACGTCGCAGCTGGTTCCCACAATTCAAAGACCATCGTATTTGAATCAGCGTAGGGACTTGTCAAATCGGTCACAGCAGTCCATTCGGTCTCGCGCATTAGATTGTTCTCGTAGTATCGGAATTTGACTTCAACCGAGGCGACTCCAACATCGTCTGTCACGGCGCCGTAGACATGAATTTGCTCACCATAGAGGTAGAGGCTGTCTGGACTTGGTGCATAGACTTCGATTGTTGGTTCCGCCGAGTCAATTGACCAACCCAAAGTATCAACCGTGATTGTATTCGCAGCTTCGTCAGTGATGGTGACAATTGCATGAATATCTGCGTTCTGCATATCGCTCGTGATTTCAAAGTTGAACCTGTAAGCATTTGCTACACTTCCTTGTAGGGGCTGTGCTCGAACCAATGAACCACGTTCTGTGAAAAATTCACCAGAGAGAACAGTTCCAAACTCATCCTCTTCATAATCAGAGGTTGTAATATCTAGAACCGGATACTCACTCAATTTCTCATTCGCATAGATGCGGAGTTGATAGTTCCCAGCACGCAATGCGTTGACGACCTCCCCCGATTCGGTGTCGACCACTTCAAGGGTCACTTCTGGTGGCGTTGTATCTTCAACGACCATACGTGCATTCATCGACATCGAGAACTGGGTGTTTGAATTTCCATACTGGTCCGTCATCGTCACAGCGTACCATGTTTGCTTGTTGAGATTCTCTGAAAGAGGAACCGTTCTTGCGAAGTCAGGTTCAGAATTGAACAAAGCAAGAACTGGATCCCCCATGGGTATCCATCGGTCATCTAGCATCACGTCACCACTCATCATGGTTTCATCGCCATCGGTTGGATCGGTTTCGCACATCCAAATTTGATATGTCTCTCCGCTCTCAGACTGAGAATTAATCCAGCGAAGCAGCGTAACCTTATCACCCGCTAAATCAGTCATGTAGGCATCTTGTAGGAAGGCAAGATCTGGACTTCTGGTGTCTTCATCAATGGGGCCCCAGCAATTCTGCAAGAATCGCAAATCTTCGTAGGGTTGTGATGAGAGGCTGTAGCGGGCTAGACTCGATACACAGTAGTAAACGTTGGACTCATCGAGATTGTCTTCAACATCAATCGTTACCGTTCCGACAGAATCTGGAATTGTGGCCACAAGTTCAGCGGCTTGTTCAAGGTTTGAAAGGGAGGTTAGTCGTTCGTTGGCTCTCCAAACGTGATACTGTTCCCCTTCCACACCGAGTTGATCAGTCCAGGTTACAGTGGTCTGTCCACCTCCATTATATTCAGCATAGACATTGGTTGGTTCAGCAACCCAAGGCGTGAAAGTATCTTCAGCCACTGCGCCGATGCTTTCTTCGAGTATACCGTTGTGGTTTCCGTTGGTATCAGAAGCAGTCACTGTATAATAGGCCAGACCCAGCATCCCTCGTTCGACTTCGTAATCAAAGGATTCTTCTCCCTCTCCAACAAGGCCAACCAATTCGACACCGGTTGCAGAGGTGTCATTGATTGGTGAACCCGAGCGCCAAATATGGTAGATCTCGTCAGTTTCGCTTTCAAGATCGGTCCATGTGATGGTTGTATTCCCCGTTCCACCCATTGGTTCAGCCACAAACGATGCCGCGACACCAGTAACTGCCTCAGGTGCTACATTGTCCTCATGAATGGACTCCGCAAGCGTGTTTGTCCCCAAGAATCGAACATCCTCATAACCCAGATAAATGTAGGTTACAGAATAGTATGCATCTGTATCGGTGTCAGGACCGATCGTGTATCTGAAGAAGGTTTCACCGGCGCTAAGTTGTGCAATTTGCACTTTCGGTATGCTTGCCCAGGTCCCTCTTTCAGCAACATCAAGATGCCGATAAATCGCGATTTCGTAAGCAGCTTCACCCACTTCTGGAAGGCTGTCAGGAACGATGGTGTTCAGATTGACCCAACTGATGTCTGTGACACTGAGGGACTCAACGTAATTGGCTTGAACGAAAAACGGTGCAGTAATTTCGTTTGTGAGTTCCATGATTCCCTCACTGACGTTGGCTTCTCCGTGGACATAGTTTCCAACGTGCGATGGAGAGTATGTGACTTCATCGAGTGTATACTCGTAATCGTTGGTTGAATCTGTATCATCGTTGTTCTCAAAGTATGTGACGATTGCATAGTAATAGGTGCCATTCGTTCCTGCTGGGAGTGGATATGTCTCCGTGAACATCATCCCAGAGCAATCACCAGGATTGACCGATGGGCACATTGACACATTGGCCCATGGGTTCAGATTGGCCACGACCGTCTCATTCAGCGGTGCATTGTGCCGATAAACCAAATATCGAGATTGCTGCATCTGCAACATCAATGGGTAATTTTCGGTTTCGATATTGCTCCATTGAACCGTTGTTGTTTCAGTGACACTATCGAAAAACGCGCCAATATTTTGAGCTTGTAGTTCAGCAGGATCGCTAGTTTCTCCTTCTGCAGTAACAGGTGGAGCCCAAGTGATTAGGGATCCTAGCATCAGGGTAATCAAAAGCATTGGAACACGAGAATTCGTCTTACGCATGGCTTCGCCTCGGCTCCGCCCTGCCATTGTGGCCCATTTGAGTCTGACGGCTTCAAACCCGCCTATAGGCGGGTTGGAATAGTGTATCTTATTCGCCA
>CAZXVR010000055.1:0-10596 GCA_964644485.1 uncultured Candidatus Poseidoniales archaeon | reverse complement strand
TGGGCGGCGCCTTCAAATGGGGGACGCAAGTCGCCGGGGTGTGCGAAGCGGTCCCTTAGGGACCGAGTTGGCTATAGGAGCGTGAAGCGAAATGGATACTCCCGCAAGTGTGGGAACTTTTGTCGTGCCTGGCACGGCGGTAGAGATGAACGATGATGACAATCTTGGTCGTGGAGTGACCGAAGCGAGAGATGGCCCAGTAGCCACTGTTGTGGGAACACTCAATCGAGAAGATGGGGTGCTCTTTGTTGAGCAACAAACCGATCCAATACGTGAAATCGAGATGGGTGACATCGTCATTGGGGAAGTCAATCGCATCAATGCCAAGACAGCGGAAATTCGAATTCTACACGTTGAAGGGAAGCCTGTCCGAACACTCCCTGCAACACACCTGTTCGCAGATATTTTTGTGGCGAAAATTGTTGACAAATTCATGCCAAGCCCAGGAGATGCTATGCGAAAGCGTGACCTGATTCGAGCCAAAATCGAGCAGCTCGAACCGATGCTAAGAGCGGAATGCCGCTCCCATTCGGACCTGGGAATCATCAAGGCTATTTGTCCGGCCTGTGGAAACAATCTCGTCTCATCCAGTGCAGAGCCCGATGTCAATGTGGTCTGTGAGCGATGCGATTATGTCGGCTTCCGGGCACTTTCGAATGGATTTGGACATGGTTACGAAATTCCCGAAGACAGTGAGATCTCTGAACTGAACCGTGATGGTGAACGGTGGTCGGATGCTTCGATGGCCTTCATTTCCAAAGATGGAGAGAGACCCTACCTTTCACCGCTATCAGACCACCGCCGGGGCAGTGTACATTCTACACCAAAAGATGTTGCGAAGTTCCTCGGAGGGCTGCAGCAAGGTGGAGGCCGTGGTGGCGGTCGAGGCGGTGGGCAACGCCCCCGCCGGGAGATGCACGCTGCGAAATGCACGATGTGTGGAACCGATACCAAGTTGCCGTTTGAGCCGACCCCGGGTGTGCCTGCTCGATGCTCACCGTGCAAGGAAAAGGTCGACAATGGAGATGCCAGTAAGGAAGAATTGGCGGCTGAGCGCGAAGTTCTCAACAAAGCACGAGAAGCGGCAAAGGAAACAATGGGCATGAAACTCTTCATCGGTGGTTTGCCATATGCAACCACTGAGGAGCAACTGACCGAGTTGTTTGTGGCTCATGGTGAACTCAAGGAAGTCCACATCGCCAAGGACAAAGAATCCGGTAACAGCAAAGGGTTCGCGTTTGTGACATACAAATCCTACAAAGAAGGTGAAGCAGCAATTGAGGCCCTGAAGGGAACAAAAATTGATGGGCGAAAACTCACCATTCAAGAATCCAAACCAAAAGGTGGTCGTGATCGAGGCGGGCGAGGTGGCGGCCAACGCCGAAACGACCGCGGTAGAGGGCGCCGAGATCGCCGCTGAGGTGATTCACTGGCGTGGCTTGTCATCGATGGTTACGAGGACGAACCAGCCGCGTTTGGTGTGCCTCCATACATCGGTTTCCACGTTCGATACATCTGCGGGGTTTTCGAAACTCGAAGCATCGAATACGATTACATCACCATTGATCAATGGAGATTGGGGCTCCGACCAGATTTACAGAATTTGGATGGGATTGTTCTCATCGCTGGGGCAGTTGTCCCTGGAAAATATCTTCGCGGCACACCCATCAGTTTGAGGGAAACCGATGAATTGGTGAAAACACTCCCTCTCAATGTCCCATTCTTCGCGGGCGGATGGGCAATTCGTGGTTGGAAACAGCAAGGTTGGCAACCCCTCCGGAAAAACCTCCATTTGTGTGTGCAGGATACTGATGCCACACTATCGTGGTATCTCTCCACCGGTGAGTTTCGTCATCAACGCCGAACGGATGTTGAATGGACCGCTTGGGCGCAAGCGGGGGCCGTATCGAAAGCGGTTACTGAACATCCTGATTTGGTGGGGCCGTTGACATATGAGGTCGAGGTATACCAAGGCTGTGTTCGCTACAAACGCGGATGTCGATTTTGCATTGAGCCCAAGAAAGGCGTGCCGATTTGGCGAACACCTCTCGATGTCATTACCGAGGTGAAGCGGGCGATTGACAAAGGTGTCAAGCATGTTCGGCTTGGAGGCATGACCGATGTTTACACCTACATGGCAGAGGGAGTTGTCGAAATGGAATATCCAATTCCAAACCCAGAACCTTTGGCGGAGTTACTGCATGGATTGCGTGAAGATGAACGACTTGAAACGCTGCATGTTGACAATGCCAACCCTTCGATTATTGCTGAAAATTTAGAACCGGCTACCGAGATAACAAAAACGCTGGTTGAGACCTTATCCGATGGTTCAGTCCTATCGTTTGGCTTGGAATCCGCCGACCCATCTGTCCACGAAGCGAATTGGCTGAATTGTGATCCTGAGCAACTCAAAACAGCGATTCGACACATCAACCAATATGGAAGAGAGCGAGGTGAAAGAGGGTTGCCTAAACTACTGCCGGGCCTCAACTTTATCGCGGGTTTGAATGGTGAAACCGCAGCGAGTTACCAGATGAATAAGGACCTGCTATCATCGATTCGGGACGAAGGTTTGTGGCTGAGGAGAATCAATATTCGACAGGTTGAGGGTGAAGGTTTCCAAGAAATTCCAACCAATCATTTCACCGATTTCAAAACTTGGACGAGAGACAATATCGATTCACCCCTCCTCACAGAGTTATTCCCGTTGGGACAATTGTTGACAGACATCACATGGGAGGCGCACGATGGTCGCATTCGATTGCCCTCTCATTTGGATGAGAGTCGCCGCAATCCAGAAATTCACGGGAAATCAGGAATCACCTTCGGTCGACAAATCGGAGCGTATCCAATCCTGATTGGAGTTCCATATCTCATTCCTCTTGAAACGCGGGGAGATATTCTGGTGACAGGACATGGGGCACGCTCAATCACCGGTGTGGAGGTGAACCTTGACATGAATACGGTCAACCAAAAGCAACTTGCTGCGATTCCCGGAATCGGAGAAAAATCTGCGTGGAATTTGATTTCCGCACGTGTCAAGGAAGCCCGCAAGGAGCGTCGTTTCAGCAGTCTTGAATCTTGGTTTGAAGCAGCGGGTGCTGAGCTCCCCACAATCGCACATGATGTCTTGGTGGTGTAAATTTGGTTCGCGAATTGATCCGACTGGAAGATGTGCATCGCGCATTTGGAGCCGTCACGGTTCTAGATGGAATCAATCTTCGAATCGATGAAGGGGACAGAATTGGTGTTGTTGGTCACAATGGAGCCGGAAAAACGACCCTACTCCGTACGATTTCGGATCAAGATCAGGATGTGGGCGATATCGCCTTTGCACCCGGCCTGCGGATTGCATACCTCACACAGGTTCGGGATATCGATGAAGAGGCGACTCTAGAGGAAGAACTGAATCGACGGGGTCACCAATTCAAGGAACTCGAAGAAGAGATCTCAAGCATTGAAGCACGGATGGCAGACCCCTCATTTTACGAAGGGGATTGGCAACCTGTTCTCGACAGATATTCTGAGTTGCAAGCGCTATCCGCACGCTCGGGTGGCACAGATGTTGCCGGGCATGCAAAGAACATCCTCGATGCGCTGGAATTGGGGCATCATCCACTCGAAATGCCATTGTCGAAGTTGTCTGGTGGTGAGCGGGCAAAGGTGGCACTGGCAAGACAATTGGTCGGTTTGGGAGAAATCGATGTGTTCTTCCTCGATGAGCCTACCAATCACCTTGATTTGCCAACGTTACAATGGCTGGAAACTTTCCTAACGAAATTTCAAGGTGCACAATTGATTGTCAGTCACGACCGATATTTCTTGGACCGAATCTGTACACACATTCTGGAAATTCACGATGGACAGACCAGAGGTTATGCTGGGAATTACACTGCTTACTTGAAACAAAAAGAACTCTTTTTACAGACACTTTCCGATCGAATTGACAAATGTGAGAAAGAGATTAAACGACTCACTGGGGCCTTACAGTCAATGAAAAGAGCCAACAAGTATGACAAATCCATTTCACAAAAGCACCAGATGTTGTCGCGTTCTCAGCGCCAACTAAAGTGGTTGAAGAAACTCAAACCAAAAGAGAGGCGTGGTTTACAATTCAACTTACAATCAACTGAAAAATCCAGCCTTGATGTACTCGATTTCAAACAAGCATCCCTAAAATTCGAAGGGTTACAACGTTCGATTCTAAACAAGGTCGACATTGGGGTTAGACGTGGACAAAAAGTTGGTATTGTGGGTGCAAATGGTGCTGGGAAAACAACGTTGCTGAGGATCATCAACAAGGAAATACCACTCGATGATGGTGAAATTGATGTCCGACCTGGAGTGGAAATTGGGTACTTCCATCAAGATCACAGAACCCTTGATTTTGATTTGACGCCTGTTGAACAGGTTCAGAAATTGAAACCACGCATGGATTATGGCGATATCCGAGCAATGTTAGGCCAATTCCAATTCACCAAAGAGATGGTGGCGACTCCTCTCAACAAACTCAGTGGAGGAGAGCGCGCTCGAATTGCGATGCTCAAACTTCTGCTTGAAGAGAACAACATGTTGCTGTTAGATGAACCCACGAATCACTTGGACACGGATGCCAAAGAGGCGTTGGAGGAGACGCTGAAGGGATATGACGGTTGTATCATGACCGTGAGTCACGATCGGTGGTTTCTTGACCAAGTGTGTGACACAATTTGGGAGTTGCCCGGAGATGGCACAATTGTTGTCCATCCCGGTAATTACTCAGACTATCTACGTCGAAAGGGCAAGGAGTGAAGCGGATGCAAGCTGTACTTGAAGCGGCAAAAGTTCTGCGTGATGCGGCCAACGAGTTGAGTCCTTCACTGCTCAAAGATTGCAAGCAAATCGATTGGATTTACAATCCACTAGATTACGCCTGGGCCCCTCATCAGGAGTGGATTCAGAGATTCGCAGGCAATGGGGCGACCACATTGTTGGTCGGTATGAATCCAGGGCACGGAATGGGAAACACGGGCGTCCCATTCGGATGCCCTGAGCAAGTCCGAGATTTCCTATCGATTACGGGTCTTGAAGTGGGCCAACCTCCAGCGATTCACCCAAAGCGTATGGTGTATGGACTGGAGTGCCCTAAACCCGAAGTGAGTGGGCGTAGAATCTGGTCATCCCTCGCCGCTCACTATGGCACTCCAGAAGAGGTGAGCAAACACATCTACATCGTCAATCATTGCCCATTGTGGATGTTCAATGAAGCCGGCCAAAACATCACACCCGACAAGTTGACTGGGCCCGCTGCAAAGAAGTTGAAGGATATTTGCGACCAACATCTGCGCACTGTAGTCAACGAAATGGGGATGAATCGAGTCATTGGCGTGGGGAGATATGCACAGAAACAAGCAGCGGCTATCTTCAGCGATCTCGAGGTGGATTGGGTGCCTCACCCAAGTCCTGCTTCGCCTTTTGCCAATCGAAACGGTGGGGCTGATTGGAGAACCGCTTTCTCCGATGTCTTGGGAATTTAATCGCTCAATCCATCGGGGAGAAAGTTAAGTGAGGCCTTCGGCCTACTCAGATTGATGATAACCCCGCAGTACCTGTTCGATAATGCAGAAAAATATGGCAACATGCCCGCTATGTCAACGAGAAAAGGAGAGGCCCAGAGAGGTGTCGATTGGGAATGGAACACCGATACATGGTCGCAGGTTCTTTCCAAGACATTGGCTATCGCCAAATCACTTCATGCAATGGGTTATGAAAAACACGACAAACTCAGTATTTACTCATACAACCGGCCAGAGTGGTTCCTGCTCTATGCGGCTTCACAGATGCTCAATGGTGTCGCGGTTGGTGTTTACCACACCTGTTCCCCCGAAGAGGTGGAATGGGTCGTTGGCAACTCGGAATCAAAGTTCGTTTTCGTTGGAACCAACCCACAGAGTGGAGGAAATTCTGCAAAAATGCCGAACACTCGCATGGACAAAATCATGGGCAACCTTCCATTGATTCAGAATGCGATTGTGCTCGATGATTCTGGCACCATGAATTCAGATCGTGCCATGTCTTGGGCCGATTTCTTAGCTGCAGGAGAAGGTGTTGATGAATCCGTCATCAAAGAGCGCATGAATGGCGTTGATCCTCACGACACCTGTGCGCTAATCTACACCTCAGGGACCACTGGCAACCCGAAAGGTGTCGAGTTGACCTATGACAACTTCACCTTCGAATTGGATTGCATCGAGGAGGTCATTCGATTCAATCCGGGGGACGGCTATGTGTCATGGCTCCCGCTCGCCCACGTGTTCGGTCAAGTGGCCGACAATCACCTTTGGGCGCGCGACGCTTTACATCTACATGTGGTCGACAATGCGCTGCATGCCGTTGATTATGCGAAGAAGGTGCAACCTGCGTTGTTCATTGGCGTCCCTCGAATCTATGAGAAGGTCTACTCCAATCTCAAGAGTACCATGGACTCCAAAGCAATCATCCGAATTGGTCTCAAGATCCCAGGTTTGAAGAAGGTCTTGCAGAAGGCGGTCAAGAAGAAGATCGGGATGGTCAACTGCAAGTATGCCATTACCGGTGCTGCTCCAATCAATCCCGACATTCTGCGAATGTTCCACAAGGTCGGCGTCCCACTATACGAAGGGTATGGAATGACTGAAACCACCGCTGGAGCTTCAATCAATTACAAGGGCAACGTGAAGATTGGATCTGTAGGCCGAACGCTACCTGGTGGCACCGAACTCAAGACAGATACTGACGGTGAAATCATGTTCCGTGGACGCCACGTAATGAAGGGTTATTACAACAACCCAGAAGCAACTGCTGAGGTCATGGATGGTGACTGGCTACGCTCTGGTGACATTGGGAAGATCGATTCAGATGGGTTCGTCACCATTACCGGTCGAAAGAAGGAACTCTACATCAGTTCAGGTGGCAAGAACATCGCACCATTGCTGATTGAAGAGACGATGAAGGCGATTCCACTTGTCTCTCAGTGTTTCTTGGTTGGAGATGGTCGGAAATTCTGCAGCGCATTGTTGACCCTAGACGTGTCAGCAATTTTGCGAGACAAGTTCGGCATGGATGGCGCACATCTACCAAAAGATCCAGCCAAGCAAATTGCACTGTTGAACGAGCAAGGACACCAACTTTCAGAATACACCGATAGCGCAGACATACATGCCGAAATCGAGGCTCAAGTGATGGAGCTGAACAAGCAATTTGCTCCACCGGAGCAAATCAAGAAGTTCACCATTCTACCACGTGACCTGACCGTGGACGATGGAGAGTTGACACCGACTCTGAAGATTCGTCGAATTCAAATTCGTGAGAATTGGTCGACTGAAATCGAAGATATGTACGCTTGAATTGAAACCCCTCGCGTATGCGCACGGTGGCCGTAGGCCACCGCCGATGGGCTCAAACGCTGCCTAGGCATCGCATTTGCATGGCGAGTGGGGCTTCTGCGCCGGCTTCTGACGAAGTCGTGAGCGCCTTTGATGCATCAGGCGTCCCGCTGCGCGTGGTGACTGCCGCCTCATTGTTCGATGGTCACGACGCAGCCATCAACGTCATGCGGCGCTTGATTCAAGCCGCAGGTTGCGAAGTGATTCACCTCGGTCACGATCGAAGCGCACTGGATGTCGTCAAAGCGGCGATCGAGGAAGATGCTCACGCTGTTGCCCTGACCTCGTATCAGGGAGGCCACATGGAATATTTCACCTATATTCGTGAATTGCTAAACGCTGCAGGCCGAGGGGATATTCGCATCTTTGGTGGAGGTGGAGGCACCATCACACCACCCGAAATTAGAGACTTGCATGCCGCCGGAATCACCCGAATCTATTCACCCGATGATGGGCGACAAATGGGCCTGTTGGGGATGATTGATGATTTGGTTCAACAGGCCAGTGAATGCAATCTACTCGGGCAAGATATGAATCTCAATTCCCCGGTGACACCAGCTCAGAGGGAGAAGGTAGCCCGGCTCATTTCATTGGCTGAAAATGCGGACCCGGTGACCTTTGCTCAAGCCCTCAAAGCTTGCCGAAGCCGACCGATGGAAACCCGTGTACCCGTGATTGGATTCACCGGAACCGGTGGGGCCGGGAAATCGAGTTTGCTCGATGAACTGATGCGAAGAATCACGACACAGAACCCACAACTCAACGTTGCACTTCTTTGCACAGATCCCACAAGGAAACGGACGGGGGGGGCCTTGCTTGGTGACCGAATTCGAATGAATACGCTCACCAGCGATCGATTGTTTATGCGCAGTCTGGCCAGCCGGTCAAGTGGCAAGGAATTGTCAGAGAAAACCCGTGAAGCCATCGAGGTTTGTCAAGCGGTGGGTTACGACCTGATCTTTGTCGAAACCAGTGGCATTGGGCAAGGTAGTGATGCGATTACCGATGTCAGTGATGTCAGCCTCTATGTGATGACCAGCGAGTTTGGGGCGCACACTCAGTTGGAGAAAATCGAGATGTTGGATGTCGCAGATTTGGTGGTCCTCAACAAATTCGAAAAGCGTGGGGCGGAAGATGCGCTGCGCGCAATTCGCAAGCAGGTCAAACGAAATCGCAACCTGTTTGATGTCGAAGATCAGGCGCTCCCAGTCATACCAACGATTGCGAATCAATTTTCGGACCCCGGAGTCGATTTGCTATGGGAGAGGTTGTCCGGAATTCTTTCAGATCGGCACGAAATGATTCTAGCCGCTCGTGAGCCCCAATTGCCCGAAAGTGGAATGCCAGAGCCGCAACACATCATTCCACCCGAGAGAATTCATTACCTCGCAGACATTTCCCGAACGGTTAGAGATTATCATTCACGAACTGATGAGATGTCGCAAAAGGTGCGACTCGTCCAACAATTGGAAGCGACCGCGCGGCATATGGCTGGGTTGGCTGATGGCACGGGCACGACGCTTTCGACGGGGGCGGCAGCAGCGGTGGCGGATGTTCGAATCCAAGCGGAAGAAGTCCGCAACACGATTCACCCGATGGCTTGGTCGATGATTGGCGAATACGAAGAGAGGGCAAAGCAGTACCGAAGCGGCACCTACACCTACCAAGTTCGAGGCAAGGACTTCTCGGTGGAGACAACGACCGAATCACTGGCACATTCTGACATCCCAAGGGTCGCCTTGCCAAACTTTGCTGATGCTGGTGATTTACTTGGATGGTTGCGCCGTGAAAACGTCCCTGGATCTTTCCCCTATACGGCAGGTGTGTTCCCTTTCAAGCGGGCTGATGAGTTGCCAACGCGAATGTTTGCGGGTGAAGGACCGGCAGCTCGAACCAACAAGCGATTTCACTATCTCTCAAAAGGCGAAGACTACGCACGATTGTCGACCGCTTTCGATAGCGTCACCCTCTACGGCAGGGACCCGCACACTCGACCTGATATTTACGGCAAGGTCGGTGAATCCGGTGTCAGCATCTACACTGTCGATGAGATGAGTACACTGTTCGACGGGTTCGACTTGTGTGACCCAAACACCAGTGTATCGATGACCATCAACGGGCCCGCAGCGATTGTATTGGCGATGTTCTTCAACGCAGCCATTCGACAACAGGTCGCCAAGTTTAGTGAAGAGAATGGGCGTGACCCGACTGAAGAAGAGCATGCAGAGATTTCGCAGAAGACTTTGCAAACGGTCCGAGGAACGGTCCAAGCTGACATCCTCAAGGAGGACCAAGCGCAGAACACCTGCATCTTCTCGACTGAGTTCAGCCTCAAACTGATGGGGGATGTGCAGCAATACTACATCGACCAAGGGGTTCGAAACCACTACTCTGTCAGCATTTCTGGATACCATATCGCAGAGGCGGGTGCAAATCCCATTAGCCAACTCGCATTCACGCTTGCAAACGGCTTCACATATGTCGAATACTATCGAAGTCGCGGCATGGAAATCGATTCCTTCGCGCCCAACCTTTCCTTCTTCTTCTCCAATGGATTGGACCCCGAATATACCGTGATTGGGCGCGTCGCCCGACGAATCTGGGCGGTGGCCATGCGTGACCTCTACAGCGGCAACGAGCGCTCTCAGAAACTGAAGTACCACATCCAGACCTCAGGCCGCTCACTGCACGCTCAGGAAATCGATTTCAACGATATTCGTACTACTCTTCAGGCGCTATTGGCGGTTCAAGACCAAGCCAACAGTTTGCACACCAACGCGTATGATGAGGCCATCACAACGCCGACCGAGGACAGTGTCCGCAGAGCCTTGGCCGTTCAACTGATTGTCAACAAAGAGAGTGGCTGGACCAAGACTGAGAATCCATTGCAGGGATCATTCATCGTGGACGAATTGACCGACCTTGTGGAAGAGGCGGTCCTCACTGAGTTCGAGCGAATCGCTGAGCGCGGTGGGGTGCTGGGTGCCATGGAAACCATGTATCAGCGCGGCAAGATCCAAGACGAATCGCTCTACTACGAAGAGCAGAAGCATTCGGGAGAATTGCCCATCACGGGTGTCAACTTCTTTGAAAACCCAAATGCAATTGCATTTGATGAATCGAGTGCAGATGACTTCGACATGGAATTGGCTCGTGCAACTCCAGAGGAGAAGCAGGGCTGCCTATCTCGCCT
>CAZXVR010000054.1:0-10630 GCA_964644485.1 uncultured Candidatus Poseidoniales archaeon | reverse complement strand
CCGATGACCTTCATCGAAAAGACGGAATCTTCGACATTGTTAGGCAAACCATTGTTCTCAGTCCAATCAGATAGCCAAGTGTTGCTAGAATAGTTGTATCGAGCAATTCCGTCCTCGGTGCCAAAGAGCACTGCGCCATCCCACGTTACAATCCCACGGATGGGCCCCTCAAGGACTGTGGAATCCCATGAACGAACAAGATTACCGTTCATATCGACCTGGTGTAGCGGCGTGTCCCCATAGGCTGCATACAGGTGACAATTGGTGGGTGTGGGATCGCAGTCTCCTGCAAATTGTGCGTTGACGCGTTCGACCTGGCCATTGGCCTCGATTGAATCCATCCAACTGCTACTGGTGTGGTTCCAACGAACCATGTAACCACCTTCCCACCATTGCTGGGTGTCGGACATTCCAAAGTGAATGACATCTCCAACCGCTCCCATTCCATGCAATAGACCTGAGGAGCCTTCAGATGAACCTACATCCAGAGTGCTGAGTTGGGTCATGTTGACGATGTCATAGCGGTAGACGTTGTCATTCGAGGAATATCCATTGTTGCCGAATCGCACCTGCAAGTAGTAGAGTGTGTCTCCTACGATGGTCAATTCTGCAGGTTCCTGATTGGAGAGTGTAATCCCACCAGGGTTGTTGCCTGAATCCCAATCTTCGACGAGTGTGCCATTGACGACGTCAATGAGATTGAGGCCCATATCACCACCCACCCAAAGTCGATTGGGGTTAAGATCCTGAACCATTGCAGTGACGCCATTGCTTTCGAGGAGGTTCGAGGTTGCGGAATCCCAGGGAGACAACCATTCATCCACAGATAGATCATAGCGAAGAATTCCAATTCCATCGTATCCAAGATAGGCGATGTCGCCGATGACGACTGTCTTTGCATTGTTTGTTTCAGTTCCTGCTTGCCATGCCTTGATCACAGTGTCATTGGTAACATCGATGACGCCTGCACCCTCGTAATGTCCAACCCAAAGTCGGTTGGGCTCAATCAATTCAACCGCGTATACGAACTGGGCGGGTAGGCCGTCAGGATTGTCATCCCAGCACTTTTGGAAGGCGAGGTTTGAGCGAGACCATTGACAGGCTCCTGTCTCCGTTGCTGCGTAGATGTATTGATTGTCAAAGTCCCAGTCATAGAACTCGTCCGCAAATTCATTGCCCGTACTCCCCATTTCGGTCCAGCCACTTGAGGTGTGTCTAGCTCCTCCATTCATTGTTCCAACAAGAACCGTGCCGGGGCTCAAAACGGCAAGAGATAGGACATTGTTGGATGGAATTTGATTATTGCCACCGCCGCCCGGTCCACCGTTGCCACCAGTTCGACGCCAAACATCGATTTGTTCACCTGAACTGGTGTTGTAAATGAGGACCCCGAATCCGTAAATTCCGAGATAAAGTGTGTCGCCATCGATCGCGATTGGCATTGATTCGAGATCGTCCAGTCCCGTCGATGTCCAAGGCGTTAGGCGCGTGGAATTGGCGATGTCAATTCGCTCAACACCGCCGCCATCGGTTCCCAGATATGCGATGCCACCACGAACTGCGAGGGCGCTCATGCGGTTGGTTCGCAAATTACCATTGTTGCTTGTCCATGTTTCAGCGACAGTGGTTGAATTGGTATCGATGACGGACATTCCAGAGAACGGGTGTATTGCAATCATCTGTCCCGTGTAGACGTCGTGTTCAATGTCGGAGACTTCGTTGGCCGACAAATCATTGGATGTATCCCATGTTCTGAGTATGGTCCCGTTTGTGTGCATCTGGATGACGCCGTCACCTTCTGTACCAACGAAGAGATCCGTGCCATCGGTCGCAATGCACACAAGTGCGCTATTGATTTGCATCACATGTGGAGTCTCCCAACGGAATTGAGAGATGTTGAACCTCTGAATTGTTTCTTCGGTTGCAATGTATAGAATCCCATTCAGTTCCACGGCATCAATCATTTCTGTGACTGAGGGGCCTGATGCGAGTTCAAGTTGCGGCCAGGTCGATGCCTGAGCGCCATGGTTCTGCATGTGTGGTCTGAGGATGGTGAATACCCCCGAACCATCGCCGACAAGAACGCTGTGATCTGCAGGTGCGCGCGCGCCGCCCGTCGGCCATGGGATTAGTGATTGGCCGGAGTTTCGGGCAAGATTGAGATCGGACAATGACCAAGAAGAAGAGAATGACAAACTCGTGGTATTGTAAGAATAAACGACATTGTCTGCGAGGATGTGAGCCCAACCATCTGCGGATGAAATCGCTTGGATGTTATCGCTAAGCAACCAGTTGCCTGTGTTCCATGTTGCCACCCAATTGCCAGATGCCAAATCACGGCGCGCCACCCCTGCATCTGCGAGGCCAATCAGTAGGTAGGTTCCGACCATTTCTAGTGCGGTGACACTATCGCTTGGGAGAGTGTTTTGACTGTCATATTGCTGAATTGAACCACCGCTGTAATGGAACAAACCTGCTCCATCTGTCCCAATCCATACATCCGTGCTGACGACCAACATGGCGGTTGCAGGAATAATCCCATCACTGATTGCGAGGGTGCCAACGTTAACCCAAGTCGAAGCCAAATTGGCTCCGATAGTTACCTGCCAAAGCGTATTGCCGTTGGAGGCAACGAGAAATCCAGGACCCACCGATTCAATCTGGTGAACGACCGCTCCAGATGGGCTGGAATAATTGCCAACCAAAGAACTGTCTTTGAGGGAGAATGCACGAATTTGACCATCGGCACAAGCAACGTGCAACAATTCTTGTGATGAATCGATCGCCATATCCAACGGCTCCATTTCGACATCGAACCAATGAATCAGTTGCGGATTATTGTTGGCGTCAATCTGTACGATTGCGTCTTCAAAGGCAACGTAAAGACGACCATCGTCTGGATGTATTGCCGAGTCGATGACATTGATGTCAACACGATATGTCGTGACGAAAGCATCCGCTGGCCTCAGTGCTTCAATCACAACATCGGTAATGGTTGAACCACCTGGCAAGACCCATCCTGCATTGGAATCACTGTTGGGTGATAGACGGCCGCTGTGGGGATCTCCATTGATGAAGTCGTTTTGTTGACCCAGACTTCCTAATCCTCGCCAATCAAGAATGCTGGCTGGAGCATCGGGCAGGAACATTTGAGGTTCCTCAACCCAAGTTCCGTTGGAACCATTGACTCGTATTTCAAAGGTCAAATTGTCAATTTCGGCACCTGGTGCGAAATCGAGCATGAGATTGCTGATGGCCATCTGACCCGTTGCGGCGTTTGCACCCGTTGCATCCATTCGCATCCAACCGGTGTCGTTGCTGCCTTCACTGCCCCACTCCGCCACAATTCCACTATGTGCAGAAGCGGTTGGTAAAGCAGCCAATGGCGTCCAAGATGCGAGAATCATCAAGCCAACCAAGGTGAAGGCATGGCGCCGGGATGTGGTGGTCATGGGGTGGACTGGCTTTGCAACACCATTTGAAGGTCATGGGTGGTTGTGTTTTGTGGTATACAAGTATACCAAGTCGAGTTTCCAACTCAAATTCGCCTGATTCCGGTGAGAATTGCCCTGTTGATTGCCACTACGTGGCACCTTTTCCGAAATCAGGACTGGAACACGATAATCGCGCTCTACCCTGAGGAATTGGGGGGAAAGGGAATAGGTAAGACCAGTGGCCGATTGGACTGGAGGCGGGAGTTTGTCCGAAGAACAGTTTCGAAAGGATGCTCTCGATTATCATGCACAAAATCCTCCTGGCAAGATAACGGTGGTACCCACAAAGCCACACTCTACTCAGCGTGAGTTGTCTCTGGCCTATTCACCGGGCGTTGCATATCCCTGTCTAGAAATTGAAAAAGACCCTGCCAAAGCGATGGAATACACCTCTCGTGGAAATCTCGTCGCCGTCATCTCAAATGGAACTGCAGTTCTAGGATTGGGGAATATCGGTGCTCTCGCAGGAAAACCTGTCATGGAAGGTAAAGGATTGTTGTTCAAAGCATTCGCTGACATCGATGTTTTTGACATCGAAGTAGACACAGAAGATGTCGATGAATTTGTTGAAACGGTCAAACGTATCGCACCCACCTTTGGAGGGATTAATCTGGAGGATATCAAAGCCCCTGAGTGCTTTGAAATCGAGAAACGCTTGGTCAAAGAACTCGACATACCGGTCATGCACGATGATCAGCATGGCACGGCGATTATCTCAGGGGCCGCGCTTCTCAATGGCCTAGAAGTTGCGGGCAAAAAAATCGGGCAAATCAAAGTCGTCGTCTCCGGTGCTGGCGCCTCTGCGCTTTCCAGTGCTGAGCATTACATTCGACTCGGTGTCCGGAAAGAGAATCTCTTGGTGTGTGATTCAGGTGGAATCATCACGAAAAAACGCAAGGACGCTGGAGAGTTGAATCGATACAAAGCAAAGTATGCACGCGATATTCCAGACGGTGGTTTGGCGGAAGCAATGGTCGGAGCAGATGTCTTCCTAGGGCTATCTAAAGCCGGTGTTGTGTCTGGTTCAATGGTCGAAAAAATGGCGGCGAGACCCCTCATATTCGCATTGGCAAATCCAACACCGGAGATCATGCCCGAAGAGGTCGCTGCAGTTCGAGATGATGCGATTATGGCCACCGGTCGATCCGATTACCCAAATCAAATCAACAACGTACTCGGTTTCCCCTACATCTTCCGTGGCGCCCTCGATGTGCAGGCGGATGAAATTACCGAGGGCATGAAAATGGCTGCGACCATGGCCCTTGCCAATCTCGCAAAAGAGCCAGTGCCCGATGATGTAGCGGCCGCTTATGGTGGGGCGCAAATCCAGTTCGGGCCCGATTATCTCATCCCAAAGCCATTCGATGCTCGTGTGTTGATTTGGGAGGCCAGTGCCGTTGCAGAAGCTGCGGTGGCTGAAGGCATGGTCTCGGCAGAAGTTGCAAATTCATTCGATGTCGAAATCTATCGTAATCAACTTGAAGCGAGATTGGGGCTGACTCGATCAATCATGCGAGGAGTCATCGAAAAGGCGGGGAGGCTCAGGCAACGAATCGTCTTCACAGAAGGTGATCATCCCACCATGATCAAAGCCGCAGCACACTGTATTCAGGAACGAATCTGCTTCCCCATTTTACTTGGAAGATCGCATGAGATTGCGGCTGCTAAAGAGGCGCTTGGGCTTGAATTTGACTGTGAAGAAATCGACCCTCGTGAGGACCCTCGTAGACGTACCGTGTATACCGAGGCTCTACAGAAAAAACGCGGCCGTAAAGGTGTGACTCTCACCGATGCAAAACGAATGCTCAAGTCGCGTGTCTGGTTTGGTGCGATGATGGTTGAATTGGGTGATGCCGATGGAATCATCGGTGGAATTTCGAGAGATTATCCAGAGTTCCTGAAACCATGTCTTGCGACCATCGGTATGGCAGAAGATGCACACCGTGTGGTCGGCACATACATGATGACAATCAAGGGGCAATTGATGTTCATCGGTGATGCGACAATCAACATCTACCCAGATGTGCGAACATTGGCTGAAATTGCGGTCCAAACCGCCCGGGTTGCCAGACGATTTGGTATCGAACCCCGGGTTGCACTGCTCTCGTTTTCCAACTTTGGATCCTCCAGTCAATACCGAAGTGAACGAATTGAAGATTCAATTGGTGTTGCACGAGAATTGGACCCATCTCTCATTATCGATGGGCCGATGCAAGCGGACACTGCACTCATTCCAACAATCCAAGAGCAATATCCATTCATGACGCTCGGTGGCCCTGCCAATGTGCTGATTTGTCCGAATCTTGCGGCGGCGAATATCTCCTACAAATTGCTTCAACGGCTTGGGGATGCTGAAATGACCGGCCCAATTCTCGAGGGGATGGCAAAGCCCGTCCACGTCTTGCAGAGGGAAGATGGCGTGCGAGATGTCGTCCACATGGCTGCAATCTGTGCACTTGATGCTCAGCGCCAAAATCGCCAACGTTTGTGATATTGGGTCTCGATGGCGATTAGTGAGTTTGATATGGGGCAGAGTGGCCCCTGTGTTTGAGGGGAATCATGCGATTCGTCATGCGTTCGAAAATTCACCGGGCAACAGTGACTCACGCTGATGTGGATTACATTGGCTCCATTTCTATCGACGAAAATATTCTTCAGGCAGCTGGTATTGAAGAATGGGAAAAAATCCATGTTTTGGATGTCACAAATGGTTCTCGGTTGGAAACTTATGTTGTCAAAGCACCTGCGGGTTCCGGACAAATCTGTATCAATGGTGCAGCGGCTCATTTGGTACATCCTGGCGATCTTGTCATTCTCATCACATACGAAGGGGTTCCTTCCGATAGTGTATCTGAGCATGAGCCTACGATTGTACATGTAAATACACAAAATCAAGTCGTCGAAATATCGCAGAACCTCGATGCTGTCGAATATGTAGAGGTTGGCGTTTAGTCTCTATGATAGGGCGACCCGCGGTCGATTTCGCTGGCCCTATACAGTTGCTCTAAAAGCACTACTGCAGCCATTTCGTAGGTCATTGTCAACGGTCCCAATGAAATGGTCTCATGTTGTTCAATGACGTTGGCTTCAAACCCATCAACAGGGCCAATTGCCAAATGTGTTGTGGCATCTGAAAGCCTCCATCGCTTCCATTTCCCAAGCATCCATTCGGTGGTACCACTCTCTCCGTTTTCATCGAGCAAGATGAGATGTCCATTTACGGCGGCTGACTCAACCTTGGCCACATATCCATCATGGTCCAATCGATCAGAATGTGCAATCAAGGTCACACCTCGGCCATCAAGGCGTTCGGCGTACTTGTTGATGAGATGGGAATATCCTTTCTCTCGCGCCTTGCCATGTGTGTGGACAACGATGCGAGCCATGGTGCTCCCCGAACGTCACACGACTTCATGATTAGGGCGAAGGCTCAAGGAGGAGGATGGATGAAGGAAGGACATGGGTTGGTGGCCATTCAAGCGGCGGGAGAAGCCATTGAATGATGATCCGCACATCAAAGGAACACGTGTTTGGTTGACCGAGTTGCGCGAAATGTGTGAGCGGAATTTTGACAATCACGTCGAAGGGCAACGTCGAATTTCGGAACTCCAAATCGAATGGAAAGATGCACACAATGAGGCGGAAATCGACAAAGGGTTGCTGCAGGGATTAGAGCGACGTGCGTATCGATTGTTGAAAGCGGATTCAAGTGACTGGTTGGCCTGGTTAGACAATGAAGAATTTTGGCAACCCGGATGGCGTGGGGATGATGGTGAGCCCAGCGGCGAGTCGGGAATGGATTGAATACCGAAACCTTCGCCCTGTAATTAATGTGGATATGGATTGCCTTCTTGGGAGGTACATCTGCTCTGATGCTCTGGATGAGTTATGCCCAACCCTTTCCTGAAATTGGTCGGCGTTGGGCTTGGTTGATGCTCAGCCTCACAGGAATCTTAGCGATGGCGTTGAGTTCTCCTCGTGCGACAAGTCCCGATTTGCCCGTCATCATCGCTGGAGTCATGGGTGGAATTGGTGTCACCGTTGGGGCCTTTCACGATCGTCGCAATAGGGATGTGATATTGGCTCCATTTGCAGGAATGTGGTTTGTCGCGGCAACCGTTTCTGCCTTATCGGATGGATGGTCTTCCTACAACAGCACAGAACAGTGGGTTGGTTTTATCCTCGTCACCATTGTCATTCTCCTCGAAGTATTCCTCTTCTGGAAGGGGCTCATTATCGGAATTCAAGGAATATCTTGGTCTCAAGCAGCTCTACGCCAACTGGACAGAGGTCTAATCGATGGAGAAAGAGGGGCAATTGCAATGTTTGAGAAGTCGTGGAGTGTCGATGATTCATGGCTTGATGCAATGAGCCACGCCGCTCTGGTTCGTATTCACGATTTCCAAGGAAATTCAACAAAAGCGGCCGAGCATTCTGAAATGCTAGAAAGACTCGGGGGGGTTGAAATTGTTGAAGAAGCGTGGGTAGAAAAGATCGATTCATGCCTTAAGCGGCTCAATCAACCAATTTCTGAGTCTGAATAACCCTCGATAAGGAAGGGCTGTTTGGGGGTGCTCTAGTGTATGTTAAATATCTCGGATGACAAATTAACCATGGTGATGGGTTGCAAAAAGGGCGATTTGAAGTTCTCAGTATACGCTTGACTTGGGTGATTATTGCAATTTGGTTTGGGGCCAATTTACTGTCTCAAGCAATATACATTGGATTCAACGGACAACCCTATGACGCCAATGCAATCCTCTCCAGTCTTGGACATTGGTATTGGGTTTGCATTGCCATCGAACTGTTCATTTGGGTTGCACTAGGCATCTTGGTTGCCAAAAAATTGCGGATCAAAGCCAAAGATGAGCGGTTCTTAGAGAGTGTTTGAAGTAGCGAAAGACCCTTGTTTAGTAGCCTCTCCGTCCAATCATGGTTCGCATTACCAAGGTTCACACCGGCATGGGCGATACCGGTGAAACTTCTCTTGCGTCCGGCGAGCGAGTTTCGAAAAATAATCCACGTGTGGATCTCTACGGAATGATCGACGAGCTCAATTCTGTAATTGGGATGGTCCGTGCTGAACTCGGACGTGTTGACACGCATCATGAGGATGGGGGTGCTCGAGCAACTGTTCGCGTAGTAAAAAATGCAGTAAATCCAAAAATCGCTTTGATTCAACAGGAACTCTTTGATGTGGGAGGAGAGTGCGCTTTCACCCCCGATCAATTGCCTGATGCAATGACAGTAATTGGGCAAGAACAGGCTGATCGGTTGTGTTCAGAAATGGATGCGTGGACAGAAAATTTGGAACCTTTGGAATCGTTCATCCTACCAACCGGCTCACCATTGATTGCGACAATGCATCTGGCTCGTACGGTTACGAGAAGGGTGGAGCGAGGAGCAATGAAATTGCGTGAACTCGAAGGTGAAGATGCGGTTCGAGACGTAGTAATTGCATACCTCAACCGGCTTTCGGATTGGTTCTTCGTTCTCAGTCGGTGGGTGGCGATGACCCTGGGGGAGGATGAAACCTTGTGGGTGCCTCTAGGAAAAAGAAATCTCGACTAAGTTTCGCGGCCCAAGGCTCGCAATTGTGCATGTGCACCACGCAATACCTCCTTGCTTTGTTCGAAATTCAACTGGCTCTCTGCATCATCCCACTCAAGCCACATGAAATTTCGATGTTCGTGACTCAAGGTGATCTCATATTGCTCGGTTTCTCCAATAAACCAGTATACTTCTTTCTCGACCTCTTTGCCTTTCCGAGAAAAGGTGTAGAATGTTCTCATTCTCCAACCGTCTAACATGTCGACTTCTGAGATCCCCGTCTCTTCTTCCAATTCTCGCAATGCCGTGCGTTGGTAAGCGCCATCTTCTGCCTCATAGTGGCCCTTTGGGAACCCCCAGTGACCTTGGGGATATTGCAGGAGTAGGACACTGCCGAAATTGACGAGGACCACGCCGCAAGAGGTCTCCATGCTGCCTGAAAGGGCGTGGTCTACTAATTGCTTGCGCATACACAGTGTGTTGTGTCGCCAACGCTAAGAGCGGGGTGGGGGGAGCGACAACGCTCGGAGGAGGTCGTTTGGTCGACGTATCGAAGATGAACATAGAGCGAATTGTCGCTGATGGTGATCTAGATGGGTTGCTATCAGCTGCAATCCTTCGCAGGGTTTGGCAGAATGTACCTGTCCGATTCAGTCATCCTGCAGAGGTGCGGAGGGGTGATGCCGATGATTGGATGACACGGGAAACGGCAGTATTGGATCTCCCATTTCATCCGATGTGTGGGTTGCACATTGATCATCATCTAACCAATAAGCCGACGCCTGAGCAAAAAGAGGCTGCAGCATTGGACGGCTGCAATATCGTTTGGGAAGATGCTTTGAGTGCTGCACGTGTTTGTTTCAATACTTTTCACAAAAGTGTCGATTTGACTGATTTTGACCCATGGATGGAGATGGTTGACAAACTGGACGGTGGAAAGGTATCACACGAGGAATTCATGTCGGACAACCCAATTGTTTGGATTGGAAGAACAATCGATTCGACTGACGAATTCTATTGTCAAACGTTGTTGGAGCATATTGTCGAAGGGGTCGGACCCGATGAATTGGCAATGATTCCAATCGTCGATGGGAAAATTGGTCATTCCAAAGAGGAGTTTAGGAGCCTGCAACTGATGCTAGATGAATGTGCAACAGTCGTTGATCGAATGGCAATCGTTCGTTTAGATGACAAAGGCATCAGAACCAATGGTTACCTCGTTACCGCTCACTTTGGAAACGAATGTGATGCCTGTATGATTGTCCATGGTTTTGCAGAGGATGCCGAGCATGAAGGAAGGTGGCCCCTCTCGGCTTCATTTTACAGTAACTCGTTTTTGCATGAAGATGGAGGGTTGTTTGATTTGACGGGATTGGCGACCGCTTTCGATTCGGATGGTGGTGGGCATGCCAATGCTTGCGGTTGCAGAATACAACCACTTGGTGGTTCAGGCCAAAGAGAAGAGCGCGATGTGGAGCGCGAAGACATCGAGCGTAATATTGAGGCATGGATGGCGAAGTGGGCCAACCGCTCAAGACAATAATTGCATCAACCAAAGAAATCCTAAGAAAGCGTGCAAGCCGATT
>CAZXVR010000053.1:0-10851 GCA_964644485.1 uncultured Candidatus Poseidoniales archaeon | reverse complement strand
GACCCAAGAATGGCAAAAATTGACGAAGCAGAACTCGGAGCTGATTTCAACTACATCATCCGACTTGCTGACAGTGACGTGGACGGACTATCCCGGATTGGGATGGGATTGACAAGTGTGAAAGGAGTCGGTGTTCGTACCGCTCTTGCAATCTGCAGAATTGCAGGTATTGACAAGGACAAATTGGGTGGACATCTGACCGATGATGAACAACAAAAGATTCGTGATGCAATCGAATCTTATCCAACCGAAGTTCCACTTTGGATGCTAAACCGCCAACGTGATATCGAAAGCGGAGATGAACTACACCTATTCTCAATGGAAGTGGGCATGACTCAAGATGATGACATCGCACGTCTGCGCTCAACCAAGGCATACCGTGGTCTTCGCCACGCAGCAAAGAAGCGGGTTCGTGGCCAGCGAACTCGCTCAAATGGACGATCTGGTCTCACACTTGGTGTGCAGCGAAAGAAGTGAGGTGATATGAATGGGACATCCAAAATTTGCAAGACCCAAGTATGACACTCCAACCCACCCGTGGAAGAAGGGGAGAATCGAAGAAGAGCATGCTCTCAAAGAGCAATTCGGACTCAAGAAGATCGGTGGCATGAAGGAGATTTGGAAGGCCAAGTCAAAATTGCGCCGATGGAGACAGAACGCGATGAAACTCATCGGTCGGGTTGACACTTCAGAGGGTCACTTCTCCCGTGAGAAGAATGACCTGGTTGAGTCACTATACCGCCGTGGTCTATTGGGCGATGGTGCATCACTCGATGACATTCTACAGATCACTGTCGAGCACGTGCTGAGTCGTCGCTTGCAGAGCCAAGTCTACTACCGCGGACTTGCATCATCTATGCGTCAAGCACGCCAACTTGTGATCCATGGACACATCGGTTTGGGCGAACAGAAGATGACGGTCCCAAGTTACATTATCACTCGTGATGATGAGAACACATTGACCTACCACCACACTTCACCGTTGATGGACGCCGATCATCCAATTCGCAAAGAGATTGAGGACACTCGAGCCGCAGCAGAATATGGTGAAGAAGAGAACGAGGCGCCCTCCGAAGAATTTGTTGCCGGAGTTGCCGAAGCGGCAGAGGCTGCGCCTACTGCCGAAGACACAGAAGTTGAAGGGGGCGATGAGTGATGTCACACAAAGCCGTACTTCACATCTACAGTTCGTACAATAACGTGCTTCTAACCGCCACCGATTTGACTGGGGCTGAGACAGTTGCCAAGGTCAGTGGTGGCCAAGTGACCAAAAAAGGAAGCGATGCAGGTGGACAGTTTGCTGCAACAAGAGCGGCGGAGCGAATTGCAGACATGCTTCGTGAGAAGGATTTCACTCAAGTGATCGTCAAGTACCGTGGTGTTGGTGGAAATAAATCACCGAACACAGGTCCTGGGGCACAAGCTGCTATCCGTGCCCTAACCCGTGCGGGAATGACAATCACTAGAATTGAGGATGTTACTCCAATTCCTCATGATGGAACGAAGAAAAAGGGTGGCCGTCGTGGTCGCCGTGTATGATGGAAGGTGAAAAAAATGGTTAAGATCGATATTGTTGAAGAACGTGATAATCACGTAACAGTCCTCCTCAAAGAAACGGACCGCGCATTCGCCAATGCATTGCGTCGTACACTCATGAGCAATGTACCCAAAATGGCCATTCATCGAGTTCGTTTTGAACTGGGAACAATAGAAGACGGTGGTGAGATTTACGAATCGGTTGGTGCACTTCCAGACGAAGTGATTGCGCACCGCTTAGCAATGATTCCGATTCCTACATTCCATGACGAATTTTGCTTCCTCGAGGACGATCCTGGAAATGAAGGTCTACCTCGTGAAGAATGGGGTACTCCTGCAAGCCAAATCATCTACCACTGTAGTGCAAGAGGAACGGCGGATGGGCATCTTGTAACAGCCGGAGATCTCAATGTTCTCGGTGAGGACAAGTTGCAAATTCCAGAAATGTACCGTGGTATCCCAATCACCAAACTTTTCTCGGGACAATACATTGAGTTCTATGCATATGCAGTGCTCGGAGTGGGTTCGAATCATTCCAAGTGGAACCCGGTCTCAGGTGTGTCGTTCAGTTCAAGAAAGATTGCAACCATTGCAAAGCCAGGGAAAGCAAAGGCTCTCTGGGATTTGGATTTGACAATCAATAAATCTGATTTCAAAAATAAGAAACTTGAGGACGTGCAAAAGGTAGAGGCCCTCATTCGAGAAATGCACCATGTTGGTGACGGAACTGAAAGAATCGAGGATTTCGCAGACGCGATTACAATCGAGGAAGTTCCTGGAGAATATCTGTTCAGCTTTGACACAGATGGGTCAATGACTGCCCGTACGGCATTCAGCATGGGATGTCAAGCGCTCGCTTCACGATTTTCAAACCTCTCTGACCAACTCTCAGAGGAACTTTGAGTCTCATACGACTCAAGAGTAGCACACCCTGCGAGGGTTCGTGATGAGGGGAAGGGCCCGAGTGGGTGGACATGTTACGCTGATTTTCAGTATTCAAGATGAGTCGGAACATTTGCTTGAACAAGGGAGTCGGGGTGCAGGGCTATCTTTAGATCGAGGCGTGATTATTGAAGCCAATTCTCGGCCGGGAGATGGAACACTCAACATCGAAGGCGATGCTCCGAGTTCAGAATTGCATCATTTGGTCCTTGAAGAATTGAAAATTCTTGATTCATCATTTGGTGAATATGATTGGGATTTGAAACATGTAGGTGAATTGCCTGCTTCGCAAGGATTTGGTTTATCTGCAGCAGGTGCCATTGGTTGTGCGCTTGCCATCCAAAGAGCCTTGGGCGTGGATGAAGAAATTGCGCGGGCCCGTTCGATACATATCGCGCACAGGGTCGAACGCCGACTTTCAGGGGGGCTCGGTGATGTTGCTGCATTGCATGCAAGTGGTGTTGAGCTTCGACTAGAGCCTGGTTGTCCTCAACTACTGGATGGCCTTGGTGGACCTGGGGCGGTGTTATCCTGGCATGCTGATATTCCACTTGTCGTCGTCTGGAGAAAATCATCTAGCCAGCACACCTCAAATTACATCGACGATGCAGATTGGAAACTTTCCATTAAAGCCGCGGGAGAACATTGTTTGTTTGGACTGCGTGAAGGGCAGTGGGATGCTACTCGGTGGTCCGAATTATTGGCGAAAAGTGCTGAATTCGCAGAGCGTTCGGGTCTACTTGAGGATTCAAATCGAGTCGATCTTCTCCACTTGATTGGTAGCGCACTCGCAGGAGCGGGGTTTGCAGATGGGAAACTAGTTGCGCGGCTTTGCATGTTAGGAGAAAGTGCAGTAATCGTCCCAAGCAACTTTCCACTGGAGGAAGATTGGCAAGATTTGGTAGTCAATAATTTGGAGATGAGGGGACTCGGGGCTGCTTCAACCTCGGTTGCTTCTGATGCGCTCAATCTTCATTGAGTCTCTCATCGTTTAATCGCTTATTGTGTTCGATGAGTTCCGTCAAATCTATCGGGCTCGCGTCCAATAGTATAGCTCCCCTCATTTTCAGCCCATCACAAAATCCATGTCTGTAAATTATCGCGCCATGACCCCATTCCTCAGCGTAGCGATTGACTTGTTTTTGGGTCTTCTTTCGCTGAAATGAAAGTCCTGCGCCATAGAAATGCTTGGCATCGATCCAAGCGACTGGTACGCCATTAATTTCGACGTGATCCAACATCAACAAATCAGGTGTGCGAACAGGGCGACCTTCCGATTCGACCTGCTCCTTCAGTAACTCAGTTTGAGTTCGAAAACGAACACCATTTGCTGTAAAATGATCACACAATACCTTCTCAAACAAATCTGCAGCGTGATGAGTCTCTGCTTGATTCACATGTGTCACCCGATCTTCTGCTTCCGCTTTCCTGAATTCCACCAAATCTCGTTCCTTCAACTTCTTCTCAGGTTCGCGAAGAGTTTCCTTGATTCGATTTTTTGACCAATTTCTTGCAGTTAGGATTGCACGGAATAGGTTGACAGGAGGGAAATCATAGCGTTTGGAAAGTGATAGCACACTTTCACCGCCCTCATATTTCCGACTCATTTCTCGCGCCCTACGTTGTAATCTTCCATGGCTGAACACTGCTTTTTCTTGATTGAGGGCGGCTCGAAGGCTCAATGCTTGTTCAAGTGAAATCGGGCGGTCGCCAAGCAGTTCAGCGATCTCGTCTACTCGTTCATCGTCAAGAAAGCCAAATTCGCCGGGTCGGCAAACAATGTCGTGCACTTCCCTCTCAACATTTTTCGGAACAGGTGATAATTTCCAATTCATCTTGATTTCTCTTGGCGGGGGGTCGATGTTGACTGGAAGACCCATTGCAGATGGGGTTCGATCAAAGCGCTCTTTTGCCCTAAGCACTGCCTCTTCATCGATTTGAGCAGGTGCATCTTTCTTCGACCCGCCACGTCGCCTCTTCCGTTTTCGAGAGCCTCCTTGCCCCCCCTTACGATTGGAATTTGAACTCACTATTTACCTCCCGTAATTGAGGGTTCATGAATCAGCGGTAAGCAAACGGTGCCGTCGCTTCGCGAACATGTCGTAGCCGTAGTCCCTCAATGGTCGAGGAATCAACCACAACATGGTACCTACAATTTTCCAATGCAATCTGAGTTTCCACAACATGCGGCAAACTGCACTTGAACGAGCATGCCATTGGTTGTCGTTGACTACATACACTGAATCTGCATTTATCATTGAATCTGGACACGATTGCATCACAGCATCGCCTTCTGGTGATTCCTGCGGAATCAATTCGAAGGCATTTTTTGAATCATGTTTGGAGATCCATTGGGCCCAACGATTACAGGTGGAACAGAAGCCATCAAACAACACGATTGCCAACAAATCATCTCCAAGCAATACCGGGCTCTAATGGAATACTTGAGCGAGCTTTACCCGCAACATCTTCACCCTCGCCAGCGCGGTATACCTCTACATTGTTGATTCCCAAAGCGATTCCAATAAATGCTGCATTTTTTCCTATGAATTCAATCTCATCGTATTCGCTTGAGACGAGTGCCCTCTCCTGTTCACCCCATGTGTATATTCGACCCCGTCGTTTCTTTTGGCCGACGACAATGGTTCTCCAATATTGCATCACATCACCCTTCATTGACTCATCTTGGAAACACTGTTGGGTTTGGAGGAATTTGTTGCCTCCCTGTTTGAAATCAAAATCATCACCATGCATTCGAACTGCTTGGGAGGCGAGACTCATCTTCCACTCTTGTGCTGTTTGAATGATGACTGCAGTAAGGTCACCATCTGTGTGGCGTTCAGCCAATTCACGCACACTTCTTGCTCGATCAATTACGCGTCGCAAGTATTCTTCCTGCCCCAATACGATCGTATCTTCTGGGGATGCAGCGCTCTTTGTTTCCAAATCAAATACTGTTAGAGCAAGCATTGTATCGTGGCCTAGCAAATTCCACATCTCTTCAGCGAGATGAGGGGTCGCAGGGTAGAGCATGGGTATCCATGTGGACAAATATTCGCGGCCTGCGTTGGAGCTAACACCGCCTCGGCGTTGAGCCCATTGCCAATCTGTAACCATCTCAAAGTGACTAATCATCACCCCATCTCGAAGGCCAACATTTGACATACAATCGACCCATTTTTCTCGTGCTTGACGTGCGCGGGCTAGTAGCCATTCATCCATTACACCCGATTGTGATTCGTTTCCAATCGCCTGAAGCAGGGCTGAATGAATAGACCTCATCTGTCGATAATTTGAGTCGATGGCTGAATCTGACCAATCCATACCAGCCTCTGGATTCGCGCCGAAGAGAATGAACAATCGAACGGTGTCTGCTCCGTATTTTTCAATCATCACTTCTGGACTCACAGTGTTGCCTAAACTCTTGCTCATCTTCGCAGATCTTGAACCCATTGACCCGTCACAAATTGGGCAATTTTGACCATCCAAATCGACATGGTGTTCAACATTGCATTCTGCACAGAAGGGAGTAGGTGCATTCACCATCCCTTGACAAACCAATCGAGAAAAGGGTTCGGATACATCGTTCAAGCCTGCGTCTCGGAGAGCCTTGGTGAAGAATCGAGCATAGAGAAGGTGCATGATGGCATGCTCAATTCCACCGATGTAGAGGTCGACCCCGTTGGACATCCAATAGTCCGCGTTGATTTTATCAAACGGGGCTGATTGGTTCATCGCATCGGTGAATCTCAAGAAATACCAAGATGAATCATAGAATGTGTCCATCGTATCCGTTTCTCGCTTTGCAGGGGCACTACAATTAGGACAACTTGTGTTGACAAACCCATCATGGGATGCCAATGGATTGCCCGATTGCCCTTCTGTGAATACCACATCCAGAGGCAATTTTACCGGCAAGTCATCTTCACGAACCGGGACGATTCCACATGCATCACAATGGATGAATGGAATTGGGGTTCCCCAGAACCGCTGTCGACTAAGCAGCCAATCCTTCAGGCGATACTGGATTGTACCCGCACCCATTCCTTCGCTCTCTAGAGCCTTGACAACTGCTGACTTTGCATCATCTCCATACAGGCCATCAAACCCTGGTCGACCTGAGTTTACCATCCACCCCAACCCCTCAAAGGCGCGGCCGGTAACTTTCGGATCCTTCCCCTCTTCTTCTGAAAGAACTTGTACTATCGGGATGTCGTATTTCTTTGCAAAGTCGTGATCCCTCTGATCATGCCCAGGAACGGCCATTACAGCACCCGTCCCATACGAAGCGACGACAAAGTTTCCTGCATAGATTGGGACCTGTTCGCCCGTCAATGGATTCGCAGCATAGCGACCTAGGAATACACCCTTCTTATCCCGAAGCATATTGATTCGATCAAATTCTGAGATTCTAGCACACTCATTTGCAAGTTCTCTGAAGGCTGGCTCAAATTCGGTACCTGAGACTAGAGACTCACATAGTGGATGTTCAGGGGCCAATGTTACGAATGTGACTCCGAAAATGGTATCTGGTCTGGTGGTGAAGGCCTTGATAATTTCATCACTATCGATTACTGGAAAATGAATATCTGCGCCATGTGAGCGACCAATCCAATTCCTCTGCATCGTCTTGACATTCTCAGGAAATTCGATGTGATCCAACTGATCGAGTAGCTCGTCAGCATATTTTGTCATCTTTAACCACCAACTTGGAAAGTGCTTCTGTCGAACTTCGCCCGCACATCTCCAACAACGGTTGTTCTTCACCTGCTCGTTTGCCAAAACGGTGTCACAAGAGTCACACCAATTGGTTGGTGCCGTTCGACGCTCAACCAAGCCCATCTCGTAGAACTTGAGGAAAATCCATTGATTCCAGTGATAGTATGCTGAATCGCTTGTGGCCAACTCTCTTCGCCAATCATATGAGAATCCCATACGATTCAGATCTGAACGGATGCTTTCGATATTTGACCAGGTCACGTCATGTGGGTGTCCACCAATTTTCTTTGCAGCATTTTCTGCTGGCATTCCAAATGAATCGTAGCCCATTGGGTAAAGGACATTGTATCCTGCGAGGCGGCGGAATCGAGCCATGCTATCGCCAATGCTGTAATTGCGAACGTGCCCCATGTGCATTTTCCCACTTGGGTATGGGAACATTTCCAAGCAGTAGAATTTCGGGCGACTGCTGTCTACCTCACTTTCGAACGCTTTTGCTTCGCTCCACATCGCCTGCCAGCGGGTCTCAATTGCTGCAGGATCATACTCCACTAACGACCCCTCCATACGTGTGCGTGCACCGAAGGTGCACGCTCGGCCAATTGAGATGTCCTATTGAATGAACCGCTAAAGATTCCCTCATTCAGGGGTAACGTCGTAGTCATTGCTGTTCACCAAGAAGATTGCTTCACGCGTTAACTGGTATCGATATCGCATGCCTACCTTCTCTCTCTCTACAAGTCCAAATTTCTCGAGTGTACGCAGATGGTGACTCACCAGTTGTTGGCTTGCCTCAAGGCGCACTGCCAATTCTTTCTGACTTAGATTTACGATGTCGTTTTCTGTAGCGTCAAGAAGGCGGAGAATCTTGCCCTGCAAACTGTTTGGATCCGGTGTGAGCAAGGGCACAGGCAACTCATCATCACCGAGTGTAGATTGAATGCTGGATGGATAATATCTGACCAACCGACCATCCTTTCGCCTCCAAATTCTCTCTTCATCTTGGAGGTGTTTGAGGTGATGGGTGAGTTGGCCATTGCTCATTTCAAGGGCCCCTAACAGAGCCCGGAAGTGAACGCCTGGATTGGCCGCTAGATAACCCATAATTCGTCCACGCTGGTATTCGCCGTCGTGTTCACCTGTTCGGCGGACCATACCGATAAGACCCATACCAACTTGCAATGCAGGGATACGAATCCATTCCGTATTTCCGAGATAGAGCAAAGACATGAGTGAAAGGGAAGTTGTCGCGACAACTGCTACTGAAGTTGGTGCATATGTGATGATTTGATCTACTGCTGTGGGCGGAGGGGCTGGGGGGGTCACAGGTGCAACGATCTCTGGTGTGGTTTCGGTCTCATCCAATGTTTGTTTGATGATGATACCAGACCAAGCAACACAGTCGTCGGTTGCTACACTGGACTGTGTTACGTAGGTGCCGCTCAAACCGGGTTTGGGAGCCCAATCTGCATCCAGCATGTGGCTGATGAAACCATGTTCAACACCGATTGAATCTGTGAGTAACCAACATCCTTGACCTGACGTTGTAACATAATTCCAAGCGCCTGAAATAACGATTTCATCGAATACGTCCTCAGTCACTTCTTCGTTAGATTCACTAGGTAGAAGTTGTTCTGTGTTATCTTCTACATTGACTGATTCATGTGCTCCATCGTATGTGTGAGCGACTTGTGTGGAAAATGCAGGTAGAGATGTTGTTTGAATGGTCAGGTGCCAAGTTCCTTGGGCCAATTCAACGCCATTGTTCACAAATGGAACTTCAATTGTAGACCATGTGTGTCCCGATTGTGGTTCAATTGCGATTTCATGTCCGGCGAAGTCATTGCAATCTTCAGCCCAGATTTGCATTGGATGTTCACCCACTAAACCGAGTTCCAGCTCTAGAGAACAATCTGTAGGCCAGTAAAGAGTAAAGGTATCTAATCCTGAATTCCAAATCGACAAATCGAATGAGATACGTTCATCCAGAGTATCAGGTGACAAGACGGACAAATTGGTCACTGATAATTGGATATCCGATACGTCTTGCTCATTCAATCCACAGGCTGGATCATCTCCGCTGTTTACATGCAAAAACGATTGAGTTGCAACAAGTTCATGATCGGGTTGACTCAGCACCAAGAGGTGAACTCCATCATCGATTTCACAGCCATTGGAACCTCTGAAATCCCAACTATCTGATGACAATATGTGTGTTGTTTGTGGCGCTATCTTTTGCTCCAATCCGGAAGGGGGACAAGAACGAGTTCCTCTGGTGTCATAGACAATTTCTCCGCTTGGAGATATGACGTGCATTTCAACAATACAAGTATCCATATACAACAATTTGGCTGGAGAATCTGCTGAGTTCTCGAGTGCGAAATACCAACTGAAATCATCTCCCAAATCGATTGATGCAATCGGTTTCAAATTTGCAACTGGATGAGTTGGTGTTTGAGTATACATCGTATCTACACTGGCCATTGAGCCCTGAACACCCGCGAGAGAGTATGAGAGCGTGTAATCGCCGTCAACAGCGTCCCCAAAGTTCCATTCGGACCATCCAAGATGCATCTCTTTTCCCGAATCAATGATTCCGATTCCACACGGAATCGATGTTAGAACATTTGTTTCTACTCGGCAATTCTCATCAAATGGTAATTCGATTGAGTCTGTTCCTGAATTAACCAAAGCGAGGTGGATCATTGCAGGCATTGCAGATGTGTGGCCAATCTGTTCACCAATGGTTTCTGAAAGAACCGCTTCAAGACGGAGGTTTTCAGGCATCTCAACGGTGCGGTGAAGGATGATTGATTCCGACGCCGTAATCTCTGCTTCTGGTTGTGTGAATTCAAATTCGATTTCACCACTTGGGGCATCTCCCCAATCCCAAGTCCATGTCGAAAGGATGCGTTCTTGACCCGATTGAATCATCATTGCCCGGCTTTGAGTTGGGCAAATTCGCTCATCGTCTACATCCAGTTGCCAAACACCGTTTGTGAGGATTAACTCAAACGGGCAAGCGGGGTTATACGTCAGTTCTTTTGCTGTATCAGCATGATTTTTGACACGTAGTGTCACTTCCATATCTGATGAGTCAGAAAAGTACAATCCGTTCTCTGGTGCATCGATTTCAATGAGCAATTCAAATCCATTTTCAGCTGGTTCTGCAACTGCCAACGGCGCGAGGATCATCAAAATCAACAGTGCTGCAAGAGATGCCGGCCTCGTGTTGACTCCTCGCAGCATGCGCTCCGCCCTAAATTGTCAGCAAAGCCCTCCCGTTTGAAACCATTGGCGCCCCTTTAGGGGGGCCAATGAGCATCCGAACCATTGATTGGCTGTCTACGAATCGGTAATCATGGCCCTCGGTAATGGGGAATTCGACGTCTCCGTAGGAGACGATGGTGTCGAGGTTTGGGTTACACAGATGGGTCCTTGGGCGAACATGAATACTGCATTTATTGATCGAGAAAACAATGTTGCGATCGTCATCGATCCGTACGATGGTGAAGGATGGATTAAGGCATTGAATGCTGAAGGATTGAAGCCGACTCACATCCTTTTGACACACACTCACAAAGATCACACCGCTGGGGTGAAAGCCATCCGGAATGCCTGTCCTGAAATCGAAGTTTGGGGTCATGAAGAATC